>NZ_LT907982.1:2884500-3205000 GCF_900230215.1 Jatrophihabitans sp. GAS493 | reverse complement strand
GACCACCTCGCCGGCCCGGAGCAGAACGGCGGAAGCCGCACCATCGACGCCGCAGACGACGTTCGCGCACCAATGCATCCCGTAGGTGAAGTAGACATAGAGATGCCCGGCCTCGCCGAACATGACCTCGGTGCGCGGGGTGGGGCCCCGGAACGCGTGCGAAGCCGGGTCGTCGGAGCCTTCGTAGGCTTCGACCTCGGTGATTCGGATCGAGACCGCGTCACCACCGACCCGTGACTGGATCACCGCCCCGAGCAGGCGTGGCGCCACCACGACGGCAGCTGCGGCCAACTCCGCTCGATCGACCATCTGCGACGTCAGCCCGCAGCGGGCGAACCGACGTGGGCTCCGTCCGAGCGAGTCACGAAGTGACCAATCACCGAGCCGGATAGGCGCTGGCCCAGGTCTGCTGAGCGGAGATGTCGCGGCGCAGATTCTCGATCTGCTCGAGCACTCGGGCCGGCGACGTGCCGCCGACAGAGGACCGGGCCTGCAGCGCCCCCTCGACACTGAGCACCGACCGCACCGCCGGAGTCAGATGAGGGCTCACTTCGACGAGCTGCTCGTCGGTCAGATCCGGCAGGTCAAGCTCCCGCGCCTCGCAGTAGGAGACGAAGGCGCCGGAGACCTCGTGAGCCTCGCGGAATGGCACGCCCTCGCGGACCAACCACTCAGCGACGTCGGTGGCCAACGCAAAGCCTTCGGGGGCCGCGGCGGTCAGACGATCGCGATCAATCGTCAGGGTCGCCATCATGCCGGTCACGGCGGGCAGCAGCATCAGCAATTGCTCGACGGTATCGAAGACCGGCTCCTTGTCCTCCTGCAGATCCCGGTCGTAGGCCAGCGGCAGCGCCTTCAGAGTGGCCAGCAACCCGGTCAGATTGCCGATGAACCGCCCGGACTTGCCGCGGGCCAACTCCGCGATATCGGGGTTCTTCTTCTGCGGCATGATCGACGATCCGGTGGCCCATGAGTCGTGTAGCCGCACCCACCTGAACTCGCTGGTGGCCCAGAGAATCACCTCCTCGCCGATTCGGGAGAGATGCACGCCGAGCAGCGCCGCGATGAAGAGGAACTCCGCGACGAAGTCACGGTCTGAGACCGCGTCCACCGAGTTGGCCGCCGGCCGATCGAAGCCCAAGTCGGCGGCCACCGCCGCCGGGTCCAGCGGCAGTGACGAGCCGGCCAGCGCGCCGGATCCGAGGGGCGAGACGGCTGCCCGCCGGTCCCAATCACGAAGCCGGTCGACATCGCGGGCCAGTGCGTGGACGTGAGCCAGCAGATGATGGGCGAAGAGGACCGGCTGCGCGTGCTGCAGATGGGTCATGCCGGGCATGGCCACTTCGCGGTGATCATTGGCCAACTCGACCAGCGCTGCCTCAAGATCGGCAATTGCGCCGGCAACCTGACGGGCGTGATCGCGCAGATAGAGCCGCAGGTCGGTCGCCACCTGGTCGTTGCGGCTACGCCCGGCCCGAAGCTTGCCGCCCAGCGTGCCGAGCTCTTCGATCAGCCCGCGCTCCAGCGCCGTGTGCACGTCCTCGTCGTCGACGGTCGGCACGAATTCGCCGTTCGCGACCGCGATCTGCAACCCGTCCAGCGCCGCGAGCATCTGGGCCAGCTCGTCGTCGGTGAGCAGGTTGGCCCGGTGCAGTACCCGGGCGTGCGCCTTCGACCCCTGCAGGTCATACGGCGCCAGCCGCCAATCGAAATGGACGGAGAGTGACAGCTTCTGCAGCGCCGCTGAGGGACCGCTGCTGAAACGCCCGCCCCACAGTGGCGTTGCCCCACTGAGCAGTTCCGTTCCGGCGGCTTTAGGGGCCGCATCTTGCTTAGTCAACACCGAACTCCATCGCTGCGTTGTCGAGCACTGTCTCGTCCGGGCCGTCCGGCCCGGCGTTGTTGGAGATCTGGGTCGCCCCACCCTCAGTCAGGCCGGCGGACTCCAATTCGCCGAAGAGGTAGGCCTGACCCAATTGACCGCCTGACTGGGCCGCGTACTGCTCGAGTTTCGCCCGGGAGTCGGCGATGTCGAGATTGCGCATCGTCAGCTGCCCGATCCGGTCGACCGGGCCGAACGCGGCGTTCTCGGTGCGCTCCATCGAGAGCTTCTCCGGATGGTAGGAGAAGTCGGGGCCACGGGTGTCGAGGACGGTGAAGTCTTCGCCGCGCCGCAGCCGCAGGGTCACCTCGCCGGTGACCAGCGAGGCCACCCAGCGCTGGATCGACTCGCGAAGCATGAGTGACTGGGGATCGAGCCAGCGTCCCTCGTAGAGCAGTCGACCGAGGCGCCGCCCCTCGGCGTGGTAGTTGGCAATGGTGTCTTCGTTGTGGATCGCGTTGAGGAGGCGCTCGTAGGCGGTCCACAGCAGCGCCATCCCGGGCGCCTCGTAGATGCCGCGTGACTTGGCCTCGATGATCCGGTTCTCGATCTGATCGGACATGCCGAGGCCATGACGTCCCCCGACGTTGTTCGCCTCCTGCACGAGCGCGACCGGGTCGTCGAAGCCGACGCCGTTGATGGCCACCGGGCGGCCGCGGTCGAAGCGAACCGTGACGTCCTCGGTGAGGATCTCGACCGATGGGTCCCAGAATTTCACGCCCATGATCGGGTCGACCGTCTCCAGGGAGACGTCCAGATGCTCCAGGGTCTTCGCCTCGTGGGTGGCGCCCCAGATGTTGGCGTCCGTCGAGTACGCCTTGTCCTTGCTATCCCGGTAGGGCAGGTTGTTCTCGATGAGCCACTGACTCATCTCGGCCCGGCCACCGAGCTCGGTGACGAAATCGGCGTCCAACCAGGGCTTGTAGATCCGCAGACCGGGGTTGGCCAGCAGACCGTACCGGTAGAAGCGCTCGATGTCGTTGCCCTTGAAGGTGGAGCCGTCGCCCCAGATATGCACGTCGTCGTCCCGCATCGCCCGCACCAGCAGGGTGCCGGTGACCGCACGCCCCAGCGGGGTGGTGTTGAAGTACGTGCGACCGCCGGAGCGGATGTGGAATGCCCCGCAGGCCAGCGCGGCCAGCCCCTCCTCCACGAGCTCGCGGCGGCAGTCGACGGCACGCGCCAGCTCCGCGCCGTATTCCTTGGCGCGCGCCGGGACGCCGGAGATGTCAGGCTCGTCGGCCTGCCCGATGTCGGCGGTGTACGCGCAGGGAATGGCGCCCTTGGCGCGCATCCAGGCGACCGCTACCGAGGTGTCGAGGCCGCCGGAGAAGGCGATGCCGACACGCTCACCCACCGGCAGGGAGGTCAGGACCTTACTCACTCGTGCTTCACTCCATTGGTTGTCATTGCTGGCTGATTCGGTGCAGGTCAGGAGTCGCGGGAGAGCTCGACGAGGTAGTTGGCCAGCGCCTGCCCCCCGACCGCCTCCCTGCTCACCACAAGGATGGTGTCATCGCCGGCGATGCAGCCGATGACGTCACGAAGCCCGGCGCGGTCGATCGCTGAGGCCAGGTAGTGCGCGGCGCCGGGCGGGGTTCGCAGCACCGCGAGATTGGCACTGGACTCGATGGAGACCATCATCTCACCGAGCAGTCGCGCCAGCCGCTGGGGTGGCGCGTCGTCAGCTGAGCGGACGGCCAGCGGCGAGCCGTCCTCCGGGATGACGTAGACCGAGACACCACCGTCGGGCGTACGCAGCTTCACCGCGCCCAGTTCGTCCAAGTCGCGACTGAGCGTGGCCTGGGTGACCTGAAAACCTTCAGCACTGAGCACTCGCGCCAGCTCCGCCTGGGAATGCACGGTACGCAGCGACAACGCCGCGACTATGCGCGCGTGGCGGGCGGCCTTGCTGCTGAACTCCCGGCCGTGCTGCGCCTCCACCGCCGGCTGCTGGTTACCGTCCGGCTGCTGGTTACCGTCCGGCTGCTGGTTGTCGGCCGGACGCGGGTCGACCGGGATCTGCGGATGTGTCTCGCGGTTGGCGGGCGGATCGTTCACACGATGATCTTCCCCCGCCATCAGCTCTGGTCCAACAACCAGGTGAGGAGAGCCTTCTGCGCGTGCAGGCGGTTCTCCGCCTCGTCCCACACCGCGCTCTGCGGGCCGTCGATGACATCAGCGGCGATCTCCAGACCGCGGTAGGCGGGCAGGCAGTGCAGCACGATCGCATCCGGGGCAGCGGCGGCCAGCGCCTCGGCGGTGATCGAGTAGTCGAGGAACTTGCTGGCGCGGCTCGCCTTCTCCTCCTCCTGGCCCATCGAGACCCAGGTGTCGGTGGCCAGTACGTCCGCGCCGGCCACGGCCTCGGCCATGCTGGTGGTGACCAGCACCGAACCCCCGGTCTGGGCTGCGATCTTCTCGGCCTGCAGGACCACCTCGGGATTGGGCTGGTAGTCCGCCGGTCCCGCCACCCGCACATGCATTCCCGCGGTGGCACAGCCGAGCAGATACGAATGCGCCATATTGTTGGCCGCGTCCCCGACGTAGCTGAAGGTCAGCCCAGCCAGTGTTCCCCGGCGTTCGGCCACGGTCTGCAGATCGGCGAGGATCTGGCACGGGTGGAAGTCGTCGGTGAGGGCGTTGACGACCGGCACGCTGCTGGCCGAGGCCATCGCCTCGATCCGATCATGGCCGAAGGTGCGCCACACGATCGCGGCGACCTGCCGGTCGAGCACCCGGGCAGTGTCCTCGATCGGCTCGCCCCGCCCCAATTGGCTGCTGCCGCCGTCGATCACCAACGGGTAGCCGCCGAGCTCGGCGATCCCGACACTGAACGAGACCCGGGTGCGGGTAGACGGCTTGTCGAAGATCACCGCGACGGTTCGTGGGCCGGCCAGCGGCTGATGGACGAAGCGGCTCGCCTTCATCTCCGCGGCCAGGCTCAGTACCGCTGCCTGCTCCACCGGGCTGAGGTCGTCGTCGCGCAGGAAATGACGGGTCATGAGATCTCTCCGGAGACGTCGGTTAGAGCCGTAGCCAGACGCTGTACGGCCGAGTCCACCTCGCGCTGCTGGACGGTCAACGGCGGGGCCAGCCGGATGACGTCGGCCTTCACTGCGTTGACCAGCAGTCCGTGCTGGCGGGCCGCCAACTCGACATCGGCCGCCACCTCGGCACGAAGTGCCAGTGCGCGCCACAGGCCGGACCCTCGCACATCAGCGACCAGCGGCGAATTGATCGCCAGGAGTTGCTGGGCCAGTGACTCCCCGACTCGCTTCACCGAGTCGAGCAGGTGCTCGTCCTGGATCGTGGTGATGACGGCCAGCGCCGCGGCGCACGAGATCGGGTTGCCGCCGAAGGTGCTCCCGTGGTCTCCCGGGTCGAAGAGCTCCGCCGCCGGCCCGAAGGCGATGCAGGCTCCGATCGGCAGTCCGCCACCGAGGCCCTTGGCGAGGGTGAGTATGTCCGGCCGGACGCCCTCCGCCTGGCTGGCGAACCACTGTCCGGTACGGCCGATGCCGCTCTGCACCTCGTCGATCACCAGCAGCGCGCCGGCCTCGTCACAGATCGCGCGGGCGGCGGCCAGGAAGCCAGCGGGAGCCGGCACCACGCCACCCTCACCGAGGGTGGTCTCGAGGAAGACGGCCGCCGTCGTCTCATCCACTGCGGTCCGCAGTGCCTGCACATCACCGAAGTCGACGAAGGTGACCGGGCCGGGCAGCGGCTCGAAGGGAGTCCGCTTGCTCGGGTTGCCGGTTATCGCCAGCGATCCGAGCGTGCGCCCGTGGAAGCCGCCGTTGGAGGCGACGATACCTAGACGGCTGCCGTCCGGACTAAGCTGGCGTCCGTACTTTCTGCTCAGTTTTATGGCACATTCGTTGGCCTCGGTACCGCTGTTGGCGAAGAACGTCCGCGCCCCGTCACCGAGTAGTTCCTGCAGCTTCTCGGCCAGCCGGACGCCGGGCTCGTGGATCACCAGATTCGAGGTGTGCGCCAGCCGGGTGACCTGCTCACTGACCGCGGCCACGATGGCCGGGTGGGCGTGGCCGAGGGACGAAACAGCGATCCCGCCGACGAAATCCAGGTATTCGTTGCCGTCGGCGTCCCAGACACTCACGCCGGCGCCACGGCTCAAGGCGATCGGCGGCGTGCCATAGTTGTTCATCATCACCGCACCCCAACGGCTGCGCAGTTCGCTGTTGCTACTCATTCCGCCACCTGTTCTGAGATTGCGTCGTCCGGCAACACCATCGTGCCGACGCCTTCGGAGGTGAAGACCTCCAGCAGCAGGGCGTGCGGCACCCGCCCATCCAGAACGTGCGCTCTGGGCACCCCGCCCTCGACCGCTCGCAGGCAGGCCTCCATCTTCGGCGCCATCCCGGCGGAGAGGGTAGGGATGAGCTGCGCGAGATCGGCGACGCCGATCTGGCTCACCACCTCAGCGCTGTTCGGCCAGTCTGCGTAGAGCCCCTCGACATCGGTCAAGACGATGAGCTTCTCGGCGTTCAGCGCCACGGCGACTGCGGCGGCCGCGGTGTCGGCGTTCACGTTGTAAGACAGGCCGTCGGCGCCGCGGGCAACCGTGGCGATGACCGGGATCCGGCCGGCGTCGATGAGCGCGTGAATGGTGGACGGATCGACCGCGGTGACGTCGCCGACCTGTCCGATATCAACCGCAACTCCGTCGATCATGGCCGGTCGGCGGGTAGCGGTGAGCATTCCGCCGTCCTCACCGCAGAGGCCGACAGCGAAGGCACCGTGATCATTGATCAGATTGACGACCTCGCCGTTGACCTGTCCGACCAGCACCATCCGCACGATCTTCATCGCCTCGGGGGTGGTGACCCGCAGGCCGGCCTTGAATTCGCTGACGATGCCGACCCGATCGAGGTGCTCGGTGATCTGCGGACCACCGCCGTGGACCACGACCGGCTTCAGTCCGGCGTACCGCAGAAAGACGATGTCCTCGGCGAAGGCCCGCTGCAGCTGCGGTGATGTCATCGCGTTGCCGCCGTACTTCACGACGACGATCTTGCCGTGGAAACGGCCGAGCCAGGGCAGCGCATCGACCAGGGTGGCCGCCTTGGCCAGCGCCTGCTCCCGGTCCCGGGTCATCACCGGATCTCCGTCTCTGCGGTCATGACGAGTAGGCCGAGTTCTCTTCGACGTAAGCGTGCGAGAGATCGTTCGTGTACACCGTGGCGGAACTAGTCCCGGCGTTCAGATCGGCGGTGATGGTGATCGCCCGCCCACTCAGGTCGACCAGCTCGCGAGGTTCACCGGCGGCACCACCCCGGCACACCTCAACCCCGTTGATCGCGACGTCGAGCTCATCGGGCTCGAAGATCGCGGAGGTGGTGCCGATGGCGGCCAGCACCCGGCCCCAGTTCGGGTCGTTGCCGAAGAGCGCGCACTTGAGCAGGTTGTTTCGGGCGATTGAGCGTCCGACCTCGACCGCATCGGTCTCCGACGCCGCGCCGACCACCTCGATGGCGATCTCCTTCGTTGCGCCTTCGGCATCGGCGAGAAGTTGCGCGGCCAGCGATGCGCAGATCCCGAGCAGGGCGTCGGCAAAGTCCTGATCATTCGGACGATGTTCGCTGGCGCCGTTGGCCATCAGCAGCACGGTGTCGTTGGTCGACATGCAGCCGTCGGAGTCCAGCCGGTCGAACGTCTTCGCGGTGCTCGCCCGCAGTGATCTCTCCAGCACCTCTGGTTCGATGTCGGCATCGCTGGTGATGACGCAGAGCATGGTGGCCAGCGACGGAGCCAGCATTCCCGCCCCCTTGGCCATGCCCCCGATACTCCACCCGTCCGGATGGGTGAAGGCGGCGACCTTGGCCACGGTGTCGGTGGTGCGAATCGCCTCCGCGGCCAGCACTCCCCCGTCGGGTGTCAACGCCGCGACAGCCGCGTCGACCCCGGGGAGCAGCTTCTCCATCGGCAGCCGCTCGCCGATCAGGCCAGTCGAGCAGACGGCGACCTCGCCGGCTCCGATCTGCAGCAGCTGAGCCACCCGTTCTGCGGTGAAATGGGTGTCGGCGAAACCGGCCGGGCCGGTACAGGCGTTGGCCCCGCCGGAGTTGAGGATCACGGCGCGAAGCTGCCGGTCGGCGAGCACCTGCTGAGACCAGCGGACGGGGGCGGCCTTGACCCGATTCGCGGTGAAGACGGCAGTGGCGGCGTCACGTGGGCCGTCGTTGACCACCAGCGCGACATCCGGCGCGCCGGAGGATTTCAGACCGGCCGCGACGCCGATGGCCCGAAATCCCTTGGCTACGGTGACCGTCACGAATTCACTCCATCGTCGATGCCGACCCTGATCACTTCGCACGCCCCGATCATGGCGCGACGGCGTCGACCGCGAGGCCGGCCCGTTCGTCCAGGCCGAGCATGATGTTGGCGTTCTGCAGGGCCTGGCCGGCCGCACCCTTGCCGATGTTGTCGATCGCGCTGGTGACGATCACCCGCCCGGAGTTGATGTCGATCACCGCCTGCAGGTGCACGCTGTTGGATCCGGCGGTCGCCGCGGTCCGCGGTTGGACGCCCTCCTCCAGCAGGTGGACGAAGGGCTCGTCGGCGTACGCCTGGTGCAGGACGCCGCGCACCTCGGCCTCGGTGAGCGCCGCGGAGGTGGGACGGGCGGTGACCGTAGCCAGGATCCCGCGGGGCATCGGGGCGAGCAGCGGCGTCATTGACAGCGTCCGGGCTCCGCTGGCCTGCAGGATCTCCGGGACGTGCTGGTGAGCCCCGACCTTGTACGGCGACACATCACCCATCACTTCGCTGCCGAGCAGGTTGATCTTCGCCGACCGACCGGCACCGGAGGTGCCACTGGCCGCCACCACCACGACATCCTCGGTCTCGATCACGCCGGCCGCGACGAGCGGGGCCAGGGCGAGGATCGTCGCCACCGCGTAGCAGCCGGTGTTGGCAACCCGGCTGGAGGCGGCGATCTTCTCCCGCTGCCCGGGCAGTTCCGGCAGTCCGTAGGTCCAGGTTCCCGGATGAGCCGTCTTGTAGTAGCTCTCGAAGGTCGCGCCGTCGATGAGCCGATGGTCGGCGCCGAGATCAACAATCTTCAGACCGTCGGGCAGCTGAGCCGCCAGCTCACCGGAGGAACCGTGCGGCAGGGCGAGGAAGACGATATCGGCTTCACTGAGCGTGGCCGCCGTGGTCGGGGCGAAGCGCAGGCCGGCCAGGCTGCGCAGGCCGGGGTGGACCGCGACCACCGGTTGACCGACATTGCTGTGCGCGGTCGCTGCGACGACCTCCAGCTCAGGATGTGCGCTCAGCAGCCGAAGGAGCTCTCCTCCGGCGTAGCCACTTGCACCGGCGACTGCGACTCGAATGCCCATGTGCACAATTATTCACCGCTCTGCATCTCGATGCAAGTACATTGGACTCCGTGTCCGGGCTCGACCACGCGACGCCCGATCAAGACGGGGCCACCGTTCGGTAGTCGTCCACGAAAAGCTCGTATGACCCGAGCGTAGTGATGCCGCCCGCCGACAGCACAGCCGGCACCGCCGGGACTCGGGTTTTTCGGGTTACGCAGACGCGGTACCGCGCGCCGGGAGCCACCACCGGTGCCAACGACTCGCCCGAACAGGACGACCCAGCCGCGACGAAACGCAGTTCGCCGTCGTCGGCGAATCCGTGACTGGCGAAGTCCAGGCGTACGGCTGTCTCAGCCCGCAGCCGGCCGAGGCGAGTGGACTCGGCCGTCGCGAACGCCCGACCGGCGTCGCGGGCCGCCTGCGCCACCACTGCCTTGCTGTTGTCGACCACCGCCACCGCCGCGATCAGGTACACCAGCGGCACCAAGGCGATCAGCGCCACGAAGACAAACTCGACGACCGCGTTACCACTATCGCCAGCACCAGCACCGGCACCGAGGCGTGCGCGAAGCATGCGACGCCCACGCCGGGCCACGGCGGCCAACCTGAACTCGCCCATCAGGTCGGCTCCTTCAGCGCAGTCGCGGTCACGTCGAGATTGAGCAGCGCGCCTACCGGCAGGAAGATCGACCGGATGTTTCCCGAGCAGTGCACGACCACCACCTGCAGCCCGGACGGGGCGTCGATGGCTCCCCTCGCCGTGCAGTTGAGCGAATTGGCCACCGAGGACCCAAGGGTGGCGGCGATCAACTCCTTTGCCCGCGGTGCGGCCGCGCCCGCCGGGATATTCGCGGCCGCCGCATAGCGCGCGCTCGCGCTGGCCTGAGCCATGACGACGTTGCGCAGGTAGAAGAAGACGGCGACCTGGAGCACCCCGAAGAGCAGGAAGATCAGCAGGATCGAGATGAGCGAAAACTCGACGACCGCCGATCCCTGCTCCCGGTCGCGCGATTGCCAAACGTGCTCTGCCCTCCGCAGCATGGGAGCAATCTACGCGAGCTGCGGCGCCGGCGGGATGCCTGCTGAACTGCTGTGGATAACGTCACGCGCCGGATTCCGCCGGCGCCTGCCGCCCCTCAGACGCCTAGTCGCGCAATCTGGCTCCATGCTGCGCAGCGGCCGCGTCGACCACCTGGTCGCGCACCGCGATTGCCTCAGCGGCGGTCAGTGTCCGATCGCCAGCCCGCAGCCGGAGCGCGAAGGCCAGCGACTTCAGCCCGGCCCCGAGTCGCTCGTCGTCGACGTACACGTCGAAAAGACGGGCCGACTCCAGCAGTGGACCGCCGGCCCGGCGAATGGTCTCAGTCAGGGCGGCGGCGGCGACCCCATCCGGAACGACTAGGGCAACATCGAGCAACGCCGGCGGGAAATCGGCCAGCGTCGGCGCCACCACCGGGGCGGGCGGGGCGAACGCATCGAGGTTGATCTCCATCGCGCAGGTGCGCTCAGGCAGCGACAGCGCGGCCACCACCCGCGGATGCAGCTCGCCGGCATGGCCGACGACCACTCCGTCGAGCCGAATCTCGGCGGCCCGACCGGGGTGCCACGGGGCATAGCTGGTCGGTTGCACCGTGATCTCGGCCCGAACCGCGGCGGCCACCGAACGGCCGGCTTCGATCGCATCGGCCCAGGTCGCACTCCGACCGGCGCCCCACCAGCCGGACTGCTCGAATTCTCCGGTGAGAACGACCGCGGCATAGCGCGGCTGGTCGGGCACGCCGGCGATCAGGCCCGCGAGCTCCTCATCTGAGGGTCGATGCTCGACCCCGGGAGTTGGCATCGTCACCGCCTCGGCCGAGGGCAGGAAGACCAGGCCCATTTCGAAGAGCTGCAGGTCGCGAGACCCGCGGCCGAGGTTGCGGGCGACAGTGGCCAGCAGCCCCGGCAGCAGGCTCGTGCGCAGCTCCGGCTCGGCGTCCGAAAGCGGGTTGACCAAGCGCACCGCACGGCGTCGCGGGTCTTCAGCCGGCAGGCCAAAACTGTCATGCACGGCCGGGGAGACGAACGGGTAGCTGAGTACCTCGGTGTATCCGGCCGCGGCGAGGGCCCGCGACACGGCCCGCCGGCTGCGCTGCTCGGCGGTGAGCCCCCGTCCCGGTGGCGGCGAGGGAAGCGCGGAGGGAACCTTGTCATAGCCCACCAGCCGGATGACCTCCTCGACCAGATCAGCCGGATCGGTGAGGTCGGGACGCCAGCTCGGGGGGACCACGTGCAGTCGAGGGCCACTTACCCGGTGGTGGGAGTTCTCGGCTCGCCCCGACTCGGTCTCGACGTCCACCTCACAGCCGACGTCGGTCAACTTAGCGACCACCACGTCGGTGGCGATCTCCAGCCCGGCCAGCGCGCCGGGGAAGTCCGCGGCGATCTCGATCTCCGGTGCACTCGGCACCGACCCGACGACGGTGAAACCGTCGACCGCCGTCGCTGCGCCGTACTCGACGAGCAGGTCAACCGCTCGCTGCAGCGCGACGGCCGCGACCCGCGGGTCGACTCCGCGCTCGAACCGCTTGGCCGCCTCGCTGGGGAGCTTGTGTCGACGCACCGCTCGAGCCACCGTCGCCGGCTCGAAGTAGGCCGCCTCCAGGACGATCTCCTCGGTATCGGTGGTGATCTCCGTCGACGCACCGCCCATCACACCGGCAAGCCCGATCGCGCCGCTGTCATCGGCGATAACCAGATCAGCGACGTCCAGCGTGCGCTTGTTGTCATCGAGCGTGGTGATCTTCTCCCCGGCCGCCGCCCGGCGCACGACTATCTCACCGGCGAGCTTCGCCCGGTCGTAGGCGTGCAGCGGCTGCCCTGTCTCGAGCATCACGTAGTTCGTCACGTCGACGGCCAACGAGATCGGTCGAACTCCAGCGAACTGCAGCCGCTGCTGAATGAACTTCGGGCTGGCCGCGGCCACATTCAAACCGCGTACCGCGCGCAGTGAGAAGACCGGGCAGGCGGTCGGATCCTCGACGCGCGCCGGGTAGACCTCCGGACCGGGCGCCGGGACGTCCACCACCGAATTGATGTCGCGGAACGAGGTGTTCAGGGCGAGCGAGGCTTCGCGGGCCAGGCCCCGTACCGAGAGGCAGTAACCACGGTCGGGGGTGACCGCGATGTCGAGGACAGCTTCCCGCAGGCCGAGCACGTCCAGCGCATCCGCGCCCGGCGTAGCGGAGTCGGCCGGCAGGATCAGGATGCCGTCGTGATCGTCTCCGATGCCAAGTTCACGTACGGAGCAGATCATCCCGTCCGAAACGTGCCCGTAGGTCTTGCGGGCGGCGATAGTGAAGCCACCCGGCAGCACCGCTCCCGGAAGGGACGCGACGATGAGGTCACCGACCGCGAAGTTGCCCGCGCCACACACGATGCCGCGGGGCTCACCGTCGAGGTTGTAGGCACCGACGTCGACCTGACACCAGCGGATGGTCTTGCCGTTCTTCTGAAGTTCGGCGTCGAAGGAGAGGACCCGTCCGACGACGATCGGGCCGCTGAGGCCGTCGGCTCCGGACTCGACTCGCTCGACCTCCAGCCCGACCTGGACGAGGGCATCGCCGAGTTCCCGAGGGGTCAGACCGGTTGGCAGGTCGACATACTCGCCGACCCAGCTGACTGGAGCGCGCATCAGCTCTCCATCCCGAAGGCCGCGGTGAAGCGGACGTCACCCTCGACCATGTCCCGCATGTCCTCAGCGGCGTTGCGGAACATCATGGTGCGCTCGATTCCCATTCCGAAGGCGAACCCGGAGTAACGCTCCGGGTCGATGCCGCAGGCCCGCAGCACGCGCGGGTTGACCATTCCGCATCCGCCCCACTCGATCCATCCCTCGCTACCGCAGGTACGGCAGGGGCGATCGGGGTTACCCACCGAGTCACCGCGGCAGACGAAGCAGAGCAGATCGGGCTCGGCGCTCGGCTCGGTGAAGGGGAAATACGAGGGGCGGAGCCGAGTGACCGTGTCCGGTCCGAACATGGCCTGCGCCATGTGGTCGAGCGTTCCCTTCAGATGAGCCATCGTGATGCCCTCATCGATGACCAGGCCCTCCAGCTGGTGGAAGACCGGCGTGTGGGTGGCGTCCAGCTCGTCGGTGCGGAACACCTTTCCGGGGCAGACGACGTAGATAGGTGGCGTCCGGCTCAGCATGGTGCGTGCCTGCACGGGCGAGGTATGCGTGCGCAGCACGATTCCGGAGTCGGCGCTGCCGTCGGCGGCCTGCACGAAGAAGGTGTCCATCAGGGAGCGAGCCGGGTGGTCGACGCCGATGTTGAGCGCATCGAAGTTGAACCACTCAGCCTCCAGCTCGGGGCCTTCGGCCACTTCGTAGCCCATAGCGGTGAAGACGTCGGCGAAGAGTTCCTGGATCGTGGTCAACGGATGACGGGCCCCGATCGGCCGTCGGTCCCACGGCAGCGTGACGTCGACTGACTCCTCGACCAGCACCCGGGCATCCCGCTCGAGTTCGAGTTCGGCCTGGCGACGCTCCAGCGCCTCCCGCACCCGGCCGCGCGAAGCGCCGACGCGCTGTCCGGCGGCGGCCCGCGCGGCGGGCGGCAGCGCCGCGATCTCGCGGTTGGCCAGCGCCAGGGCCGAGCGATCACCGGCGTGCGTGAGCCGGGCCGACTTCAGTGCATCGAGGTCACCGGCCTCGGCGATCGCCGCCAAGGCCTCGTCGACGTTGCGCTGGAGGTTCTCCGGCTGCAGGGCCGCCACTTCGACCGGGTCGAAGCTTGATGTTTCGGTGGGCATGATGTCCTTCGGGTCGGCGACCAGACCGCGGCGTGAGACGACGCGGGCAGATCTGAGCTCGTGATGAGTCTATTTCCTCGGTCGAACAGGTTAGCGCCGCTGGGCCCGGGCTGAGGCGTACAGACAGATGGCCGCCGCCACCGAGAGGTTCAGACTCTCCGCCGCTCCGTAGATCGGGATACGGGTCTGCATGGTCGCGGTCTCCAGCACCGAGTCCGGCAGGCCGTGGGCCTCGTTTCCGAAGATCCATGCGGTCGGCGGGTCGAGGCGGCGGGAGGCGATGAGTTCGTCCAGATCCGACGCCGCCGAACCGGTGGTGGCGATGCTCTGCACTCCGCGCGCCGACAGGCGCTCAACCAGCACCTCCCACGTCAGATCGAGCACGAGCGGGATATGGAAGAGACTGCCGGCGCTGGCCCGCACCACTTTGCCGTTGTAGCTGTCGACCCCGCCGCCGACGACGATCAACCCGTCCGCTCCGGCGGCGTCGGCCGTGCGGATGATGGTGCCGAGGTTGCCCGGGTCATTAGGTTCGACGACGACTGCCAGCAACTTCGGCTCGCCGCAGAGCACCGAATCGAGCGACACGTCGATCGTCGCCGCCACCGCGACCAGCCCCTGCGGCGTCACCGTCTCGGAGAGACCGGCCGCTGCCCTGTCGCTGACCTCGTCGACCCGGACCCCGTCGGCCGCTGCCTTCTCAAGCAGCAATCGATTGCGCTCGACGGCGGCGGCGGTCGCGAAGACCTCGCTCACCAGCTCCGGCCGCCGTAGTACCTCGGTGACTGCTTGGGCGCCTTCCACGAGAAAACGCCCGGTCTCGCGACGGGCCCGCCGACTGGTGAGTCGACGGGCCGCCACGAGCCGGGCGTTTGAATCGCTTAGTACCACTGAGCCGTGCATAGCTGGAGAGGAACCAGTCCTCTCGCCTCGCTCTGGCTCAGGCAGCCGGGGTCTGTGCGGCAGCGCCGCCAGTGCCCTCTTTGGCCACGGCGGCCTTGGCCACGACCACGAGGGCGGCGAAGGCAGCCTCGTCGTTGACGGCCAGGTCAGCCAGAATCTTGCGGTCGACCTCGACGCCGGCCAGGTGCAGACCCTGGATGAAGCGGTTGTAGGTCATGTCGTTCGCACGGGCCGCCGCGTTGATACGGGTGATCCAGAGCTGGCGGAAATCGCCCTTGCGCGCCTTGCGGTCGCGGTACTGGTAGGTCGCCGAGTGCAGCAGCTGCTCTTTGGCCTTGCGGTACAGCCGCGAACGCTGGCCCCGGTAGCCGCTGGCGGCTTCGAGTGCGCTACGGCGCTTCTTCTGGGCGTTAACAGCCCTCTTGACGCGTGCCACAGTATTTCCTTGGGTGTTCGGGCCGTCGTTATCTCACGACAGCGTTCTTTGGTTCGGGGTGAGGCCGGCAGATCCGAGTGGGTGACTCAGTTGCCGGCTCCGTCGGATGCTCGTGTTAGATGCCGAGCATCTTCTTGACACGCGGTGCGTCAGCGGCGTCGACGACCTTGCTGCCGGTGAGGCGGCGGGTCAGCTTCGAAGGCTTGCGCTCCAGGAGGTGACGCTTTCCGGCCTTCTCGCGCATGAGCTTTCCGCTGCCGGTGACCTTCACCCGCTTCTTCATTCCACTGTGTGTCTTGTTCTTAGGCATTTGGTTCTTTCTCTTCTTCGATGCCGTCCGTGCGCGACGGACGGTTGGGCTTGGCAGCTGAGCGAAGTGGCGCAACGACCATGATCATGTTTCGGCCGTCCTGCTTCGGCGAGGACTCGACGAAGCCGATCTCGCCGATGTCCTCAGCAAGACGCTGGAGGAGCCGGAATCCGAGTTCGGGACGGGACTGCTCCCGGCCGCGGAACATGATCGTGACCTTGACCTTGTCGCCCTGCTTCAGGAACCGCTCGACGTGACCCTTCTTGGTCGCGTAGTCGTGCGGATCGATCTTCGGGCGAAGCTTCATCTCCTTGATGACGGTCAGGCCCTGGTTTCGCCTGGCTTCGCGGGCCTTCTGCGCGCTCTCGTACTTGAACTTTCCGTAGTCCATGAGCTTGCAGACGGGTGGACGGGCCATGGGTGCGACCTCGACCAGATCCAGATCTGCTTCGGCGGCGAGTTCGAGAGCCTTGCCGATCGGCACGATGCCGACCTGCTCGCCCTCGGGACCGACGAGGCGTACCTCGGGTACTCGGATCCGGTCATTGATCCTAGGTTCGGAGCTGATGTGACCTCCTTGGTCGTACTTCGTTGGTAAAAGTCTTGAAATCTCGTTGCTAGCATTCGCGCGGAGTCGAATCGTCGAGAAACGAAAAAAGCTCCGGCGCAGATATGCGCACGGAGCTCAAAGCCGACGATCCGCCTCACCACACGTGTGAATCCACGCACAGCGAACACCTGAGCCGATTGGCCCCGGTACCACGGACCGGACCCGGCGCACCTGTGTGGCTGGTGGCGCGGGTGGGAGGCTGATGAGCTTCCGCTTGCATACCCCCAAGTGAATCGGGGGCTGGTCGCAATGACAGGCTACCAGGGTGCCTGACATAGACCCAACTTCTGCCACCAAGACCCCTCGCCACGATTCGGAAACCTCCGATTCCGAGTCGGGTGCCCCCGTCGACCCCCGGGCCACCGGGCCCGGCAGCACCACCAAAGCCCACCCCACCGACGCCATCCCGCTCCCAGCGCACGGATTCGACAATCTGGATGACCTCGACGACCCGCAGGTCCGAGAGCTCTCGGAGATCCCTGCCATCGAGGTGATCTCCCGGGCCGCGGTGATGCTGATGAGCGCCTCGGCCGAGAAGCTCGGCCTCGCGCCGGACGCCGAGCCACACGTCGACCTGGACGAGGCCCGGCGCCTGATCACCGCACTCGCCGGCCTGCTGGCCGCCTCGCGTGAGTACCTGGGCGCTCATCGCCAGCCGCTACGCGACGGTTTGAAGACGCTGCAGGCCGCGTTCCGCGAAGCTTCGGCCTACCCCGACGAGCCTGGGAAGGGTCCGGGCGAGGGCCTCCAGACCTGAGCCGGCCCAGCCAAGAGGCGTGCTAGCTGCGGGAGTTCGCGAAGAGCTCCCGCAGCCCGTTCATCGCCGCGACCGACGAGTCGTGATCCCACCGCTGTACCGCGTAGAGGGCGAGCGCCTCCTCACCGGGAAGCACGATCCGGGCGAACCGCAACTTCTTCGGAAAGTCCACGCGGGTGATGAGATCCCAGCCGATGACCTTCTCCGAGCCCAGAAAGGCACGTATCCGCACCCCGTTCGCGTCGGCGTGTAGACGCGGCCGGGTCGGCAGCAGGGCCGCGGCGGAGAGAATGATGCCGACGACGAGCGTGCCCAGCTGATCGGTGGGTACGAAGTGCACCCCGGCGCTGTCGTGGCGCATCACGATCGCGGTGAAGACGAAGACCACCAGGATGACCGCGGAACAGACCTTCGCGATCAGCGCGGTACGGATCGGACGGGCGTTGACGACCACCTCGCGGCGTAGCGGCACCCGCCGCGCCGCGCTGGATGGCGGCCCGGCCGCGGTGCTGGATGGCGGCCCGGCCGCGGTGCTGGATGGCGGCCCGGCCGCGGTGCCAGTCGGCTCCGGCTCAGTCACAACCTGCTCGCGTGGATGCTGGTGACGATGATTCCCCGCGCTCCGACTTCCCAGAGCTCGTCCATGATGCGATTGGTCTCCGATGCCGGCACCATCGAGCGGACCGCCGACCAGCCCTGACGCATCAGCGGGGAGACGGTCGGGGATTCGAAGCCGGGCGTGATGGCGACCGCCCGGGCAACGTGCTCGTCGCGGATGTCGTAGTCCATGAGTACATACTGCCTCGCGATGATGACGCCCTGCAGTCTTCTCATCAACTGCTCAACCTGGCTCGACGCATCGGCGCCGATCCGGCGGATCAGCACGGCCTGGCTCTTCAGCAGCGGCTCGCCGAAGGTCTCCAGTCCGGCGTGCCGCAGCGTCGTGCCGGTCTCGACGACATCGGCGATGGCGTCGGCAACGTCCAGCCGCACAGCCGTCTCGACTGCGCCGTCGAGGCGGATGATCTGCGCGCTGACCCCGACGTTGGCCAGATATGACGCGACGACGCCCGGGTAGGCCGTCGCGACCCGCTTGTCCTGAAGGTCGGCGACGCTGTCGGCCGCGCCCGCAATCCCGGCGAAGCGGAACGTCGACCGGGCGAATCCCAATTCCAGGATCCCCTGCGCGTTCGCCCCGGAGTCCAGGAGCAGGTCTTCGCCGGTGATGCCGACGTCCAGGCGCCCTGAACCGACGTAGATGGCGATGTCACGGGGGCGCAGGAAGAAGAACTCGGTGTCGTTGTCGGCGTCGATGAGGACCAGTTCACGGCTGTCGCTGCGCTGGCGGTAGCCGGCTTCGGTGAGCATCTGGCTGGCGGGTTCGGAGAGCGAACCCTTATTCGGCACGGCAATTCGAAGCATGGGGAGACCTGTCTGGGCGGCTGCGGGTGTCGGTTGTGGGCCGGCGGGCCGGCGCGGAGCTGCTGAAGGAAGGAGCGCTGGGTCGGTGACGGGCTGGAGACGGGCTATAGATGTCGGTAGACGTCGGCCAGGGTGAGACCGCGGCCCAGCATCAACACCTGGACGCGGTAGAGCAGCTGGCTGATCTCCTCGGCGGTTCGCTCGGCCGACTCGAACTCGGCGGCCATCCACGACTCGGCGGCCTCTTCGACGACCTTCTTGCCCTGGGCATGGACGCCGTCGTCCAACGCCTGGACAGTGGCCGAGCCGTCGGGTCGCTCGCGCTGGCGTTCGCTGAGCTCAGCGAACAGTTCGTCAAAGGTCTTCATCGCACCAGGAGCCTACCGGGCCCATGCGACTGCCCAGTCAGCCGAGTCGAGGAGACTAGTTGAGGCCGAGGCTGCGATACCGCTCGACCCGCCGGGCCCGCAGTGCGGGCATCTCCCACGCGGTCAGGCGATCCAGCTCATCGCCGATCACACCGCCGAGCCGGCGCAGGAACTTCTCCGGCTCGTCGGCGGCGTCGGGATTCTCCGGGACGATCCGGTCGACGACCCGGTTGCGCAGCAGATCGAGGCTGCGCACCCCCTGGGCCTGGGCGATCTCGGCGGCGTGGGAGGTCGTCTTGTACCGGATCACCGACGCTCCCTCCGGCGGGAGCGGGGAGAGCCACGCATGCTGGGCCGCCACCACCCGATCGGTGGCCAGCAGCGCCAGCGCCCCACCGCCGGCGCCCTGACCGAGGAGCAGGCAGAGCGTCGGAGTATCCAGCGTCGCCAGCTCGGCCAGACAGCGGGCGATCTCGCCGGCCAACCCACCCTCTTCGGCCGCAACGCTCAGCGCCGCACCGGCGGTGTCGACCACCGTGACCAGGGGCAGCCGCAGTTCGTTGGCCAGATGCATCCCGCGCCGGGCGATCCGCAACCCGCCCGGTCCGAGCGGGGCGGGGCCGCGACGATCCTGCCCGAGCACCACGCACGGCGAATCGTCGAAGCGAGCCAGGGCCAGCAGCATGCCGGAGTCCTCCTCGCCCTGACCGGTGCCGCGCAGCGGAGTGACATCCCGGGCGGCCACCTTGAGTAGGGCTCGGACACTCGGCCGCTCGGGGCGGCGGGTGCGGCGGATCGAATCCCAGGCCGAGGTCGGCTCCAGCTCCTCCAGGTCGGCGGTCCCGTCGTCGAAGCTCGGCCCCGCATCGCGGGAACCTGACTCGACCGGGTCGTCGAGCGCCTGCACGTCCCGTCGGGCCGCCACCACATCCAACGCGGTGATCGTCAGCTCGCGTAGTTGCTCCGGCGCGACGACCGCGTCGATCAGCCCATGTTCGTAGAGGTTTTCGGCGGTCTGCACGCCGGGCGGAAAGGTCTCGTTGTAGATCGCCTCGTAGACCCGCGGGCCGAGGAATCCAATGAGTGCGCCCGGTTCGGCGACCGTGACGTGGGCCAGCGACCCCCAGGAGGCGAACACGCCACCGGTGGTCGGATTGCGCAGGTAGGCCAGGTAGGGCTGACCGCTGCGTCGGTGATTGGCGACCGCCGTGGAGATGGCCACCATCTGCAGGAAGGCGACGGTCCCCTCCTGCATCCGCGTGCCGCCGGAGGTCGGGGAAGCGACCAGCGGTAGGCGCTGCGCGGTCGCGCGTTCGATGGCCTCGACGATCCGGTGACCGGCGGCCACGCCGATCGAGCCGCCGAGGAATCCGAACTCTCCGATCAGTACCGCAACCCGGTGACCGCCGACCCGGGCCTCTCCGGTGATCACCGATTCGTCGAGTCCGGTGCGTTCGCGGGCCTCGGCTAGTTCGGCCAGGTAACGGTCGTCGAGGTGCCCGGACGGGGCGAACGGCGGCAAGGGCGCGCTGTCCCAGGACCTGAAACTACCGCTGTCGGCCACCCGCTCGATGAGTTCCAGCGCGCCAACACGTTCCATCTCCCGCTCCCCGCTTACTCACAACTCGTGCGACTCGTCTGCTACCCAGCGGCGGAGACTCACGGCGCCAGCCGGTCTACTTCATCGGCTGTCATCCAACCATGAGCGAATCGCGGCGCTGTGCTGACCGAGCAGTGGAGGGGCACGGTGTTCACGCAGGCCGCCACCGTCGAAGCGCAGCGGCGGCCCGGGAAGGGTGATTCTGCCGAGAGTGGCGTGCTCGACCTCGATCAGCAGGCCCTGCGAGCGTGTCTGGTCCCAGGCATAGACCTCGTCCAGGCCACGCACGGAACCGGCGGGGATCCCGAGGGAGGCCAATCGCCGCAGCAGCTCGACCTTCGACAGCGGCGCGAAGGCGTCGGTCACGGCAGCGACCACCGCGTCGCCATCACGAACCCGCTGCGAGTTCGTGCGCCACTCGGGACGATCGAGGTCGAAGGCCGGCGCGAAAGAGCGCCAGAGGTTGTCGCTGCCGACCGCGATCTGGACCGACCCGTCGGCACAGTCGAAGAGGCCGTAGGGGCAGATCGACCGGTGGTAGCGGCCGGTCGGCACCGGCACCTCGCCCGCGACTGTGTAGCGCGTGCCCTGATACGAGTGGACGCCGACGACCGCGGCCAGCAGCGACGTCCGCACCACCTCTCCGCGGCCGGTGCGCTCGCGCCGGTGCAGAGCGGCCAGCACCCCGGTTGCCCCATACATCCCGGCTAGCAGATCGGCGATCGGCACCCCGACCTTGGTTGGCTCCAGCGCCGACGGGCCGGTGAGCGACATGAGCCCACCCTCCCCCTGCGCAATCTGGTCGTACCCGGTGCGAGCCGCTTCGGGGCCGTCGTGTCCGAACCCGGTGATCGAGAGGATCACCAGCCGCGGGTTGAGTTCCTGCAGACGGTCGATCCCAAGGCCGAGGCGCTCCAGTACCCCCGATCGGAAGTTTTCGATGAGCACATCGGCGTGCTGCACCAACTGCTCGATCGTGGCGACCCCGTCCGGACTCTTCAGGTCCAGCGCGATCGATTCCTTGTTGCGGTTGCAGGAGAGGAAGTAGGTGGACTCAGCCGCTGAGCCGGCCGAACCGTCGACGAAGGGCGGCCCCCAGCCCCTTGTGTCGTCGCCGCCGTCGGGGTGCTCCACCTTGATGACCCGGGCCCCCAGGTCGGCCAAGATCATGGCCGCGTGCGGCCCGGAGAGGGCGCGAGCCAGTTCGAGGACGGTGATGTCGGCCAATGGTGCGTCGCTACTCATCTCCCGATCATCTCCTGTGCCCGGACAGGTCCGGACACTGCAGCCGTCCGAGGCCATCCAGCGGAGATTTCAGGCGCGACGCGCCTACGCTGGAGGCGTGAAGACTGACGTCGATCTGGCTAATTCGCTTAGCGACATTGCGGCGCGGATCGTGCACGACACCACTCAGCGACCGCCTCGCTGCGGCAGCGTACGAGTCGTCGCCATAGACGGCGGAGCCGCCTCGGGGAAGACCAGTCTGGCCGACAAGGTCTACTCGACGTTCTGGGCGACCGAGCGGCACACCGAACTCATTCACATCGACAACCTGCTCGACGGCTGGGGCGATCAATTCACCTTCTGGCCCCGGCTACGGGACGGCGTGCTGGCTCGGCTGGCCAACGGCCAAGCCGGCAGCTACCAGCGCTACGACTGGAAGACCGCCACTTTTACTGGAGAAATTCGCGTGCCGCCGACCGACGTGCTGATCGTGGAGGGCGTCTCGGCGATCGAGTGCTGCGGTGATCGGGCGGCCTTCCGCGTCCTGATCGACCTACCTCGCTCGACGCGCGAGCGGCGTTGGAGCGAGCGTGACGGCACCCCGCTACAACCGGAGTGGGTGCGCTGGCTGGATGCCGAGGACGACTACTTCCGGACCAGCGCACCCGAGGCCGACCTGCTGCTCGGCCCGACCGGACCGTAGCTGCGCTCGACTGACCGCCGAACGTCAGGCGTGCGCGAGCTGGGAGCCTGACACCTCGGCCAGCGCCGCGCCGAGGGTCTTCTGCAGCACATCGCTGCCGGCTAGGCGGACCAGCTCGGCCGCCGCGGGCAGGACGGCTGAGACGGCGGCGTCGCCGAACTCCTCGACATAGTGCGGCCGCGGCTTGTGCGGCCAGTAAGTGCCACAGAAGTCGTCGAAGTCGAAGAGCGCCACGATCGCGCTGCCTCGCTGCTCGCCGCTCGCCTTGGGCGCCTCAGAGGCACTCTGCGCCGCGGCCAGCGAGGCGGCCCGGGCGATCTCTTCGACGACCTTCACCGACGCCACCTGTCCTACCGCGTGCTGCACGGCCGAAGCGACGACCGCATCGACCTGGTAGCTGTAACGGGCCCGGATCAGCAACTGCCAGGGCACATTCCCAGCGCCCGGAAAACTATCTACGTCCCACATCAGATGACTCCTTCTGCGGGCGGCACCCGGTGCGCCGCCGTTGCCAATGAGGAGGGACCCGCCGGTGTGCTGATACGTCGTTGGTTCGTCGTTGGTTCGTCGGTTAGGACCGCGTCAGATCGGTCGGATCAGTCGGCGGTTCAGCCGTCTGAAGCGCGGCGGCCCGGCGCACCAGCACCGCCCGCTCCGGCCCATTGCGGCAACGCCGTGCCGCGGTCTCCAGTTCCGTCCGGGCCTCGGCGAAGCGGCCCAGCCTAGCCAGCAGCTCGCCCCGTACCGTCGGCAGCAGATGCGAGGCGGACAGGGTGCCGGCGGCGGCGAGATCGTCCACCAGCGCCAGTGCCGTCTGCGGGCCGTGCAGCATCGCAATGGCGACCGCCCGGTTCAATTCCACTATGGGTGAGGGAGCGACCCGTCCCAACGCCTCGTAGAGCAGTACCACCCGATCCCAGTCGGTCTGCGCGACGGAGGGCGCGCGGGCATGGCAGGCGGCGATCGCCGCCTGCAGTCCGTACGGTCCGAGCCCGCGCCCGGAGGCCTCGGCGTGGCCGAGTGCCGCCAGGCCACGACGGATCGCCGACTGATCCCACAGGCGCCGGTCCTGGTCCTCGAGCAGAATCGCCTCGCCGTCCGGTCCGGTGCGGGCCGGGAATCGAGCGGAGGTGAGTTCGAAGAGCGCGAGCAGCCCGTGAATCTCCGGATCGTCAGGTCCGAGTGCCGTCAGCATGCGGGCCAGCCGGAGGGCCTCATAGGCCAGATCGCTGCGCAGCAGGGTGTCGGCTGAGGTCGCGGTCGAGCCTTCGGTGAAGATCACGTAGAGCACGCTCAGCACACCGCCCATACGTTCCCGCCGGTCGCGCTCGAATGGCAGCTCGAACGGCACGCCGGCCGCGGCTATCGTCTTCTTCGCGCGCGTGATCCGCGCCTGGATCGTCCCCACCGGCACCAGGAATGCCCGGGCGATCTCCTCGCTCGACAGACCTCCGACCGCCCGTAGCGTCAGCGCCACGCGCGCCTGTGGGGCGAGCACCGGATGGCAGGCGACGAACATCAGCGCAAGTACGTCGTCGTCGATCCGGTCCGGGTCCCAGAGCAGGTCCCCGGTGCCGTCAGGCGAGGGCAACGCACCCGAGGTCGTCTCGCCCTCGGCCAGCGGATGGGCCAGCAACGCGTATCGCTCGTCGCGGGCCGAGCGGCGCCGAAAACTGTCGATCGCCCGCCGCCGTCCGGTTGCCAGCAGCCAGCCCACCGGGTTCGCCGGAATTCCGGCGCGGGCCCATGCACTCAGGGCCTCGGCCAGCGCCTCCTGGGCGACATCCTCGGCCAGTTCGAAATCACCGGTGTACCGCGCCAGCGCCGCCACGATCCGGGGCGACTCGATCCGCCACACCGCCTCGACGGCCCGCCGGGCGGCCACGGCAACGTCCAGCGGGCCGCCCGATGCTCCGACCTCGGCGCCGTTTACAGCTGCCCCGTCCGCTCCCGCCAGACGCGCTCCTTGGCCACCCACTCGTTCTCCGGCGGGAATTCCTCGATCCCCGGCACGCGCCGGATCTCGCACTTCGACCCGGCGATCGCCGGCATCCGCTTCGCCCACTCGACGGCCTCCTCCTTCGACGCCACGTCGATCAGATAGAAGCCACCGAAGAGCTCCTTCGTCTCGCCGTATGGTCCGTCGGTGACCACCGGAGCCTCCGCGCTGTAGTCGACCACGACACCCTGGCTCGGGTCGTCGAGGCCCTCGGCGGCGAGTAGCACACCGGCCTGGATCAACTCGTCGTTGAAGCGACCCACGGTCTCGAGCATCTGGTCAAATGGCGTATCCATCATCTTCGCGACGGACTCGTCTGTGCCCCGCATGATCAACATGTACTTCGCCATTCCGGCCTCAATCTCCTTCACGTTCGGGTCGGCTCTCGACCCGCTCCACCTCAGGTCGAACGGCGCGGCGGAAGATCGACAATATGCTGCCAGTCTGCGACACCAATCGCGACAGTCGCAGCTAGTCGCCGATGAGCTGCCGCCAGCGGGCGAGATCCTCCGGGGTGTCGATGTCGGCCGGGTCACCCACGCAGGCGACCTCGGTGACCAACTCCGGATGGCGCCGCATGAACGTACGGGCACCGTCGTCGCCGTCGGCCAACTCGGCCACTTCGGCCCAATGCTCCCGCATGATCGCCACCGGGTGAGCCCGCACCCCGTCGAAGCTGGCCACCACGATCGGGCCGGCGACCCCGTGCACCCGGGCGACCGCATCAGCCGAGATCCCGGGGCGGTCGACGACCATGCTCAGCACCCGGTCGCCGTCGGCCGCAGCCAGCGCCAGGCGCAGTGAGGACGCCAGTCCACGACCGGGGTCGGGGTTGGTCACCACCCGCACGCCGTTTCCGGCCGGCGGCGCGGCCCCCTCGCGCAGCACCACCAGCACGGAGTCGCAGCCGCCGTCGGCCAGCGCTCGCACCGCCCGATCCAGGAGGCGTTCACCGCCGAGCAGCAGGTCAGCCTTCGGGCCGCCGAGGCGCGTCCCGGCTCCGGCGGCCAGCACGATGCCGGTGGTCGGCATTCGCGGTTGCTGGTCGCTACCCATTGCTGTCCTCACGCGGCCCGGATCCGGCCGGATTGCGGTGAATGCGGCTGGCCAGATCAGCCAGTGGGCGCCCGCTCCCACCCCAGCGTGAAGCCACGATCTCGGCCGCGATCGAGACGGCCGTCTCCTGCGGCGTCCGCGCGCCGAGGTCCAGACCGACCGGTCCGCGGAGCCTCTCCAACTCGGCGTCGCTGAGGCCGCGGGCACGCAGCAGGGCCAATCGATCAGAGCTCGTCCGGCGGCTACCCATCGCGCCGACGTAACCAGCCGGACCACGCAGCGCCACCTCCAGCAGCGGTACGTCGAACTTCGGGTCGTGCGTCAGCACGCAGATCGCGGTGCGGCGGTCGACCTCCGCCGAGGCCAGGAAGCGATGAGGCCATTCGACGACAACCTCGTCGGCGTCGCGGAAGCGGGCCGCGGTCGCGAAGACGGGCCGGGCGTCACAGACGGTCACCCGGTAGCCGAGATACTTCCCCATTCCGGCCAACGCGGCGGCGAAGTCGGTCGCTCCGAAGATGTAGAGCCGCGGCGGCGGTAGGAATGACTCGACGAAGATGGTGAGTTCCTCGTCGAGACGTTCACCGTCGGCGCCGAGGTGCAGGGTCGCGGTGACCCCGTTCTCCAGCATTCCGCGGACATCGTCGGTGACGGCGGCGTCCAGGCGAGCTGAGCCGAGACCGCCGACGCAGCGGTCGCGCCAGATGACCATGCGCGCGCCCACGTCGTCGCGGCCGCCGACCAGCGTGGCCAGTGCGACCGCTTCGCCGGTCCTGACCGATTCAGCCAGCTGCCCGAGGGCCGGGAAGCGAGCCGAGCTGACCGCTTCGACGAAGAGTTCGATGGTGCCGCCACAGGTGAGCCCGACCGCCATCGCATCGTCGTCGGCCACGCCGTAGCGGACAAGGGCGGGCTCGCCGCTCGTCAGGACCTGCTGTCCGAGGTCGTAGACGGCACCCTCGACGCAGCCGCCGGAGACACTTCCGATCACGTCACCGCTGGAGAGGACGGCCAACGCTGAACCGGGTTGACGGGGAGCGCTGCTCCAGGTTCGCACCACCGTGGCGACGGCGGCGACCTTCCCGCCGGCCGCCCATTCGGCGACCTCGCCGATCACGCCGAGCATCTCTGCGGCCTGCGAGGGCGCTAGCTGGAGACCGGCTGAGCGAGTTGAGCCGGCCGGGCGTAGGCGGCCAGAATCACCGCGGTCTGCAGCGCGGCCGCGGCCGCCTCATATCCCTTGTCCTCATGCGAGCCGGGCAGGCCGGCCCGGTCGATGGCCTGCTCGTCGGTGTCACAGGTCAGTACACCGAAGCCGACCGGGACGCCGTAACGCACGGCCACCTCGGTCAGGCCGTCAGTGGCCGCCGAACAGACGTACTCGAAATGAGGGGTGCCACCGCGCACCACGACACCCAGCGCGACGATGGCGTCGAACCCGCTGCCGGCCAGCCGGGCCGCCGCGACCGGAAGCTCGAAGGTGCCCGGCACCCGCAACTCGGTCACCTCTGCGACATGCGCGTCCGCCAGGGCCCGGCGGGTTCCGTCGAGCAGGCCGTCCATGACCACTTCATGCCAGCTCGAGGCGATGACAGCCACCTTCAGGCCCTCGGCGCCGACGACGGCCTCCAGTGCCGGTGCTCCGGCGCCACTCATAGGTCACTCCCCTGCGGCTCGTTCGTCGGCTCGCTGCGCGTCGTCTCGACTGTTCCGCCGTGCAGCGCGCGCCCGTCGATGTGTGCGTGATCGAGGTTCAGCTCGTGGCCCATCCGGTCCCGCTTCGTCTGCAGATACCGAAGGTTCTCCGGGTTGATGTGGGCCGGCAGCGGCACCTGCCCGACGATCTTGAGGCCGTAACCCTCCAGGCCGGCCCGCTTGGCCGGATTGTTGGAGAGCAGCCGCATCGTGTGAATGCCGAGGTCGACCAGGATCTGCGCGCCGGTGCCGTAGTCCCGCGCGTCGGCCGGCAGGCCGAGCTCCAGATTGGCGTCCAGCGTGTCACTTCCGGAGTCCTGCAGCTGGTAGGCCTGCAGCTTGTGCAGTAGCCCGATGCCGCGACCTTCGTGGCCTCGGATGTAGAGCACGACACCTCGTCCCTCGGCCGCCACCGCCGAGAGGGCGGCGTGCAGCTGGGGGCCGCAGTCACAGCGAAGCGACCCGAAGACGTCGCCGGTGAGGCATTCGGAGTGCACCCGCACCAGAACGTCCTCGCCGTCACCGATATCCCCGTAGACGAAGGCGACATGCTCGCGGTCGTCATAGGAGCTGGAGTAGCCGACCGCGGTGAACTCCCCCGCGGCGAGCGGAACCCGCGCCGTGGCGACCCGCTCGATGAGCTTGTCGAAACGGCGCCGGTAAGCGATCAGATCGGCGATGGAGATGAGCGAAAGCCCATGCTCATCGGCGAAAACCCGTAGTTCGTCGGCCCGGGCCATGCCGGCCGGGTCCTTCTCACTGACGACTTCGCAGAGCACGCCAACCGGGCTCAAGCCGGCCAGCACGGCCAGGTCGACGGCGGCCTCGGTGTGGCCCGGACGGCGGAGCACGCCGCCGTCCTTGGCCCGCAGCGGCACGATGTGTCCCGGACGGGAGAGGTCGGCCGAGCTGGTCTCGGGGTTGGCCAGCAGCCGGATGGTGTGCGCACGGTCGGTGGCCGAGATACCGGTCCCGATGCCTTCTCGGGCATCGACGGTGACCGCGTAGGCGGTGCCGCGCCGGTCTTGATTGACCCGGAACATGGGCGGCAGGTCGAGTCGATCGGCATCGGCCTCGGTGAGCGGGACGCAGATATAGCCCGAGCTGTAGCGAACCATGAAGGCCACCAGTTCGGGTGTCGCCAACTCGGCGGCGAAGATGAGGTCGCCTTCGTTCTCACGGTCCTCGTCGTCGATCACCACGACCGCTTTTCCGGCCTTGATGTCGGCGATGGCCCGTTCCACGGGATCGAGTAGTGCGGTCATTGCTACGCCTGTCCTTCCGGCCGCAGACGCGCGCTGAGCAGCCGTTCGGCGTACTTCGCGAGCACATCCACCTCCAGATTCACCGGATCTCCCGGTGCCCGGGCTCCGAGCGTCGTTGCCCGAAGCGTCTCGGGGATCAACCCGACCTCAAACCAGTCGTCGCCCACAGCTGTGACCGTCAGTGAGACACCGTCCACTGCGATCGAGCCCTTCTCGGCGACGTAACGGGCCAAATCTAGTGGCAAACCGACCCGCACGGACTCCCATGCGTCCCCGGGTGTGCGCAAAAGCACCACTCCGGTTCCGTCGACGTGCCCCTGCACGACATGCCCGTCCAGTCGGCCGTCGACCCGTACCGCACGCTCCAGGTTGACCTTGTCGCCGACCCGCAGGGAGCCGATGACGCTGCGTTTGAGGGTCTCGGCCATCACGTCGAAGTCCAGCCGCCGCTCGTCCCCGGCCGGCGTCTGCCCGACGACGGTGAGACAGACACCGTTGATCGCGATCGACGCACCGTGTGCGATCTCCCCCAGCAGCGCGGCGCGCACGGTAAGCACGGCGCTGTCGCCGTTGGCGGTGACGTCAACGACCTCGCCGAGCTCCTCGACAATTCCGGTAAACATTCGGTCTACTGCTCCTCTTCGGCGATACCCTGCCGCAGTCTCTCGCGGGCCGACTGGTGATGCTCGTCGACGCCGCTCTGCGGTGGAACTTCTTGCTCTGACTTCGGCGGTTCGTGGTGCTGGCTGTCTGGGTGCGGGGACGGTTCATGGGTTGGAGCATGGGTCGGGCGGGCCACGATCTTGAGATCGTTGCCGATCCGCTCCACCGTCTCCATCTCCAGTGACAGCGCTTCGGTGATCGTGTTGATTCCCGCGTCACCCAAAGCTGACGGGCCGGCCCCGAGCAGGGTCGGTGCGAGGTAGGCCACCACCTCGTCCACACAGCCGTCCTCGATGAAGGCCCCGGCCAGCGTAGGGCCTCCCTCCAGGAGAACGTGCCGCACGCCCCGGTCGAAGAGTGCCTTCAGGGCGAAGCGGGGCACGGCGGTGTCGAGGACCAGCGTCTCGGCGGAACTGTCGAAGATCTGCGAGGAGTCCGGCACCCGGTGCCGCCGGTCGAGGAGCACGCGCAGTGGCTGATGAGTGGCGATCCGGTCATCGAGGCGGACGGTGAGCTGGGGGTCGTCGGCCAGCACTGTTCCGCTGCCGACCACGATCGCGTCGACGCTGGCTCGCAGCGCATGCACGTCGCTGCGCGAGAGCGCGGAGGTGATCCAGCGCGAGGTCCCGTCGGCGGCGGCGACGCGGCCGTCGAGAGTGCTGGCGAACTTCCACGTCACGAATGGTCGCCCGCTGCGGACCGCGTGCAGCCAGGGGCGAAGTGCGCCGGCCCGGGCGGCGTCGACCTCGACGCCGGCGAGTACCTCCACCCCGGCCGCTCGCAGGAATTCACCGCCGCCGGAGGCCTCGGGGTTCGGATCGGTCACGGCGAAGATCACCTTGGCGACTCCGGCCGTGATCAGAGCCTGGGCGCATGGACCGGTGCGCCCGGTGTGGGCGCAGGGTTCGAGCGTGACCACGGCGGTTCCGCCGCGGGCGGCCGGGCCGGCCGAGGTCAGCGCCTGCACCTCGGCGTGCGGCCCGCCGGCCGGCGCGGTCGCGCCCTCGCCGACCAGGTGTCCAGAGTGGTCCAGGATCACGGCGCCGACGGCCGGGTTCGGGCTGGTCGTGCCACGGACCGTCTCGCCCAGTACGAGCGCCCGGTGCATCGCCGCCTGTTCGACCTCGGTGAGGCTCATCGCTTCGGGACGCGGGTGAGGTTCATCCGGACGTCTCCCCCGACCCCGAACCGCTGCCGGTGCCGGTGCCGTTCATGGCCGGTCGGGCGCGGTCGCGCAGTGCGGTGACCGCTGCGTGCGGATCGGCCGCGTCGTAGACGGCGGAGCCGGCCACAAATACATCGGCCCCCGCCTCGGCCGCCGCCTCGATGGTGTCCAGTGCGATGCCGCCGTCCACCTCGATGAAGAGCCGCAGGTGCCCGGCCGTCACCTCGTTGCGCGCCCGGCGCACCTTCGGTAGCACCTCGGACATGAACGACTGCCCCCCGAAGCCGGGCTCCACGGTCATGACCAGCAGGGTGTCGAACTCGCGCAGCACCTCGAGATAGGGCTCGATCGGCGTTCCCGGCTTGATGGAGAGCCCAGCTAGGGCGCCGGCGGCCCGGATGGCGCGCGCCGTCTGAACTGCGTCGCGGGCGGCCTCGATGTGAAAGGTCACGTTCGCGGCACCGGCCTCGGCGTAGCCGGGAGCCCAGCGATCGGGGTCGTCGATCATGAGGTGGCAGTCCAGCGGCAGGGCGGTGGACTTCAGCAGGCTCTTCACAACCGGCAGGCCCAGTGTCAGGTTCGGGACGAAATGGGCGTCCATTACGTCGACGTGCAGCCAGTCCGCGTTGTCGACCCGGTCGGCCTCCTCACCCAGCCGGGCGAAATCGGCGGAGAGGATGCTGGGCGCGATCATGGGCTCGCGCTGACCGGTGGACGCTGGATTCACAGACAGAGTCTACGAGCGGCGGCGAAGCAACGCGCAGAACATGGCGTCCGTACCGTGTCGATGTGGCCACAACTGCACGAACGGCCCGGTTCCGAGCTGGTCAACCCCGGGAAAACTGGGGCGCGCGTCCAGCACGTCGAAGGTGCCGGGGTGCCGCTGCAGCGCCGCCTCGATGACCTGCACCGTCTCGCCGCGATGGGGCGAACAGGTCACATAGGCGACCACGCCGCCGGGGCGGACCAGGCGAAGGGCCGAGTCGAGGAGCTGACCCTGCAGCGGAGCCAGTTCGAGAATGTCGGAAGGCTCGCGGCGCCAGCGCGCCTCCGGCCGGCGGCGCAGGGCGCCCAGACCACTGCAGGGCGCGTCCAGGAGTACCCGGTCGAAGCCGGCGGCCGGGCCGTTCAGGTCAGCCGCGCCGCGGAGCTGGCGGGCGTCGCCGACCTGGATCTGCACCGGCCAGGAGATGGTCGCCTTGGCGACGAGTTCGGCCCGGTGCGGATGAAGCTCGTTCGCCGTGAGGCGTACCCCCCGCGGCGCACCGATTGCGGCCAGCAGCGCGGTCTTGCCACCCGGCCCGGAGCAGAGGTCAAGCCAGGCCACATCCGGCCCGTCCAGCGGCGCCTCGGTGAGCGCGATCGCACACAGTTGAGATCCCTCGTCCTGCACCGCGGCGTGCCGGGCCCGGATCGCGGCAACCGATGCCGGGTCGCCGCCGGACATTCGGACGGCGTACGGCGAGTACGGGCCGGGTTCGCCATCGGCCTCGGCGACGAGTTCAGCGACGCTGATCTGGCCGGGCCAGGCGACGAGATGGGTCTGCGGTCGGGCGTCATCAGCCTGCAGCGCTTCGGCCAGCTCGGTCTCGCCCAGCTCGGTTTCGGCTGCATTGCCGGCGGGTTCCTCGGCCGACCCAGCGGGATGGGCCAGTGCGTCGGCGAAGGCGTCCGCGATCCAGCGTGGGTGGGCGGTCTGCAGGGAGATTCGGTCCAGGGCGGGGAGCCCGGCGCTGAGTTGATCCACCCAGCCGTCCCAATCGTTGCGTGTCACTCGCCGAAGCACGGCGTTGACGAACCCGGAGGCCCGTCCGTTGCGGGTGGCCCGAGCCAGCTCGACAGTGGTGCCGACGGCCGCATGCGGGGGAATCCGGGTGCGCAGGACCTGGTAGGCCCCCAGCCGGAGAAGGTCGAGGACGGCCGGTTCGATGTCGCTCAGTTCCCGGTCGACGCAGGCGCTCAGGATGGCATCCAGCGTCCCCTGGGCCCGCAGCGTGCCGTAGCCCAACTCGGTGGCGAAGGCGGCGTCGCGCCCGGAGATGTGCCGCGCACTCAGCAGCCGCGGCAGGACCAGGTTGGCGTAGGCGTCCAGCTCGGCTACTTCGCGCAGCAGTTCGAAGACGACCCGCCGGGCCCGATCCGGCTCCGGATGATCAGTGCCCGGCGCGGCCCGCTGGGGGGTGAGCTGCTGGGTGTGCTGTGGGCGGCGCCGCTGACCCGACCGCCGGGGCGGCTGTTCAGCCAAGTCGCTCAGCCGCCTCGATACGAGCGCCCCGCGCCCAATCAGCCGCATTCGTCGGACGCTTCCCAGCCGGCTGGACGGTGCTGAGCGCGACGTCGGCGGTGGCCGTCCCGACGCTGACCTGCTGCTTGTCGGCCCGAATCTCACCGGGAGCCAGCGAGCGCTCGGTGAGCAGACGCACCGGGCCCAGCTTCAGACGATCCCCGCGCCAGATAGTCCACGCCCCTGGGTTGGGTGAGCAGGCACGGATCAGACGATCTACGCGCTGCGCCGGTGCTTCGAAGTCGACCTTGGCGTCGTCGACCTCGATCTTCGGGGCCAGCGAGACACCGTCGCCGGGCTGTTCCACCGGGCGCAGCGAGCCGTCAGCGATACCGTCCATCGTCGCGACCAATAGGTCAGCGCCGCTGATCGCGAGCCGGTCGAGGAGGTCCGCCGCGGTGTCGGCCGGGTCGATGGCTTCGGTCACGACGCCGAAGACCGGCCCGGTGTCCAGGCCCGCCTCGATCCGAAACGTAGAGGCGCCGGTGATCTCGTCGCCGGCCAGGATGGCGTGCTGCACGGGCGCCGCGCCCCGCCAGGCCGGTAGCAGCGAGAAGTGCAGGTTCACCCAGCCGTGTCGAGGCAGGCTCAGCGCCGGCTCGCGCAGCAGGGCACCGTAGGCGACTACCGGGCAGCAGTCGGGCTGAAGCCGGGTCAGGGCGGCGACGAACTCAGGATCGGTGGTGCGCTGCGGGCTCAGCACCGGCAGCCCGTGCTTCTCCGCCAGTGCCTGTACGGGCGAGATGCTCTCGCGACGCCCGCGGCCCGAGCGGGCGGCCGGACGGGTGAGTACGCCGACCACCTCGTGTCGAGGGGAGTCGAGCAAGGCCTGCAGGGACGCGACCGCGGGCTGTGGGGTGCCGGCGAAGAGGAGCCTCACGGTCTTCTCACCGGCAACGTCACGGCTGCTCTCACAGCGCGCGTCCGAAGGTTGGATGCGGGCTGACGCGGACCGTCGGCGCCGCGAGGCCGGACCACTCGGACTCGCGGATCGCCTTCATCGCTTCCTTGCGGGTGGCCTGATCCAGCCGGTCGACGAAGAGCACTCCGTCGAGGTGATCGGTCTCATGCTGCACGCAGCGGGCCAGCAGCTGGCTGCCTTCGACGGTGACCGGATCGCCGTACTCGTTCTGGCCATGAGCGACCACGTGCAGCTTGCGGCGGCAGTCGAAGCTCAGATCTGGGATCGAGAGGCACCCCTCCGGTCCGTCCTGCTCCTCGTCGGAGGGAAAGTGCAGCACCGGGTTGATCAGATGTCCGTGCTGGTCCTCGCCGACGTTGTAGGTGAAGACGCGCAGCCCGACGCCGATCTGCGGGGCGGCCAGGCCGGCCCCCGGCGCATCGTTCATCGTGTCGGTCAGATCAGCGACGAGACGGCGCAATTCCTTGTCGAAGTCGGTCACGGGTGCGGCTGGGGTGCGCAGCACCGGATCGCCGAAAAGTCGGATTGTCTGCACAGTCACATCGACAGTTTACGGATCCCGATGTGCTGCTCCCTCCAAAGTAGTTAGGATGACTAACGAATGAAAGGATTGACCGTGTCCCACGATCCCGAGGCGCACCAGCGTCGCACCGCGCTCGCCGTCACGACGGTGGGCATCCTGACCGCGACCCTCAACTCCTCGATCCTGCTCATCTCGCTGCCAGCCATCTTCGCCGGGCTCGGTCTCGACCCGCTGGCCCCCGAGAACATCTCCTATCTGCTCTGGATGCTGATGGGCTACCTGCTCGTCACCGCCGTGCTCGTTGTCACCTTCGGCCGGCTCGGTGACCAGTACGGGCGAGCTCGGATCTTCAACCTCGGTTTCCTCATCTTCACCCTGGCCTCGATCGCCTGCGCTCTGGTGCCGAGCAGCGGCGCTGCGGGCGCCGTCGAGCTGATCGCGCTGCGTCTGGTGCAGGGGGTCGGCGGTGCCATGCTGATGGCGAACTCGACCGCGATCATCGCCGACGCATTCCCGGCTGACCGGCGCGGCTTTGCCCTCGGCGTCAATCAGGTGGCGGCCCTGGCCGGATCGTTCCTCGGTCTGCTCATCGGTGGCCTGCTCTCGGAGTGGCATTGGCGGGCCGTCTTCTGGGTCAGCGTTCCGGTCGGCCTCTGGGGTACCTGGATGGGTTACCGGAAGCTGCACGACAAGCCGAGAGCCAGCAACACAAAGGTGCGCATCGACTGGTGGGGGAACGTCACCTTCGGGCTCGGACTCATCGCAATTCTCGGGACCATCACTTACGGCCTGCAGCCCTACGGCGGCCACACGATGGGCTGGACCAATCCCTGGATCATGGCCGCCGGCACAGCCGGCGTGCTGCTACTCGTCGCCTTCGGCGTCATCGAGACCCGGGTCGAGGAGCCGATGATCGACCTGCGTCTCTTCCGCAACCGCGCCTTCGCCGCCGGGCAGACGGTGAACCTGCTCGCGTCGATGGCCCGAGGTGGGTTGCAGTTCATCCTCATCATCTGGCTGCAGGGAATCTGGCTGCCGCTACACGGCTACGCGTTTCAGGACACGCCGCTGTGGGCCGGCATCTACATGCTGCCGCTGACCCTGGGATTCCTGATCGCCGGACCGCTCTCAGGGGCGCTGTCGGACCGCCGCGGCGCGCGCGCCTTCGCCACCGGCGGGCTACTGCTGATGGCGGCCACCTTCGTCGGGCTGATGCTGATCCCGGCCGACTTCAACTACACCGTCTTCGCCACATTGCTGGCCCTCAACGGCATCGGCAGCGGCCTGATGGCGGCCCCGAACTCGGCGGCGATCATGAACTCGGTATCGGCCGCCCAGCGCGGTGCCGCCTCCGGCGTGCGGGCAACCGGCATGAACGCCGGCATGGTGATCTCGATGGGTGGCTTCTTCTCGCTCATGGCAATCGGCCTCTCGACCCAACTGCCGTCAGCGATGTACGCCGGATTGACCTCGGCTGGAGTGAACTCCGCCTCAGCTCAGACGATCAGCCACACTCCGCCGGTCGGGACGCTCTTCGCCGCCTTCCTCGGCGACAACCCGGTGACGGCGCTGATGAAGTCCGTCGACCCGTCGCAACTGCAACCCGGCAACGGCGCCGATGTCTCCACGCTGACCGGCCACACCTTCTTCCCGTCGGTGATCGCCGATGCCTTCCATCACGGTCTGGTGGTCGCCTTCAGCGTCTCAGTGTTGATGCTGCTGGTCGCGGCCGCCGCTTCGCTGATGCGAGGCAAGCAGTACGTGTACGCCGAGGATTCCGTGCCGGCCCAGCGGCTGAGCACGTTCGAGGCGCTGGCCGAAGAGGGTGCCGCGCTGGAGAGCCCCGCCGTTGCCGGCGAAGACGTGGCCTACGAGGACGCGATCCGCGCGCATACCGGTTAACCAGTTCAGACCGTGTAGCGAAGCTGCGCCGTCTTCCCCTCGTCATAGCCCGCCCGCCCGGTGAGGGTCGATGGCACACCGACTTCCCACCAGGCACCGCTCTCGGTCCAGGCCCCGGGATCAGTCCGGCAGACGACCACCGCTGGCCGCGACTCGCTGCGCGCCAGCGTCCGGGCCCGGTCGTAGGCCTGTCGAAACTCCTCAATGCCCGCCCCGGCCGCGACATCGACGACGGCGCAGCCGAGGGCGGTCGCGTGCGCGGCGAAGTCGACCCGCACTCCCCCGGGCTTGGCCCCCGGTCCGGTCGAGTCCACGAACATGTTGTTGAAGCCCTGCGCACCCTGATTGGTCTGAAGGCGGTGAATCACGGCGTAGCCGCCGTTGTCGCAGACGACCGCGACGAACGGGTGCCCGGAGAACGCAGCGCCGAAGAGCTCTGAATTCAACATCAGATACGAGCCATCGCCGAGCAACGCGGTGACCAGTCCGTCCGGGTGCGTCACGCCCCGGGCCATCGAGGCGCCCCACGGACCGGCGATCTCGTAACCCATGCAGGAGAAGCCATACTCGAGGTCCATCGTCGGGCCGGCGCTGGCGGCGCCGGTCCGCCAACCGCCGTTCAGCTCTCCCGGGATCCCGCCGGAGGAGCCGAGCACGTAGTCGTCCGGGCCGCTCGCGTCGTTCACTGCCCCCACCACCTGCGCGTAGGTCAGCGATCCGTCCGCCGAGGCGCCGGCCCGCAGTCCGTCGATGTGGCTGTTCCAGACCGCCTTCTCCACTGCGGCCCGGGCCGTCCAGGCGGCATCCACGGACCATCCGGCCAGGGCCTCGTCCAGTTCCTCCACCGTCTCGCGGGCGTCGCCGGTGACCGCCTGGCCGCCGTGCTTCACAGCGTCGAAGCGGGCGGCGTTGATGCTGACCAGCCGGGCCGACGGCTGGAATACGCTCCACGACGATGTGGTGAAATCCTGCAGCCGCGTGCCCACCGCGAGGACTAGGTCGGCCTCACCGGCGAGAGCGTTGGCCGATGACGACCCGATGGTGCCGAGCGGTCCGGCGTTGAGTGGATGCGGATCGGGGATGAGCGTGCGACCGGCCGACGTCTCGGCGATCGGGATGCCATGCCGCTGCGCGAACTCCAGCAGAGCAGTTCCCGCCCCCGAGTAGCGCACGCCACCACCGCTGACGACGAGCGGGCGCCGGGCCGCGCGGAGCAACTGCGCCGCCTGCGCAAGTTCGGTCGAGTCGGGGCGCGCCCGCGGCACCCGGTTGAGACGGTGGGCGAAGAGGGCCACCGGAAAATCGAACTCCTCGGCTTGGACGTCCTGCGGCAGGGCGAGCACGACCGGCCCGCAGTCGGCCGGATCGGTCAGCACCCGGGCGACCTGCGGCAGCGAGGCCAGCAACTGCTCCGGGCGGGTGATCCGGTCGAAGAAGCGAGCCACCGGGCGGAAGGCGTCGTTCACGCTCAGGCTCAGATCTCCGTAGTGCTCGACCTGCTGCAGCACCGGATCGGGGGCCCGGCTGACGAAGGTGTCACCGGGAAGCAGCAGCAACGGAAGGCGATTCGCGTGGGCCAGGCCGGCCGCGGTGACCATGTTCAAGGCTCCCGGGCCGACCGAGGAGGTCGCGGCCATCACCTGACGTCGATCACTGGCCTTGCCGTAGGCGGCCGCCGCCAGCGCCATCCCCTCCTCGGACTGCCCGCGAAAGGTGGGGAGTTCGTCGCGCACCTCCGACAGCGCGGTACCCAATCCGAGCACGTTGCCGTGGCCGAAGATGGCGAAGACACCGGCGAACATCGGGATCTCCGTGCCGTCCAGACGTTCGGCCCGCTGCGCGATCATCCACCGAACAAGGGCCTGTGCGGTCGTCAGTCGAACCGTCTGCGTCATACGTCTCCTCCTACGCCCGCGATGCGCGGATCGATGGTCTGTGTGCCCCAGCTATCCCGGATCCAGGCGTGGGCGGAGTCATCGCAGAACGCCATTGACCGCTCGGCACCCGGTCCGGCCATCACGTTCAGGTAGTACATCGGGTAGCCGGGAGCCGCGATGCAGGGCCCGTGGTAGCCGTGCGGAACAAGCACGACATCGCCATCACGGACGACCAGCGTCTCGTCCAGCGACGTCAGCCCGGCCGAGGAATGCTCGTCGCCGGTGTAGGTGCGGTGAAAGCCGAAACCCTGTCTGTCGGGTGTCACCTGATCCACCCCGGCGACCCGGTAGTAGTAGATCTCCTCATTCACCACAGAGCATCCGGCCGTCGCGTCGTGCTTGTGCGGTGGATAGCTGGACCAGTTTCCGGGCGGCGTCAACAGTTCACAGCAGATCAGCTTCTCGGCATGGTCCCAGACCCCGGGGGTGCCGAAGTTGATCACCTGCCGACTCGCCGCCCCAGCGCCACGTACCTCGACCCGAACTCCGTCGGCGGGCCCGTAACGGGCCGGGCGGCGGGTGTCGCAGCGAGCCGAGGGAAGCGCCACCTCGGCACCGGTGCTGCTCAGACTCGTCATCGTCGCGCTGCTATCGCGACCCACGTAGAGGAAGTCGGTGACGGAGGTGAACACCGATGTTCGACCGGCGAGATCGAAGGTCTCGGCCGACTCGCCGTTGGGGCCGGCGACGGTGACGCGCAGCGAACCGGCCAGCGGAAGGACGAAGAACTCAGCGCCCCCGGTCTCGAGCCGGCGGGGCTGGCCGGGCAGGAGCTTCACCACATCCAGCCCGCAGTACGTCCAGCCGGCCGACTCGGCGGTCACCGGAGCGCTTCGACGCAGACTCATTGCGGCCCTTCAGTCACGGCGCGCAAAACCTTCGCCGCCGCATCGACGGTGCCGAAGACATCACCGTCGTCGGGGTAGAGCACCGTGCGCCCGATGACCAGACCGCGGACCGCCGGCTGGCGCAGCGTCCGACCCCAGGATGCGACCTGCGCGTCCAGATCCGGGCCGGGCACACCGCCGAGCACCACGCAGGGAAGGGTCGTCGAGCGGTAGACGGCCTCCGGGTCGTCACAGGCCGGAGTCTTCAGCCAGGTGTAGGCACTGGTCGTGCCCAGCGCGGATGCGATCGCGATAGCCCGCGACAGCGACTGCGCGTCCTGCTGCAGCACCAGGCTGCCGTCCGCCTGCCGCTCATAGGGCAGCGGCTCGACCATCGCTATCAGGCGACGTTCGGCCAACTCGGTGACCGCCCGGGCGCAGGCCTCGATGGTGGCGGCACAGGCCGGATCGTCGTTGTCGAGGCGGAGCAGCATCTTCCCACCTTCGAGCCGGCAGGCCTCGATGCCGGCGGCGTCATAGGCGGTGAAGCGGTCATCCATGGTCCAGCGGGCCCCGTCCAAGCCACCCCGGTTCATCGACCCGATGACCACCTTGTCATCGAGGGCACCCAACAGCAGCAGCTCCTCGACGATGTCGGGTGTGCCCAGGACTCCGGCCACGTCGGGGTGCGAAAGAGCAACCATGAGCCGCTCCAGCAGACTGCGCCGATCGGCCATCGCCATTGGGTCGCGGCCGGAGCGCAGCGCCCCCCGCGCCGGGTGGTCGGCGGCAACCAGGAACATCATTCCGTGCTCGTCGAGGAGGCTCTGCGGACGGCGCCGGGCAGCATAGGCCGTCGCCACGGCGCCGGGATCCTTCGTACGACGTTCGAGAAGCTCCAGCCATTGCGTGTCTGTGATCATCCTGCTCATCCCGCCTCCTGTGCCTTCGACACCAGGTCGTCCTGTGTTCTCGACACCATCTCGTCAAGTTCGTCCATCGTCGGCATCGCATCCGCGCAGGCCAGGCGCGCGGCCACGATGGCCCCGGCGGCGTTGGCGTAGGCGGCGATCCGCGCCGGGTCCCACCCAGCCAGCAACCCGTGGGCCAGGGCCCCGCCGAATGCGTCGCCGGCACCGAGCCCGTTCACCACCCGGACCAGATTGGGGCGCACGGTGGTCATCCCGTCCTGAGTTGCGACCAGAACCCCGTCAGCACCCTTCTTCACGAAGGCGATCTCGACACCGTGGGACAGCAGCCGGCGCGCTGCCTCCTCTGGATCGGAGGTACCAACCGCCACCTCCACCTCGGCCCGGTTGCCGACCACCACGTTCACCGAGCCCAACAACTGCTCATACTCCGCCCGGGCCTCCTGCGGCGACGGCCAGAACATGGCCCGCCAATCGAGGTCCAGCACGGTCCACCGATTCCGGCTCGAGTCCGGTCGGCCGCGCCGGCGCAGCATCTCCAGCTGCGTGCTCCGGGCGGGCTCCACGGATACCCCGGTGCCGGTGACCCAGAGCAGCGGCACGTCGCTGACCACCGACCAGGGCACGTCGTCGGGCGTGAGGGTGAGGTCGGGTGCCACCGGCAGCCGGTAGAACAGCAGCGGCGGATCCTCGGGCGGGTCCAGGGAACAGAAGACGACTGGCGTGAGCAGTTCCTCCGCCGTACCGACGAACGACGCGTCGACGCCAAAGCCGGCGAGCGCGGTGCGGACGTAGCTTCCGAAGTCATCTGGCCCGACCTTGGTCAGCACCGCACTCCGCCGCCCCAGCCGGGCGGCGGCGACAGCGACGTTGGTCGCCGTGCCACCGAGTGACTTGGCGAAGGTCTTCACCTCGGCCAGCGACACGCCCGCCTGCTCGGGGTACAAGTCGACGCCGACGCGTCCGACCGTCAGTATCTCGAGTGTTGTGTCGGTGCTCATCGGTACAACTCCGGCTTCTCGCGCAGGATGATCTGCTGGGTCTGCCCGGATTCGAGGGCACGAATCCCGGCCTCGGCCGTTGCCGTGGCGACATAACCGTCCCAGGCGGTGGCGGGGAGATATGGGCTCGGCTCCGGTGCCTTATCGCTGCCGTTGCCGTCTATCCAGCTCTGCAGTTCCCGCCGGTAGGCCTCGGCGAAGCGCGGCCGCCAATCCGGGGGCAGCGTGCGCGACGTGGCTGCGGAGAGGCGGCGTCGAGTTGCGGCCGGCGCGTCGAGCTCGACCGCACCCAGCTCACCGACGAGCTCACAGCGCACGTCGTAGCCGTACTGCGCGTTGACGAAGACGTCGATGTCGATCGCCACTCCCCCCGCGGTCAGGATGACGATGAGCAGCGGGTCCTGGGTACTGCCGGACAACGACGATGCACGGGGCCGGTGCACGGTGATCTGAGTGGGCTCGTCGTCGAGCAGCCAACGAGCGATGTCTATCTCATGAACCGCGGAACCCGAGATGAGCATCGACGAGGGCTGATTCCGCGGCGCCGAGGCGCTGCGGTGGATGCACCGCAGCAGCAGCGCCTCGCCCAGTTCCGATGCCTCCGCCTTGAGCGCCAGGTAACCGGGGTCGTAGCGGCGCATGAAGCCAACGCTGGCCAGTTGCCGTCCGAGCTCAATCTCGGTGTCGAGAATTCGCTCGCAGCCGGCCACATCCGGCGCCAGCGGCTTCTCGCAGAGCACCGGCTTTCCGACGGCCAGACAGGCCAGCACGAACTGCTCGTGGGTTGCGTCAGAAGATGCGATGAGTACCGCATCGACCGACTCATCCTTGATCAGCACCATCGGGTCGTCGAAGAGCCGGGCACCGCTTCCCCCCGCCACCTGCGATGCCCGTCCCTGGTCGACGTCGAAGACGGCCGATACCTCGCTGCCCGACACGACCTCGGTCAGCAGCCGTGCGTGCTCGGCGCCCATGATGCCGACTCCGATGACGCCAGTGCGCACTGTCATAGCCGTCCTCCTCCCGATCCTCGTCCCGACGGTGTCAACTAGCCGAACGTCTTTGATTCCTTGAGCATCTCGGACCCGATCGAGTTGGCATCGCCGTCACCCTCACGCTCGAGCTCGTGCGCCAATGCCTCCAGTTCCGCGCCGCCGGCCATCAGCCGGGTCAGCTCGCCCAGGCTGATGTCCGCCTTGGCATAGTCACCGAGGCTCTTGCCGCGCTTGAGCAGCAGGAAGCGGTCGCCGACCGGATAGGCGTGATGCGGGTTGTGGGTGATGAAGATGACGCCCAGACCCTTGTCGCGGGCCTGTGCGATGTACTTCAGCACGACACCCGATTGCTTCACCCCGAGGGCCGACGTCGGCTCGTCGAGAATCAGCAGACGCGCTCCGAAGTGCACCGCCCGGGCGATCGCGACGCACTGCCGCTCACCACCGGAGAGCGTGCCCACCGGCTGGTCGGGGTCGCGGATGTCGATACCCATATCCGACATCTCCTTGCGGGTGACCTTCTTGCACGTCTCGGCGTCGAAGCGACGGAAGATTCCCCAACCTTTCGTGGGCTCGGACCCGAGAAAGAAGTTCCGCCAGATCGCCATCAGCGGCACCATGGCCAGATCCTGATAGACCGTCGCGATGCCGGCGTCGAGCGAGTCACGGGGAGAGTTGAAGGTCACCGGCTTGCCGTCGATCAGGAACTCGCCCGAGTCGGGGCGATGCACTCCGGCGAGCGACTTGATGAACGTCGATTTGCCGGCTCCGTTGTCGCCCAGCACGCAGGTCACCTGGCCGGCCCGGACGGTCGTGGAGATGTCGCTGAGCGAGATCACACTGCCGAACATCTTGGTGATGTTGCGTATCTCCAGCATCGGTACGTCCGCGTCGCCGGGCGTAGCCGGAGGCACTTCGTGGATGTCGATTGCGGTCATTTCGCTATCTCCTACTCTGTTCGGCAAAGCGGCGGACGGCCTGGTTGGAGAGCACTGCGAGCAGCAGCATCGCCCCGACGAACAACTTGAACCAGTCCGAGTTCCAGCCGGCGTAGACGATGCCCTGCTGGGTCATTCCGAAGATGAGAGCACCGATCGAGGCACCGATCGCCGATCCGTAGCCACCGGTGAGCAGGCAGCCGCCGATCACCGCCGCGACGATGTAGATCAGCTCCTGCCCGATACCGACCTGAGCCTGGATCGTTCCGAAGCGAACGATCTGGGTGTTGCCCACAAACCACGCCGTGGCCGAGGTCATCATGAAGAGGGCAATCGTCGTCCTGCGGGTCGGGACACCGATGTTCTTGCTGGCGGTCAGCTCGCCGCCGGTGGCGAAGATCCAGTTTCCGAAGCGGGTCTTGAGCAGGATCCAGGTGCCGATCGCGGTGATGATGATCCACCACAGGATCGCGATCGGGAAGTGGTTAGTGCCGATGGTCAGCGAACTGCCCAGCAGATCTTTCAGTGCCTTGTAGCCGGGAACCAGGTCGAGGTTGCTGACCTGGACCGTGTTCGTCACCTGCTTGGTGATGCCGAGGTTCACGCCCTGCAGCCCGAGGAACATTCCGAGCGTGATGATGAAGCTGGGTAGCCCCGTCTTGGTCACGAGATAGCCGTTGATGAAGCCGATCATCAGCATCAGCAACAGCGACACGATCAATGAGGCATAGACGTTCAGGCCCCAGTAGGTGGTCATGATCCCGGTGGCCAGACCGGCCGTTCCGGTCTGCACACCGGCCGACAGGTCGAAGTGACCGCCGATCATCAACAGCGAGACCGGCACCGCCATCAACCCCACGCTGGAGGCCGCGTCCAGCCAGGTCGCCGCGCCGGCTGCGGAGCGGAAGACATCCGACTGCAGAGCGAAGAAGACGAAGACCACGATCGCCCCGACGATCGCCCCGAACTCGGGCTTGGCCAGCAGCCTCCGCATGAAGTTGATGTTCGCGACCCGCTCGTCAGCCGGCGTGGCCGTCACGGCCGTCATCGAGTGCCTCCGGCGGCAAGTTTGAGCACCGCGGCCGCGTTCGCCTTGGTGATCAGGTTCGGCCCGGTGAGCACGGGCAGGCCACCGCCGATGACGTTCAGGTTCGACTTGTAGAGCGTCAATCCGGTCACCGCCAGGTAGCCCTGCAGGTACGGCTGCTGGTCAACCGCGAAGAGGATCGTTCCGTCGTCGACCGCCTTCGCCACGTCGGCGTTCAGATCGAACGTCGCCAGTTTCGCCTTGGACCCGGCTCCCTTGATCGCGGCTTCGGCGACGGTCGCGACCTGGGCTCCCAGCGTGACCACCCCATCGATGGAGGTGTCCTGCTGCAGCTTGGCCTGGATGATCTGCTGAGCACCCGGCAGGTTGTTGTTGTCCACCTGCAGGTTGGTCACCGTGCCACCCAGCGTCGCCTTGACCCCGTCACAGCGCTGCTCAAGCCCGACGTTGCCTGCCTCCTGGATCACGCAGACCACGTTCTTCACCCCGGCGGTCTTCAGTTGCGTGCCAACCGCCTGTCCGGCCACCGTCTCATCGGAGCCGATGTGGTACAGCGCGCCGTAGGCCTTCGACTCCGCTTCACCGGAGTTGATCGTGATCACCGGGATACCGGCCGCGACCGCTCGCTGCACGGACGCCTTCAGGGCCTCCGGGTTGGCCATCGAGACGACGATGCCATCCGGCTTCTGGTTGACCGCGTTGTCGATCAACTGGGCCTGCTGGGTCGGATCGGCGTTGCTCTGATAGGTGACGCTGTCGCCCATGTCCTTGCCGGCCTGGACGGCACCGTTCTTCACGACCGACCAGAACGAGTCACCGGCCCCGCCGTGGGTGATGACGGCGATCTTGTAGCCGTAGCCGCCCTTGCCACTCCCGGCTGACGTGTGTACGCGATTGACGGCATTGGCGCTGCTGCAGGCCGAGGCCACCAGCATCGCTGTCACCGCGATGGCCGTGATGCCCAGGTATCTCCGGGCTGTCTTTCGGCGAATCATGACTTTCCCCTTTCGGGATAGGGTTAAACCTTGAGCCTCGATTGACGAAGCCTTACTTTGACGTCGGAAAGTGGTAACTCGCGTCGGCTGCGTGGTGCTCCTCCGGCCAGCGCGCGGTCACTACCTTGGCTCGGGTGTAGAACGAGACACCCTCTGGACCGTGTACGTGTTTGTCGCCGAAGAGCGAGTCCTTCCAGCCACCGAACGAGTAGTACGCCATCGGCACCGGGACAGGCACGTTGATGCCGATCATCCCGACTTTTACGCCACGTTGGAACTTGCGCGCGGCGCTGCCGCTGGAGGTGAAGATGGCCGTCCCGTTTCCGTAGGGGTTGGCGTTGATCAGCGCAATCGCCTCGTCGACGGTTTCCGCTCGGAGCACCGCGAGTACCGGGCCGAAGATCTCCTCCCGGTAGACGTCCATGTCGGTGGTCACGTTGTCCAGGACGGTCGGCCCGACGAAGTAGCCGCTCTCATAGCCGGGGATCACCACCTCACGGCCGTCGGCGGTCAGCTTGGCGCCCTGGCGTTCGCCGGTCGAGATGAGGCCGACAATGCGATCCCGAGCTGCGGCGGTGACGACCGGTCCCATCTCATTGTCGGTGTCCCGGCCCGACCCGACTTTGACATCCGCGGCCAGTGCGGTGACCGCCTCGACCACCGAATCGCCGGCGCTGCCGACCGCGACGGCGGCCGAGATCGCCATGCAGCGCTCACCGGCGGAGCCGAAGGCTGCGGCGACCAGGTGCTTGGCGGCGAAGTCGATATCGGCATCCGGGAGGACGATCGCGTGGTTCTTCGCCCCACCCAGGGCCTGGACACGCTTACCGGTGGCCGAGGCACGCTCGTGGATGTAACGGGCGATCGGCGTCGAGCCGACGAAGGAGACTGCAGCGATATCGGGCGAATCGAGGATGGCGTCGACCGCCTCCTTGTCACCGTGGACGACGTTGAAGACGCCGTCGGGCAAACCGGCCCGCTTCCAGAGCTCGGCGATCAACATCGAGGCTGAGGGGTCTCGCTCACTGGGCTTGAGAACGAAGGAATTGCCACAGGCGATGGCGACGGGATGCATCCACATCGGCACCATGACCGGAAAGTTGAAGGGGGTGATTCCGGAGACCACTCCGAGCGGCTCACGGAAGGAGTAGGTGTCGACGTTCGTCGAGACCTGGTCGCTGTAGTCGCCCTTCAGCAGCGTCGGAATTCCACAGGCGAACTCCACCACCTCCAGCCCGCGCTGGATCTCTCCGGCCGCGTCCGAGAGCACCTTGCCGTGCTCATCGGTGATCAACTCGGCCAGCTCGTCGATGTGACCGTTGACCAGCTCGCGGAAGGCAAAGAGCACCTTGGTGCGCTGACTCAGCGACGACTGCGACCACAGCTCGTAGGCGTCGCGAGATGCCGCGGCGACTGTGTCGACATCGGCCTTCGACGCCAGCAGGACCTCGGCCTGCTGGGTGCCGAGCGCGGGATTGAACACCGTGGACGTCCGCGTCGACGTTCCCTCCCAGATCTCGCCGTTGAGCCAATGCTTGATCGTCTTCACTCGATGTCTCCTTCGTCGGATGCGCTCCGACTGCTCGTCCGTCATGCGGGAATGCGCCGCGTACCCCAGCGCCAGCCACCACTCCGTCACTTACGCCGGAGGGCCTACGTGTAACACCAACGAAATAGAACCTCTCGTGGCAACCGATTGTCAAGACAAACAAACATCGACATTGTCAATAGTGATTGCCATACTTGGGCCATGCCAGCACAGTCAAACGACGCTTCAGCGGGCGTCTTCAGTCGACTCACCGTCGACCGGTCCACACCCGTTCCGCTCTATTTCCAACTCGCGCAGCAGATCGAGACCGCCATCCTGGACGGCCGCCTGACCCCCGGAATGCGGGTCGAGACTGAGCTGGATCTGGCCGAGCGATTGGGTATGTCGCGACCCACCGTGCGGCACGCGATGGAGTACCTGGTGGAGAAGGGCGTGATCGTGCGGCAGCGCGGTGCCGGCACGCGGGTCGTCTCCAATCGGATGCGGCGACCGTTGGAGTTGAGCAGCCTGTATGACGACCTGCTGCGCAGCGGCAAGACCCCGACGACACGCGTCATCTCAAACCGGACTGGACCCGCATCCCCTGATATCTCCGGGGCATTGCAGATCAGTCCGGGTGAGTCGGTCATCGAAATCGTGCGCCTGCGCGGAGCGATGGGTCAGCCGATCGCCCGCTTGACCAACTACCTTCCGCAGGCCACTGGAGCTATGAGTTCGGAGGCCCTCGAGGAGCGCGGTCTCTACGCCATAATGCGAGAACGTGGGGTCCGACTCCACTCGGCCAACCAGGCGATCGGAGCTCGCAACGCGACCGCGGCGGAGGCTCGACTGCTGGACGAGCGGCGCAACGCAGCACTGCTCACCATGCAGCGCACGACCCACGACCAGCGAGGCGCGGTGGTCGAGTACGCCACCCATATCTATGTCGCGAGTCGCTACAGTTTCGAGCTGTCACTGCTCACCGGCTGAGCGCGGCTACCCGCCAGTACGGCGACTTTTTAAGTCAGAAGAGTTCGGTCGGATCCAACTCGATCTTTACAACGTCGGCCGCTTTGCGGGCCGAACGGACGGCCGCGGCGGCCTTCAGTGCCGCCGCCAGCTCGCCGCCGGACATACGGGCCGAGCGCACCATGGCTCGCTCCACCGGCTCCACTCCCGCTCCCCCCACTCCCGCTCTCTCCGCTCCCGCACCGGCGCCCAGCGCCCGGGAGCCGGACGGCGCGGTCGGTGGCTCATCCACCGTGATGGTGCCGATCACCTCGGAGTTCACCGGCATCTGGACCTGCTGCAGCAGATCCTCGACGGCATGGGCCGGCCCGGTCAGCTTGGCCAACCGGGCATAGGGCGGAAACCGCAGCGCGTGCCGGTCAGGTAGTTCACGCTCGACAAATCCGGCCGGGTCCCAGCGGATGAGGGCCTGCACCACCGGAAGCGAGGAATCGGCGACCACGACGACCTCACCGTCGGCCCGCACCAGGGCAACGGCATTCGCCCAGCGGCGCAGTGCCTCCTCGCCGGCATTGAGTTCAGGACGGGACAGCGACGACCAGGCATCGAGTAGGAGCGCCGCACCGTAGCCCTGGGCGGCCACGGGCTCGGCCCCGGGAGTCGCGATGATGATCTCCGGCTGCGCCTGCACATCGGACAGCACCGAGTCACCTCCGGAGTGACGGATCACCGTGCCGGCGAACATCCGGCCGAACTCCTCGGCGGTGCGGGCCGACCCGGTGACGACGGCTCGAAGCCGCGTAGACCCGCAGCGCGGGCAGGCCCAGTTGGTGGCCGGACGGCCACACCAGCGACAGGCGGGCCGGCCACCGCCCGACCCCATGGCCAGCGGCCCGGCGCAGGTCATGCAGCGGGCCGGCGTCCGGTCGCGTGCGCAGGCCAGCGCCGGGACGTACCCCCGGCGAGGCACCTGCACCAACACCGGCCGTCCGGCCGTCAGTGCGGCCCGAGCGGCCCGGATCGCCAGGCTGGGCACCCGTGCCGAACTGGCGGCGGCATCCCGGGCCACCTCAAAGTCGTCGCCGGCGGCCGAGATGCGCGGTGACGAGGACCGGATGACCGAGCGATCGGCCGTAATCTCCTGACCCCATCGGCTCTGCACGAGGTAGGCCGCCTCACTCGTACGCGCGAAGCCGCCCACCAGCAGTCCCGCCTGCGACTGTCCGGAGCGCAGCACCAGGACGTCGCGCATGTGCGGGTAGGGCGCCCGTGGTTCGGAGTGCAGGTCGTCCCCGTCATCCCAGATGACGACGAGGCCGAGGTCCTGCACCGGCGCGAAGGCAGCCGACCGGGTGCCGATAACGGCGCGGACGTCGCCGCGCAGCACCGCCAGCCAGCGCCGATACCGCTGCTCAGGGCCGAGGTCGGCCGAGATGGCCACGTGGTGGCCGGGGCCGAGATGAGCGGTGAGGGCGGCGTCCAGGCGGCTCAGATCGCGGGCGTCCGGTACGACCAGCAGGACCCCGCGGCCGACGCTCAGACTCTGGTGCGCGGCTTCGGCCAGCCGCTGCGGCCACGACTCCCCCGGCAGCGCACTCCAGATCGCCCGCGGCGCGCCACCCTCGGCCAGCGACGTGAAGAACCCGGCGGCGTTGGCGTAGCGCGACCAGCCGGTCGCCACGGCCGGGATCGCCGGCAGTGGGCCCGGCGGAGTCAGCCGGGCGGCCGCCTCGGCTCTGGCGTGGCGTGGTGGCACGCCGAGGCGAACCACGTCCACGAAGTTTCCGGCCCACCGGTCGGCGACGCTGCGGAAGAGCCGACTGGTTGCCGGGGTGAGCACGGGTTGTGACCCGACCGCCCGTTCGACGAAGGCGAGTCGCCCGCCGTGATCGCTTGATTCCAGACGCTCGAGGACGTACGCGTCGACCAGACGCCCGGAGAAGCGGACTCGTACCCGGGAGCCGGCGCTGACCTGCTCGTCAAGGTCCGCTGGAACGACGTAGTCGAAGGCCCGGTCCAGATGCGGAAGCGGCACGTCCACCATCAGCCGGGCGATCGGCAACGACGGGGCCGGCACCCGACCGCTGCGGGCCGCAGGACCCCGCTGAAGCGCCTGCTTGCCCGGTGAGCCGGCGGCGGACTCGGCCGCAACGACAGAACGCACTCGACGGGGCCCGCTCGGGGCTCCGTCGAGTGCGTTTGCAGTATCTGTCACGGCTGTCGGGATCGGTACATCGTTGACCTCACGGTTGACGCGACCGGGCGAATCGGCGCACGGTCGCGCCGGACGCGAAATTAGCCGTTGGCGAGCTTCGCCAGCTGCTCCGCACGATCGGTGCGCTCCCAGGTGAACTCCGGGAGTTCGCGGCCGAAGTGACCGTAGGCTGCGGTGGCCGCATAGATCGGGCGCTTCAGGTCCAGGTCACGGATGATGGCGGCCGGGCGCAGGTCGAAGGTCTGCGAGATCGCTTCGGCGATGCGCTCGGGGTCGACCGTCTCGGTACCGAAAGTCTCGATGAAGAGGCCAACCGGCTCGGCCTTTCCGATCGCGTAGGCGACCTGCACCTCCACCTTGCTGGCCAGCTTCGCCGCGACGACGTTCTTGGCGACCCAGCGCAGCGCGTATGCCGCCGAACGGTCGACCTTCGACGGGTCCTTGCCGGAGAAGGCGCCACCACCGTGGCGGGCGTAGCCGCCGTAGGTGTCGACGATGATCTTGCGGCCGGTGAGACCGGCGTCGCCCATCGGGCCGCCGATCTCGAAGCGGCCGGTCGGGTTCACCAGCAGGCGGTACCCCTCGGTGTCGAGGCCGAGGGCCTCGAGCTCAGGCGCGACGACCAGTTCGGCGATGTCCGGCTTGAGCAGGGTCTCGAGATCGATGTCGGCCGCGTGCTGGCTGGAGACGACGACGGTGTCCAGACGGGTCGGCTTGCCGTCGATGTACTCGATGGTGACCTGGGTCTTGCCGTCCGGACGCAGGTAGGCGACCGAACCGTCCTTGCGGACGGCCGAGAGGCGCTGCGAGAGCCGGTGCGCGAGCGCGATCGGCAGTGGCATGAGCTCCGGGGTCTCGTCGCAGGCGAAGCCGAACATCAAGCCCTGGTCGCCGGCCCCCTGCTTGTCCAGCGGGTCCTCATCGCCCTCAACGCGGGCTTCGTAAGCGTCGTCGACACCCTGGGCGATGTCCGGAGACTGCGCGCCGATGGCGATGTTGACGCCACAGGAGGCACCGTCGAAGCCCTTACGCGACGAGTCGTAGCCGATCTCCAGGATGCGCTCACGGACGATCGTCGCGATGTCGACGTAGGCGTCCGTGGTCACCTCACCGGCGACGTGTACCTGGCCGGTGGTGATCAGCGTCTCTACTGCTACGCGGCTGGACGGGTCTTGCGCCAGGAGGGCGTCCAGGATGGAGTCGCTGATCTGGTCAGCGATCTTGTCCGGGTGCCCTTCGGTGACGGATTCGGACGTGAAAAGGCGGCGAGTCACAGCTTCTCCGTGTGTCAATGTCTCTTGGGACGGGTTTGGTCGATTACCTAGCCGGTTCGTACGGAACCGTCGTGCTGAAGTGCTGAGTGCGGGCCGAGCAGACGCGCTTGACCCGCGATTTCCGGTTGAACTCTATCCGCTTGGTGGGGAAACCCTGGCATCGCCACTGTCGCAGTGCCGACGCAGTGCCGATTCGACACTGCGACCGGGTCACCAAAGGTCGGCCACAGCGTCCCAGACCGCGGCCGCGAAGAGGTTCTTCGGCCCGGGGTCAATGGTTCGTTCGCTGCCGTCGGCGCCCAGGATGACGCCGGCGTTGTCGTCACGTCCGAAGGCCTTGTCGGCTCCGACCGCGTTCACCACGAGGAGATCGCAGCGTTTGCGGGCCAGCTTCTGCCGCCCGTGGTGGAGCACGTCACCCTGCTCGTCGCCGGTCTCGGCGGCGAACCCGACCAGTAGCTGCCCCGGCCGCCGGGTGGCCACCAACTCAGCGAGCACGTCCGCATTCTTCTCCAGTACGACCGGCGCCGGCTCGTCGCCGGACTTCTTGATCTTGAAGGCCCCGGCGTTGATCGGCCGGAAGTCAGCGACGGCGGCCGCCATCACGACGACGTCAGCCGAGACGGCGGCCTTCAGCACGGCGTCGTGCAGTTGGGCCGCCGTGCCGACGCGAATCACCTCGACACCGGCCGGCGTGGGCAGTTCGACATTGGCGGCGACCAGGGTGACCCGGGCTGCGCCCCGGGCGGCGGCGACGGCGGCCAGCGCGTACCCCTGCTTGCCCGAGGAGGCATTGCCCAGGAAACGCACCGGATCGAGTGGTTCGCGGGTACCGCCGGCACTGATCAGGACGCTGCGACCGACGAGATCCAGCGGCAGGGCGTCGGCCCGGGTTAGTAGTAGTTGCGCGGTACGGACGATCTCCAGCGGTTCCGGCATCCGGCCCTTGCCGGTGTCGGCGCCGGTCAGCCGGCCGCTCGCCGGCTCGAGCACGGTGGCCCCCCGCTGGCGCAACGTGGCCACGTTGGCGACGGTGGCTGGGTGTTCCCACATCTCCGTGTGCATGGCCGGGACGAAGAGGACCGGACAGCGGGCGGTGAGGAGGGTGTTGGTCAGCAGATCGTCAGCCAACCCGTTGGCTGCTTTGGCCAGCAGATCGGCGGTGGCCGGTGCCACCACGACGATGTCGGCCTCCCGACCGATACGGACGTGCGGGACGTCCTCGGCGTGCGACCAGACATCGGTGGCCACCGGGTTGTGGGAGAGCGCGGCCCAGGTCGGGGCGCCGACGAACTTCAACGCCGATTCGGTCGGCACCACGACGACGTCGTGGCCGGCCTCGACGAACTTGCGCAGCGCATCGGCGATCTTGTACGCGGCGATTCCGCCGCCTACGCCGAGGACGATGCGGGCCGGAGCCGAGCCCGCCGAAGCGTTCGAATCACTCATGAGTCACCGACCTTCGCCGTCGAGACGGTCAGACTGATGCGCAGATAACTGCAACCGGCCACCGGACGGTGATGGGTCAGCCTTCGGAGGGCTTGAATTCGATCAGGTCGCTGTTGATCTCGCGGAGCGCGATCGAGAGCGGCTTCTCCTGCGGGGCGGTGTCGACGAGCGGTCCGACGTACTCGAGCAGGCCGTCACCGAGCTGGCTGTAGTACGCGTTGACCTGGCGCGCTCGCTTGGCGGCGATGATGACCAGGGCGTACTTCGACTGGGTACGGTCGAGGAGCTCGTCGATCGGCGGGTTGGTGATGCCTTCGGGTGCGGACACGATTCCGGACACAGATAACCTTCTCAGTTTCGGGTTGCTGCAGGCAGTAGCTGGAACTGCAGCTTTCTAACTTGTCTGCCTCTGCTCGCCGGCTGCCGCTACGGACCCGCAGCAGCTAGCTAATACAGCTGGCTAAACAGCTGGTGAACACAGCTGCTGGGTACGAACAGAGCTGCAGCGCGGCTATTTACTGCAGACAGACTCGATCAATGATACCAACTGGGCCGCAGTCTCGCTGACATCGTCGTTGACGACGATCTTGTCGAATTCGTCACCGGCGTCCAGCTCGATCTTGGCCCGAGCCAGTCTCGCATCGATGACCTCGCTGGACTCGGTGCCGCGCCCGATCAGGCGCCGCTCCAATTCGGCCCAGGACGGCGGGGCCAGGAATACGAACTGCGCGTCCGGCATCGCCTCCCGGACCTGGCGGGCCCCCTGCAGCTCGATCTCGAGCAGCGTCGGTTCGGCCTGCTCCAGCCGTCGCAGCACCGGCTCCCGCGGCGTCCCGTAGAGATTTCCGGCGAACTCGGCGTACTCCAGTAGTGCGGACTGCCGGATCAGTTCCTCGAAGCGCTCGCGGTCCACGAAGCTGTATTCGACGCCATCGCGCTCACCCGGGCGTGGGCTGCGGGTCGTGGCCGAGACCGAGACCCAGATCTGCGGGTACGCGCGCCGGATGGCCGAGACGACGGTTCCCTTGCCGACGCCGGACGGTCCTGAGAGCACGGTCAGTCGAGCGGTCATGTTCGGGAAGATACCGCGCGGACGCAGCGAGCGTGAACTCGAACGGGCCCCGAAGGCCGTTCACCGGGCACCCGGTAACGTCGCGATCATGTCTGATATTGGGTTCCGCCGACTCGGAAACTCCGGCCTGGTCGTCTCCGACGTGGGCTTGGGCTGCAACAATCTCGGCTTCAAGTTGGATGCCGATGAGAGTCGCGAGGTCGTCCATGCCGCACTCGACGCCGGCATCACGCTCTTCGACACCGCCGACTCCTACGGCCTCTCCGAGCAGCGCCTGGGCGAACTGCTGGGCAAGGACCGGGACTCGATCGTGCTGGCGACGAAGTTCGGCTCCGACCTCAACGGCGCCAACGGCGAGGACTGGGGCGCGCGCGGGTCACGTCGGTACATCCAGCGGGCGGTGGAGCGGTCACTACGGCTGCTGCAGACGGATTGGATCGACCTGTACCAGCTGCATCGCCCCGATCCGCTCACTCCGATAGAGGAGACGCTCGCGGCGCTCACCGACCTGGTGCGCAGCGGCAAGGTGCGCTACCTGGGTCACTCGAACTTCAGTGGTTGGCAGGTCGCCGACGCCGAGTGGATCGCCCGCACTCGCGGCTACGAGCACTTCATCAGCGCTCAGAACGAATACAGCCTGCTCGAACGGGGCGTGGAGACCGACGTCGTTCCGGCCCTGCAGAAGTACGGCCTCGGGCTGCTCCCCTACTTTCCCCTCGCCAGTGGCATCCTCACCGGCAAGTACCGCCGCGGGCAGGCGGCGCCGGCTGGTAGTCGGTTGCAGGCCTGGGGTCGCGAGGCACAGTTGACCGACCGGGTCTTCGACGTCGTCGACAAGCTCGAGTACTTCGCGAACGCCCGCTCGATCTCGCTGCTGGAGGTGGCGATCGGTGGTCTGGCCGCCCAGCCAACTGTGAGCAGCGTGATCGCCGGCGCCACGTCGGCCGCCCAGGTGCAGGCCAACGTGGATGCCGGGCGGTGGCGACCAACGGCGAGTGAGCGCGAGGAACTCAGCGCCATCACCGCGGTTGGCTGACCTTTAGCGCAAGCGTCGAAGGTAGTCCGGGCGACGGCTAGCCGCGGAGGAAGGCGAAGGCCTCAACCCGCTCGGCCACCGCCGCTCGCAGCGCCGCGACGTCGGGGCCGGTGCCGAGAATCTCCCGGGAGACGCTGGGGATCACGTTCCGCAGCGAAGCCCCGAAGATGCGGCGGACGCTCTCCGGCGTGCCACCCTGGGCACCGACCCCCGGCACCAGGAACGGCCCGTTCAGGGTGCTCAGGTCGGCCACCGAAGATCCGATGGTCGCGCCCACCACGACGCCGAAGTCTCCCATCGGCGACGCCGTCGCGTTACGGGCCGCCAGCTCGTCGATCACCGTCTGGGCCACCGTTCGCCCGTCTTCGCCGCGCGCGTGCTGGACCTCTGGGCCCTCCGGATTGGAGGTGAGCGCGAGCACGAAGACCCCGGCGTCATTCACCTCGGCCAGCGCGAACGCCGGCTGGAGTGAGCCCACCCCCAGGAAGGGGCTGACCGTGATGGCGTCTACGGCCAGCGGCGACTTCTGATCGAGGTAGGCGTCGGCGTAGGCGGCCATCGTCGACCCGATGTCACCGCGCTTCACATCCAACACGACCAACGCACCCTGTTCCCGCAACCCGGCGACGGTGCGCTCGAGCACGGCGACGCCGGCCGATCCAAACCGTTCGAAGAAGGCGGACTGCGGCTTGACGACCGCCACCGAGTCGCCGAATGCCTCGACGCAACTCATCGAGAAGCGCTCCAACGAGGCGACATCGTCGGCCAGCCCCCAGGATGCGAGGAGCCCCGCGTGCGGGTCGATGCCAGCGCAGAGCGAGCCCCGCGCATTCAGCGCCTCGTCCAGGCGAGCGCCGAAACTGGTCACGACGTCTCCGCCGGAGCGAGCGCTTCGGCGCGGGCGGTGCGTTCGGCACCGGAGAGGTGGGCGTAGCCGACGGCGTCGGCGAGTGAAGCGAAGCCCCGGTCGTCCAGCGCGGTCTCCAGCTCGTCGCGTACCCGCAGCAGCACCGACGGATCTCCGAAGACCGAGGTCCCGACCGACACCGCCGAGGCCCCGGCGAGGATGAACTCGAGTGCGTCCAATCCGCTACGGATGCCGCCCATGCCGAGAATCGGAAGGTGCGGAAGGGCTTTGCGTACCTGCCACACACAGCGCACCGCGACCGGACGGATGGCCGGACCGGAGAGCCCACCGGTCACCCCGCCCAGCGCCGGGGAGAGGGTGTCGGTGTTGATCGACATGCCGAGCAGCGTGTTGATGAGTGAGACCCCGTCGGCACCGGCGTCGGCGCAGGCCCGCGCGATCAGGGTGATGTCGGTGACGTCCGGGGTCAGCTTGGCGAAGATCGGGATGCGCGGGTCGGCCGCCCGGCGCACCGCACCGATCACCCGCGAGGAGGCGGTCACATCGCAGGCGAAGACCTGCCCGCGGCTCTCCACATTGGGACAGGAGATGTTCACCTCAAGCATCGATACCGCCGGGTGGCCGTGCAGCTTGCGGGCGGCCGCTACGAAGTCGTCGGTGCTCCCGCCGGCGATGGAGACGACCGTCTTCGCGTTGTTGGCCTGCAGCCAGGCCAGGTCGTTCTCGATGAAGGAGTCGATCCCCGGGCCCTGTAGGCCGATCGAGTTGAGCATGCCGCTGGGCGTCTCGACCATCCGAGGTGTGGGACGGCCGGAGCGGGCCCGGGGCATGATCGACTTCGTCACCACGGCGCCGAGTTCGGAGACGTCGAAGAACTGCCCCAACTCACGCCCGGCCGCCGCGCATCCGGAGGCGGTGAAGACCGGGTTGGCGAAGGTCGCCGACGCCAGTCGGGTGGTCATGTCGGCCATCAGTTACCCACCATCGCATCGGCTCCGAGAATGTCGTGCGGAACGCGTCCGACGTCGTCCCAGCGCACCCGATCGGCGAGGAAGACCGGCCCGTCGACGCAGGAACGCACCATCCGGGAACGACCGTCGTCTCCTCGGACCGGCAGCACGCACGTCATACAGACACCGACTCCGCAGGCCATCGACTCCTCGACCGCGACCTGAGCCGGAATCGCATTGCGGCGGGCCACGTCACCGACCGCACGCAGCATCGGCATCGGACCGCAGGCGTAGACGACCTCGGCCTTGATTCGGGCGATCGCGTCGTCGAGCACATCGGTGACCCGGCCCCGGATCCCGGCGCTCCCGTCGTCGGTGGTCACCGTCACCGCGCCGACCGCTCGTTTGGCCACCAACTCACCGAAGAGCCGGGTTGAGGTGGCCGCCCCGAGAATGATCTCGACATCGCTGCCCTGTTCGATGAGTCGTTGGGCGAGTGGGATCAGCGGCGCCGTGCCGTAACCGCCGCCGACCAGGACCGCCGGCGTGGCCTTCGGCGGCATCGGGAAGGGTGTTCCCAGCGGGCCGAGAATGTCGAGCACCTCACCGACCCGACGTTCGACCAGCCACTGCGTTCCCGGTCCGTGCGCGGCGACGACGAATTGAATCGTGCCGGCGAAGTCGCTGGTCGGGGTCGCTCCGTAGAGGGCGAAGGATCGGCGCAGCAGCATCGAGGTCTGCGCGCCGCCGACGCCCACCGCCACGAAGTGGCCGGGCCGGAAGCCGGCGGCGATCCCGGGCGCAACCACGGTGAACTGCAGGTACTCCCCCACCTTCTGCAACGCGAAGATCTCCGCCTTCTCCTGCACCGGCCGGGTTCGTTCGACGCCGACGGGCTGGGTCATGACGAGGCTCCGCTGCGCCACTCACTGAACTGGGCGTGCAGGTGTTGCAACGACCTCACACCGACATCGCCGCGCACCAGCTCCTCGATCCCCTGCACCGCCGCCGCCGCGGCCTGCACGGTGGTCAGACAGGGGATACCGGCCGTCACCGCTGCGGTCCGGATCTCATACCCGTCCAGGCGGGGGCCGGAGTTTCCGGGCGACCCCCACGGTGTATTGAGCACCAGGTCGACCTGCCCGGCGGCGATGCGCGACACAATGTTCTCGCCGCCCTCGGAGAACTTCCCGACCACCTCGACCTCGACCCCGTTACGGCGCAGCACCTGTGCGGTACCGACCGTGGCCAGGATGGTGAAGCCCAGATCAGCCAACCGCTTCACCGGGAAGATCACCGCCCGCTTGTCGCGATTGGCGATCGAGACGAAGACCGTCCCCTTGGTCGGCAGCGAGCCGTAGGCCGCGGCCTGGCTCTTGGCGAACGCCGTGCCGAAGTTGGCGTCGAACCCCATCACCTCGCCGGTGGACTTCATCTCCGGTCCGAGGATCGAGTCGACCAGGTCGCCGGCCGGCGTGCGGAAGCGGTGGAAGGGCAGTACCGCCTCCTTCACCGCGATCGGCGCGTCGTCGGGGAGCTTGCCGCCGTCGCCGTGCTTCGGGAGCAGCCCCTCGGCCCGCAGCTCGGCGATGCTGGCTCCGACGGCGATGCGGGCCGCGGCCTTGGCCAGCGGCACCGCGGTCGCCTTCGAGACGAAGGGCACGGTGCGACTGGCCCGCGGGTTCGCCTCCAGGACATAGAGCACGTCGCCGGCCAGCGCGTACTGCACGTTGATGAGGCCGCGCACCCCGATGCCCTTGGCCAGCAGCAGGGTCGAGCGACGGACGTTGTCGATGTCCCCGGCGCCGAGTGTGATCGGCGGCAGCGCACACGCCGAGTCACCGGAGTGAATGCCGGCCTCCTCGATGTGCTCCATGACGCCGCCGAGGTAGATGTCGACCCCGTCGTAGAGAGCGTCCACATCGATCTCGACCGCGTCGTCGAGGAAGCGGTCGACCAGCACCGGGTGATCGTCGGTGATCTCGGTCGCCTTGGCGATGTAGCTGGAGAGGTTGGCCTCGTCGTAGACGATCTCCATGCCGCGGCCGCCGAGGACGTAGGACGGGCGCACCAGCACCGGGTAGCCGATGGTGTCGGCGACCGCCTTGGCCTCCTCGAACGAGGTTGCCGTGCCGTGTTTGGGCGACGGGAGTCCGGCCTCGGTGAGCACCCGGCCGAAGGCGCCACGGTGCTCGGCCAGGTCGATCGCCTCGGGCTGGGTGCCGAGCACGGTGACACCGGCGTCCTTCAGCCGCTGGGCCAGGCCGAGAGGGGTCTGTCCACCCAGCGTGCAGATCACGCCGGCGACGGTGCCCGACTGCTGCTCGGCATGCACGACCTCCAGCACGTCTTCGAAGGTGAGCGGCTCGAAGTAGAGGCGGTCGGCGGTGTCATAGTCGGTGGAGACGGTCTCGGGGTTGCAGTTGACCATCACCGTCTCATAGCCCGCTTCCCGCAGGCTCATCACGGCGTGCACGCAGGAGTAGTCGAATTCGATGCCCTGCCCGATGCGGTTCGGCCCGCTGCCGAGGATCAGGACCTTCGGCTTCTCGGTCTGGGGCGCGACTTCGGTCTCGTCGTCGTAGCAGGAGTAGTGATACGGCGTCACGGCGGCGAACTCGGCGGCACAGGTGTCGACCGTCTTGTAGACCGGGCGGATTCCGGCCCGCAGGCGCAGCAACCGCACCCCGTCCTCGCCGGCCAGCTCGGGGCGCAGGGCCGCCAATTGACGATCGGAGAGCCCGTGCCGCTTGGCGACGCGCAGCAGCTGCGGGGTCAGCGCCGGTGCGTCGACGAGTTCGGCTCGAAGTTCGACCAGACTGGCGATCTGGTCGACGAACCACGGGTCGATACCAGAGAGCTTGGCCAGCTTCTCCACCGAATGTCCGGCGCGCAGCGCCTGCTCAACCCGGTACAGGCGGCCGTCGGTTGGCGTGCCGACCGCGGCGAGCAGCTCCTCGTCGGTCAATAGCGGGTCCGGACGGGTCCAGAAACCGGCGTCCTTGGTCTCCATCGAGCGCAGCGCTTTGCCCAGCGCCTCGGTGAAGTTACGCCCGATCGACATGGCTTCACCAACGCTCTTCATGTGCGTGGTCAGCACCGGGTCAGCGCCCGGGAACTTCTCGAAGGCGAACCGCGGCACCTTCACCACCACGTAGTCCAGAGCCGGCTCGAAGCAGGCTGGGGTCTTCTTGGTGATGTCGTTGTCGATCTCGTCGAGGGTGTACCCGACGGCGAGCTTGGCCGCGATCTTGGCGATCGGGAAGCCGGTCGCCTTCGAGGCGAGCGCACTCGATCGCGAGACCCGCGGGTTCATCTCGATCACGATCATGCGGCCGTTGCTCGGATCGATCGCGAACTGAATGTTGCAGCCGCCGGTATCGACCCCGACCTCGCGCAGCACCGCGATACCGATGTCGCGCATGTGCTGATACTCGCGGTCGGTCAGCGTCATGGCGGGAGCGACGGTGATGGAGTCACCGGTGTGCACGCCCATCGGGTCGATGTTCTCGATGGAGCAGACGACAACGACATTGTCATTGCGGTCGCGCATCAGCTCCAGCTCGAACTCCTTCCAGCCGAAGACGCTCTCCTCGACCAGGACCTCGTGCACCGGGCTCGCGTCGAGTCCACGCTGCACCATGATGCGGACCTCGTCGGCATTGCTGGTGAGTCCGGAGCCCAGGCCCCCCATCGTGAAGCTGGGGCGGATGACGACTTTGTTGTCCACCGTCGCGGCGAAGTCGATCGCCTCCTGGAGGGTGTGGCAGACCAGCGAGGACGGCACGTCCCCACCGATGGTGCGCACGATCTCCTTGAAGCGCTGACGATCCTCACCGCGCTGGATCGCCTCGATGTCGGCGCCGATGAGCTCGACGTTGTACTTCTCCAGGACCCCGTTGTCGTGCAGGGCTACGGCAAGGTTCAGGGCGGTCTGCCCACCGAGGGTGGCCAGGATGGCGTCCGGACGTTCGAGCGCGATGACCTTCTCGACGAACTCCGGGGTGAGTGGCTCGATGTACGTCGCGTCGGCGAACTCGGGATCGGTCATGATGGTGGCCGGGTTGGAGTTCACCAGGCTCACCCGGAAGCCCTCGGCGCGGAGCACCCGGCACGCCTGAGTTCCCGAGTAGTCGAACTCGCAGGCCTGGCCGATGATGATCGGGCCGGAGCCGATGACCAGGATGTGCTGGATGTCGGTGCGCTTCGGCATTACCGGTTGCCCTTCGGGGTTGTGGTGCCGCTTCCGGCGCCCGTGGTGCCCTCGAGCAGCTCGGCGAAGCGATCGAAGAGATAGGCCGCATCATGCGGGCCGGCCGCTGCCTCGGGGTGGTACTGGACCGAGAATGCCTTGGTATCGCGGGCTATCAGGCCCTCCACCACGCCGTCGTTGAGACAGACGTGGCTCACCTCGACCGATCCGAACTCGGTCTCGCTCGGGTGCTCGGTCGGCGCGTCGACGGCGAAGCCGTGGTTGTGGGCGGTGATCTCGACCTTGCCGGTGGTGCGGTCCTGCACCGGCTGGTTGATGCCGCGGTGGCCGTAGCCCAACTTGTAGGTGCCGAAGCCGAAGGCCCGTCCGAGAATCTGGTTGCCGAAACAGATACCGAAGATCGGCACCTCCTCGCGGAGCAGCCCGCGCACCGTCGTGACGGCAGCGTCGGCCGTGCCCGGGTCGCCCGGGCCATTGGCCAGGAAGACCGCATCGGCACCGACGGCGCGAATCTGCTCGACGGTGGCATTGCTCGGCAGCACGTGGGTGGTGATCCCGCGCTCAGCCATCCGGTGCGGCGTCATCGTCTTGATCCCGTAGTCCAGTGCGGCCACGGTGAAGCGATGCTCGCCGATAGCCTCGACGACGTAGGGCTGCTGCGTGCTGACGGCACTGGAGAGGTCGGCGCCGAGCATCGGCGCGCTGTCGGCAACGGCGGCCAGCAACTGCTCCGGCGAACTGGTGGTCGAGATGGCGCAGCGCATCGCCCCCCGCTCGCGCAGATGACGGGTCAGCGCACGGGTGTCGATGCCACTGATCCCGACGATGCCCTGGGCCTGCAACTGCTCGTCCAGGCTGCGCTTGGCCCGCCAGGAGGATGAACGGCGGGCGGGGTCACGCACGACGTAGCCGGCCACCCAGATGCGTGATGACTCGTCGTCCTCGTCGTTCACCCCGGTGTTGCCGATGTGAGGCGCAGTCTGCACGACGATCTGGCGGTAGTACGACGGATCGGTGAGCGTCTCCTGGTAGCCGGTCATAGCCGTGTTGAAGACGGCCTCCCCGAAGGTCTCCCCGGTCGATCCGAAGGATTCCCCGGAGAATGTCCGGCCGTCCTCGAGTACCAGAATCGCGGCTTCGCCTCTGCTCACACCATCGCCCGTTCGTTGATCGCGCGTACCCATTGTGGGTACTCGGTCTTGTCATCGGCCCGTAACCCGGTGTCGAGTTCGGTCTCACCGAGCCGCCAGTTGATCACCATCAACCCGCCCTCACCTACTACTTTTCCAGCCAGCGCCGGTTCCAGCCGGGCGCTCAGTACGTCGCCCAGTGGCAGGAAGACCGGCTCGGCGCCCTCCCGCTCGATCAGCAACCCCTCGTCGTGCAGGGTGACCGACGCGGTGGCGCGCAGGCCAAGTCCCCGGGCCACGACCCGGTCCTGCCAGCTGCGCGCGTACGTCGTGCCGATGTAGATGCCCGACAGCGGCGCGAGACGGGGGTCGGAGAGCCGATGCGGCAGCGATGGCAGGGGGGGCAGGTCGGCTTGGCGCCGGCCGCGGTTGCGCCAACCCAGCCACATTCCGGCGAAGCAGAGCAGGATCGCCGCCAGGCAGGCCAGCACCAGGAGGGTGCGGGTCATGCCGACACCCGAGCCGCCGCCGGGACGAGCGACCCGTCGCGCACGGTGAAGCGGCCGCGGAGCAGGGTCGCCACCACCTTCCCGGGGAGGGTGTAGCCGGCGAACGGAGTGTTCGTCGATTTGGAGGCGAGTTCGCTGGCCGAGACGGTCCACTGCGCGTCCGGGTCGACGAGCGTGAGGTTGGCCGGCTGCCCGACCTCGATGCCGTTGCCGTGGGTCGGGAGCGATCCGATGCGCGCGGGGGCGAGGCTCATCCGGTCGGCGACACCGCGCCAGTCGAGCAAGCCGGGAAGCAGCATGGTCTCGATGACCACCGACAGCGCGGTCTGCAGTCCGAGCATGCCCGGAGACGCCGCCCCCCACTCGGTCTCCTTGTCCTCCAGAGCGTGCGGGGCGTGGTCGGTGGCGACACAGTCGATCGTGCCGTCGGCCAGGCCGGCCCGCAGCGCATTGACGTCCTCGGCGGTCCGCAGCGGCGGGTTCACCTTGAAGACGGGATCGTAGGACTCGGCCAGCTCGTCGGTGAGGATCAGGTGATGCGGGGTGACCTCCGCGGTGACGGCGACCCCGGCCGCCTTCGCCCGCCGGACGATCTCAACCGAGCCGGCGGTCGAGAGGTGGCAGATGTGGACGCGTGAACTCACGTGCTCGGCCAGCAGCACGTCCCGGGCGATGATCGCCTCCTCGGCGACATCCGGCCAGCCGGTGAGGCCCAGCCGGGCTGAGACGATGCCCTCGTTCATCTGCGCTCCGGCAGTCAGGCGCGGCTCCTCGGCATGCTGGGCGATCACGCCGTCGAAGGCCCGGACGTACTCCAGTGCGCGGCGCATCAGGGCCGGATCGGAGACACATGAACCGTCGTCACTGAAGACCCGGACATTGGCCGCCGAGTCGGCCATCGCGCCGAGTTCGGCGAGCTTCTCCCCCGCCCGTCCGAGCGTCACCGCACCGATCGGCTGCACGTCGACCAGACCGGTCTCCCGCCCCAGACGCCAGACCTGCTCGACGACCCCCGCGGTGTCGGCGCAGGGGTCGGTGTTCGGCATCGCGAAGACCGCGGTGTAGCCCCCCAGTGCGGCGGCCTCCGAGCCCGTCTCGACAGTCTCGGCGTCCTCGCGACCTGGTTCACGCAGGTGCGTGTGCAGGTCGACCAGACCGGGTAGCAGCACCGCCCCGGCACCGTCGTAGCTGTCGACGCTCGACTCGACGCCGCCGTGGCTGGCTGCGGTTGCCTCGATCGACTCGATTCGGCCATCGCGGATGAGCACGTCCACCGGGTCCCCGCCGTAGGGGCGCACGTTGCGCAGCAGGACGTCGCTCATACGTCGTCTCCGTTACCGCCGAGAAGTAGGTAGAGGACCGCCATGCGCACGCTTACTCCATTCGTTACCTGTTCTACGATCGCCGACCTTTTCGGATCGTCGGCCACCTCGGGCGCGATCTCCATGCCGCGGTTCATCGGCCCTGGATGCATCACGATCGACTCCTCGGGCAGCGCCGCCATGCGAGCCCGATCAAGTCCGTAGCGCCGCGAATACTCGCGCGCGGAGGGGAAGTACCCGCTGGACATGCGCTCTCGCTGCACCCGCAGCATCATCACCACATCCGACTTCGGAATCGCTTCGTCCAGGTGATAGCTGACCCCGGCCGTCCAGGTCTCGACGCCGACCGGCAGCAGAGTGGGTGGCGCCACGAGTGTCACCTGCGCGCCGAGGGTGTGCAGCAGAGCGACGTTGGAACGAGCGACTCGCGAGTGCAGCACGTCCCCCACGATCGAGACCCGCAGACCGGCCAAGTCGCCGGTGCCGCCGCAGAGACGGCGGCGAATGGTGAAGGCGTCCAGCAGCGCCTGTGTCGGATGCTCGTGCGTTCCGTCGCCGGCGTTGATGACACTTCCCTGCACCCAGTTCGCGAGGCGATTGGCCGCGCCGGAGTAGGAGTGCCGGATGACGACGGCGTCGGCCCCCATCGCCTCCAGAGTCAGCGCCGTGTCCTTCAGCGACTCGCCCTTGGAGACGCTTGAACCCTTAGCCGAGAAGTTGACGACGTCGGCGGAGAGCCGCTTGGCCGCAAGTTCGAAGGACGTACGGGTCCGCGTCGAGTCCTCGTAGAAGAGATTGACCACCGTTCGGCCGCGCAGCGGAGGCAGCTTCTTCACGTCCCGACCGGCCAACGCACGGTCGAGACGATCAGCCGTATCCAGCATTTCGATCGCCTGGGTGCGGTCCAGGTCGTGCGCACTGAGCAGATGACGGGCCATCAGTTGGCCACCACCGGCTCGTCAGCGCCGGGATTCTCACTCGGGCCTGGTCTGAGGTACACGCCGTCGGTCCCGGCCGTCTCGGCGAACTGAACCTGAACCTGCTGGCCGGGCGACGTCGGCAGATTCTTGCCCACGTAGTCGGCCCGGATCGGCAACTCCCGGTGCCCGCGATCGACCAGCACGGCGAGCTGGACGGCCCGCGGGCGACCCAGATCCCGCAGGGCGTCGAGGGCGGCCCGGATCGTGCGGCCGGAGAAGAGGACGTCGTCGACGAGGATGACCAGCTTCCCCTCGATGCCGCCGCGCGGCTCGACCGTCTCAGCCAGGGCACGCACGCCGCGCAGCCGGAGGTCGTCGCGGTAGAGGGTGGTGTCCAGGCAGCCGAGGCCGACCTCGACGGGCTCGAAGGCAGCGATCCGGGCGGCCAGCCGACGGGCCAGCGGAACTCCGCCGGTTGGGATACCCATGAGTACGACGCCGTCGGCACCGCCGGTCTTCTCAAGAATCTGATGTGCCATCCGGTCGATCATGCGGGCGACATCGGAGGCTGAGAAAGTGGCGTCAGAATCGGCGTCCGGACCAGCGTTTGCGGTGGCGGAAACTGTGATTGACGCCTCATCCGGGTCAGAGTCACCGGAACGGCGCATAGCTTCACTAGCCACATAAACCTCGCATAACGTCCTTGTCCGCCTCACTGGACGGGCCCTTAAAGGAAGTCTGACTGGCAAAGTCTAGCAGCGCAGCTATTCTTGAGCCCCGGTAGACGTACGGTCACGAACTTAGTCACCCTGAGTAAATTCGTTCACCCTGCGCTCACCTTCGAGTAACCGCTTCACGACTCATTCGTTATGCAAGCGGCAGCACCAGCCAGAAACACCAGCACCAAGACAACAGCAACCCCACCAGTGACAAGGAAGTTCCAGTGGCTCCCGACGACGACAGCCAGACGGCCGTGCTGACCAGCACTGCACGTACCGACGCCATCAACACCACCAGCGCTGCCGAGGACGACGATCCGCCACCGAGCCGTGAGTACGCCAAGGCTCTCGGCGCCCGGCTGCGCGCGATCCGTGGCCAGCAGCACCTCTCCCTCCACGCGGTCGAGCGCAAGTCCGACGGCAAGTGGAAGGCGGTCGTTGTCGGCTCGTACGAGCGTGGCGACCGCGCGGTTTCGGTGCAGCGTCTCGCCGAGCTCGCGGACTTCTACCGCGTGCCGGTCAGCGTTCTCCTCCCGACCGAAGACCACCCCGGCTCCAGCTCCGCCACCGGCGGCCTGGCCAAGATCGTGCTCAACCTCGAGCGGCTGCACAGCGCGCCGGCTGATGAGGTCACCCTCCTCACCCGCTTCGTCGGCGCGATCCAGCGCGAGCGGGGCGACTATGGCAACCGGGTCCTCTCGATCCGCGCCGAGGACCTGCGCACGCTGGCCATCCTGTACGACACCACGGTCGAGGCCCTCACCGAGCGCCTCGTGCGCTGGCAGGTGCTCGCCCCGGATTCGCTCATCCTCGACGGCGAGCCGTAAATCGACGTGTAGTTGAGAAGGCCGGTTGGTCTCCCTTCATCGGGAGACCAACCGGCCTTCGTCGTTCATGGCCGAGCGCAGTTTGGCCGGGCTCAACCGGTGACGTTCACCTTTCGCCATCGTTGACGCAAGCGGCTGCGGTTCGTCCGGAAGTAGATCGGGTTCCCGATCAAGAGCAGGACCGCCGCGATGCCACCGAGCACCAGACCATGCTTGCTGTGGTCGTGGACGTATACCGCGTGTCGCGGATGAGCGGGGTCCACGAAGACCGGGACCAGACCTCTGACCGGCTTGTCTGCGGACTCGACCACGAGCACATCGCTCTGTTGCCGGCCGTTCAGGTAATAGTCCCCGTATGAGTCGTAGGAACACTGGAACCTGTCGCAATGCTTGTCGGCGTGGGTGACTGTTGCCAGTATCTGTTGGGCCTGCGACGAGTCACGGAGCCGTTGGTCGCCAAGTGCTGACCAGCCCGCAGCGAGGAAGAAGACGAGGCAGAGTTCGGCAAGCAGTTCGATCCGGAACTCCCACAGAGTCGCCCAGGGTCGGGGCCAGCCCCGTGCGCGCCACACATCGGCACCGAGACGGCGCTGGGTCCGGCCGGCGGTGTAGAGACGGCGCAGAAGCGCCCGGCCCGACAACGCGACGGCGATGAAGAGCCAGATGAGCCCGCTCGCCACACCGAAGTCGTAGGAGACGCCGCGCGTCCCGTCGCCGGTCCTCGCTCCGCCGACGTATACGGCTACGAGAGCGACAGCAGCCGGGCCGACTAGCCAGAGCCATCCGAACGTGCCCCACCATGACCAGGGACGCCACCCGGGTTCCTGGTCAGGGATCTCAGTGAACCGCTGCTGCTGCAGGTCGCACAGCATTGCAGAGCTCTTCGCGATCCGCCCGGCGAAGCACCCGCGCCGGCTCAGCCGGTGGCGACGTCCACCGGTGGCGCCTCGCGCATTACCCGGGCCAGCAAGCCGTTCACAAAGCGCGGCGACTCGTCGGTGGAGAGCGTCTTGGCCAACTCGACCGCCTCGTCGATGACGACGGCGTCCGGGATGTCCTCGCGCCAGAGCAGCTCGTACAGGGCGATCCGCAGCACCGCGCGGTCGACGCCGGGCATCCGGTCGATGGTCCAGCCGTCGGAGAACTCCGACAGGATCTCGTCGATTCGCACGACATTCGCCGTCACGCCCTCGACCAGTTCGGTGGTGTACTCGTTGATCGGCACCTCGCTGAGCCGAACGCGCTCGGCCAACGTGCTGATCGCGTCGGCATCGCGCATGTCCGCCTCGTAGAGGACGTCCAATGCCCGCTTCCGGGCCTTGCCCCGAGCCGTCACGTCAGCTGTTCACTCGGCCCAGGTAGCGACCGTCGCGAGTGTCGACCTTGACCTTCTCGCCGGTACTGACGAAGAGCGGAACCTGGATCTCGGCACCGGTCTCGACGGTGGCCGGCTTCGTGCCACCGGTGGCCCGATCGCCCTGCAGCCCCGGGTCGGTGTGCGAGATGATCAGCTCGACGCTGACCGGAAGCTCGATGTAGAGAGCGTTTCCCTCGTGGATCGCAACGGTGGCCTCGGCGTTGTCCAGCAGGTAGTTGGCCGCGTCGCCGACCGTCGCCTCCGGCACCGTCATCTGCTCATACGTCTCGCCGTCCATGAAGACGAAGTCGTTGCCCTCGCGGTAGAGGAACGTCATGCCACGCTTATCCACCGTGGCGGTCTCGACCTTGGTGCCGGCGTTGAAGGTCCGGTCAACCACCTTGCCGGTGAGGACGTTCTTCAGCGTCGTGCGCACGAACGCGCCACCCTTGCCGGGCTTGACGTGCTGGAACTCCACCACGCTCCAGAGCTGACCATCGATGTTGAGGACCAGGCCGTTCTTGAGGTCGTTTGTGCTCGCCACAGCGGATACAACTTTCTTGTCGATTGAATTCACCAGTCTTGGGGCGCCACGAAGCTACAACCGCGCGACGGCCAACTAATGACTCTACTTGCTCGCCGCGATGTCCAGCTCCGACGCGATCCAGGACAGCGCCAGTACATACCCCTGCACGCCGAGGCCGGCGATCACGCCGGAGGCCACCGCGGAGACGTAGGAGTGGTGGCGGAACTCCTCGCGGGCATGGATGTTGCTGATATGCACCTCGACCAGGTCGGCGGTGCGGGCCGAGCAGGCGTCACGCAGGGCCACCGAAGTGTGCGAATAGGCTCCGGGGTTGAAGACGACCGGCGCCTGCGCGTCGGCCGCCTCGTGCAGCCAGCCCAGCAGCTCGCCCTCGCTGTCGGACTGGCGGACCTCGACAATCAGACCGAGCTCGTCACCGGCCCGCACGCAGAGTGCGGCCAGCTGGGCGTGGGTGGTGTCGCCGTAGATAGTGGGCTCGCGGGAGCCGAGCCGCCCCAGATTTGGGCCGTTCAGCACCAGCACCCGCCGGTTCTGCTCGCTCATGCGGTCACCTCCGAGTAGGCCGCGGCCAGCAGCGACGGGTCCGGGTCGTCCGCAGTCGCGGGTTTGGCCAGCCCGTCCAGGATCACGAAGCGCAGCCGGTTGCCCCGGGCCTTCTTGTCCACCCGCATCGTCTCCAGTAGCGAGGCGAATGCGTCATCGCGGTAGCGGGTCGGTAGCCCCAGGGACTCCAGAACTGTGCGGTGCCGATCCGCGGTCGAGTCGTCCAGGCGACCCAGCGCACGACCCAGCGCCGCCGCGTAGACCAGCCCGATAGACACCGCGGCACCGTGGCGCCACTTGTAGCGCTCGGCCTTCTCGATCGCGTGGGCAAGAGTGTGGCCATAGTTGAGGATCTCCCGCAGCCCCTTCTCGGTGAGGTCCTCGCCGACCACATTCGCCTTCACCTGCACGGTGCGTTCGATGAGTTCAGCCTCGACCGGGTTGCCGGCCTTCCCAGCCAGGATCGGGTCGGCTTCGATGAGAGCGAGGATCGTCGGATCGGCGATGAATCCGCACTTCACGACCTCGGCCATACCGGCCAGGTAGTCGTTCGGCGGGAGTGAGTCGAGGGTGTTCAGGTCGCAGATGACACCGACCGGAGGGTGAAACGCCCCGACCAGGTTCTTACCGCGATCGGTGTTGATCCCCGTCTTTCCACCGACGGCCGCGTCGACCATGCCGGCCAGAGTGGTCGGCACCTGCACGACACGGACGCCGCGTAGCCAGGCCGCCGCGACCCAGCCGGCGAGGTCGGTGGTGGCGCCGCCGCCGAGCCCGACGATGGCATCGTTTCGGGTGAAGCCGATCTGGCCGAGCACATCCCAGCAGAAGCCGGCCACCTGCAGCGTCTTCGCCTCCTCGGCGTCCGGCACCTCGATTACGTGGGCGTCGAATCCCTGACCGGCCAGGTCCTCGCGCATCGCCTCGGCGCTCACCTGCAGGGTGGGTGGGTGGATGATCGCCACCCTCGCGGCACCGGTGAGCAGCGGGGCGACTTCGCCCAACAATTCTCGGCCGATCACGACGTCGTACGGCACGCTTCCGGCCACGGTGATGCGCTTGGCTGGGGTCTGGGTCATCGTGTTCCTGCTCCGGAGTTCTCGTCAATGGATTGGGCCGCACCGGGTTCGGAGGGCGGCTCGTCGGTCTCGGGCTCGTCAGCGATGAGCCGCGCGATCACCTCGGCGACCCGGCTGACGCTGCGCCGTTCGGTGTCCACCGTGACCGTGGCAACGTCGCGGTAGAGGCTCGCCCGCTGCTCGGCCAGCTCCGCCAATCGGGTCTGCGGGTCGTCGTTGAGCAGCGGTCGGTCATGGGCGTCGCCCACGCGCTGCAGCAGCGAGACGAGTCCGGTCTTGAGCAGCACCACCGGGGCCGGCGAGGCTGCCAGCGCCACTCGGGTGCGCTCACTCAGAATCGCACCGCCACCCAGGGCCAGAACTCCGTCGAAGTCCAGCAGGGCGGCGACGATCGCGTCGGCCTCGATCTCGCGAAACCGAGACTCGCCATCGGCCTCGAAGATCTCACCGACCGACCGCCCGGCCCGGGCGACGACCAGATCGTCGGAGTCGGCGAAGCCCACTTCGAGCAGGTCGGCCAGCCGACGCCCGACGCTCGTCTTGCCGGTGCCGGGCATCCCCACGAGCACCGCGCGAACCGTGCTCATGACCTCACAACCCGACGGCCGGCAGCGGTCACGACGGTTCTGAACCGGCAGCGGCTATCTGGCCGGCCGGCAGGTGGAGTCCCGGCGCCGGGGTGAGGCCACGCTCGACCAGGTGCGCCAGGTATCCAGCGACATTGCGGGAGGTCTCGGCGACCGAGTCACCGCCGAACTTCTCGAGCACCGCCTCGGCCAGCACCAGAGCAACCATCGCCTCGGCCACTACCCCGGCGGCCGGCACCGCGCAGACGTCCGAGCGTTGGTTGATCGCGACGGCCGCCTCACCGGTCGCGGTGTCGACGGTAGCCAGCGCCCGGGGCACGGTGGAGATCGGTTTCATCGCCGCGCGCACCCGAAGGGTCTCGCCGGTGCTGATCCCGCCCTCGGTGCCGCCGGCCCGACCGGAGACGCGGCGGATTGCTCCATCGGACTCCCGGACGATCTCGTCGTGGGCCTGCGAGCCACGAATTCGGGCTAGCTCGAAGCCGTCGCCGACCTCGACGCCCTTGATCGCCTGGATACCCATCAGCGCGGCAGCCAACCGTGAGTCGAGCCGACGATCACCCTGAACATGACTGCCCAGGCCGGGCGGCAGGCCGTAGGCCAGCACCTCCACGACGCCGCCCAGGGTGTCGCCCGCGGTCTTCGTCGCATCGATCTCAGCGATCATGGCCGCCCCCGCCGCCGCGTCCAGGCAGCGGACCGGTGATTCGTCCACGACGTCCTCCTCGCCGGGCCGGGGTACGACACCCGCCGGCGCACTCACCGATCCGATGCTCACGACGTGACTGAGGATCTCGATGCCGACACTCTGTCGGAGGAAGGCTCGCGCAACCGTGCCGAGGGCGACGCGGGCCGCCGTCTCGCGAGCGCTGGCCCGCTCCAGCACGGGGCGGGCGTCCTCGAGGTCGTACTTCTGCATGCCGGCCAGATCGGCGTGTCCAGGGCGCGGACGGGTCAGCGGGGCGTTACGAGCCTGAGCGGCCAGCACCTCGGGGTCGACCGGGTCGGCGCTCATCACCGTCTCCCACTTGGGCCACTCGGTGTTGCCCACGCGGACCGCGATCGGGCCGCCCATGGTGACGCCGTGCCGGACTCCCCCGGTCAGCTCCACCTCGTCGGCCTCGAACTTCATCCGCGCACCCCGGCCGTACCCCAGACGCCGGCGGGCCAGATCCTTCGCCAGATCACCTGTCGTCACCGCTACACCCGCCGGCAACCCGTCGAGCATCGCCACCAGGGCGGGGCCGTGGGACTCACCTGCTGTCATCCATCGCAACACGCAGACAGTCTCTCATCGACGGTGTAATTCATTCCTGGCCGGTCGCCGGTTTGGTGGCCTGCGCTCAGTTCAACTCAAGCTACTCAAAGCAACCGGTGCAGGCCGGTGACGACGAAGGCACCGAAGATCAGCGACGGGCCGAACGGGATCAGGCTCTTCATCGTGCCGCGCCGGGTCACCAACTGCCCGACGCCGACGATCGATCCGAGGACGAAACCGGCGAAGACGCCGTAGTAGACCTCAAGCCATCCGAACCATCCGAGCATGCCGGCCAGCACCCCGAGCAGCTTCACGTCACCGAACCCGAATGATTTCGGCGAGACCATCACCACCGCGAAGAAGATCGCGAAGACCAGCAGGCCGGCCCCCAGCGTCCGCAGCAGCGAGGACCAGTCCCGCTGGGTCGCTGCGGCCAGGCCGAGCAGCAGCAGACCGCCCGCCCCCGCCGCACCGACCAGCCGGTCGGGCAGGCGCTTGGTCTCGTAGTCGATGACGACCAGCGGAGTCTGTACGGCGGCCAGGAAGAGGAGAGCCGGCAGCGCCGCGCTGAGGCCCGCGCCCGCTGCGGCGAGGACGCTGAGCGTCACGGCGATCGCGGTGGTGGCCAGAACGCGCCCGGCATTCACGGGCGCGGGCCGCCACCAGCGCCCGTCACTGCGATCAGCCGCACTGACGCTCAGGCGAGCCAGGTAGGGCGACAGAACGGCACCGCAGACCGCTCCGATCAGCGCGGCCGGTGCATTCACGACAGTGAGCGTAGAGGGTTGCCGGACGGGCGGCTTGCGACGGCGACGACGCCGGGGAAGGCTGATGCGGTGAGCGACACGCCAGGGCAGCATTCGGCCCGCGAGCCGTCCCGGGCGAACCGGATGCCGGCTCCGAGCGACCGCTTCGACGCGGTGCTGATCGCCGGCGGCGGCGGCCGGCGTCTGGGTGGTGTCGACAAACCCGGCTTGCAGCTGGGTGATCAGCAGCTTCTCGACCGCGTACTGGACGCGGCGGTCGGCGCCGAGCATCGGATTCTGGTGGCCGGGAGCGACCAACCGAGCGCCGACCGGGCCGAGGACTCCGGGCGATATCCGGATCTGATCCGCTGCACCGAGCAGCCACCGGGCTCGGGGCCCTTGTCGGCGCTGCTGACCGGTGCTCGCCTCACCGCGGCCCCTACGGTGCTGATCCTGGCCGGCGATCTACCCTTCATCGCCCCGGCCATCGTGCCGCTGCTGCGCGGTTGCGCAACCGGCCCGGCCGTGCTCGTCGACTCCGACGGGCGGGCTAACCTGCTCGCTTCAGCGTGGCCCCGCAACACCCTGCTGGCCCGTCTGGAGCACATCGGCGACCCGACGAACCAGCCGATGCGACGGCTCATTGAGGGGGTCGACTGGACCTCCGTGCCGGATCTGGGCGGCTGGGGTGAGGACTGTGACACCTGGGCGGATGTGGAGCGGGCCCGAGACCTCCTGCGGTAGGCTCGGCTAGTCGGTCACGGCGTCGGCGCGGGAGTACAGATTCATACGACCGCTACGCACCATGCCGGCCAGCAGCAACTCGTGCTCCCGGGACAGGTCGAGGGCCAGGCTGGTCGGGGCGGAGACGGCCACGATCGCCGCCACCCCGGCGGCCACCGCCTTCTGCACGATCTCGAACGACACCCGGCCGCTCACGACGAGCACGTGGGAGCTCATCGGCAACCGATGCTGCAGCAGCCCCCATCCGATGACCTTGTCGGTCGCGTTGTGTCGCCCGACATCCTCACGGACGACCAGCAGTTCACCCTCCACCGTCGCCAGCGCCGCCGCGTGCACGCCACCGGTGCGGGCGAAGGCTCGCTGCTGCTCCCGCATCGACTCGGGCAGGCCCTGGACGATGTCGCGGGAGATCCTCCAGTCAGCGGGGGCGGCCGGCCAGCGGCGCAGCAGTGCGGTCTCCAAAACGTCAGCGCTGCAGACGCCACAGGAACTCGAGGTCACGAAGGCTCGCGGTCGCGGGGCCTGCACCCCGGGCGCGAGCGAGATGAGAACCCGCTCCGAATCTCGGGATTCGCGCAACTGCTGGATGTCGCTCGGCCCCCGGACTCCGGACTCGACGGTGAGCCAACCAGCCGCCAATTCCAGGTCATGCCCCGGGGAGCGCATCAGGGTGGCCAGCGGCTCACCGTCAAGGATCAGCGTCAGTGGCGCCTCGACAGCTAGGTCGTCAGCCACGCTCTCGCGCGGGGTCTGGCGCAGCCGCACCACCGCGCGGCGGGTCGTACTCACCGGCATAGGCCGACTGTAGCTCTTCGGGCGAATCTGGGGCCGTGACCGTCGTTTCGTCCTAGGGTGGAAATATGCCCGACAGCGACCGGATCGATCCCGTACCAACCGAGGTGAGCGAGCCGAAGACCAGTGCGGTCGGATTACCGGGGATCCTCCACTCCATGCAGTACGCCCTGGCCGAGATGGGACCGACCCGTACCGCCAAGACGCTCTCCAAGATGAACCACGTCGACGGCTTCGACTGCCCGAGCTGCGCGTGGCCGGATCCCGATCGACGCAAAGCGGCCGAATTCTGCGAGAACGGCGCCAAGGCCGTCTCCTGGGAGGCGACCCGCAAGCACATCGGCGCTGACTTCTTCGCCGAACACCCGGTAGCCGAACTGCGGGAGATGACCGATCACTGGCTCGAGGCCCAGGGACGGCTCACTGAGCCGCTCCTGCTGGCCGCCGGCGACACCCACTACCGCCCGGTCAGCTGGAAGACGGCGACGACGATGGTCGCGGACTCGCTGCGAAACCTGGCGAACCCGAATCGGGCCGCCTTCTATACCAGCGGACGAGCCAGCAATGAAGCTGCGTTCGTGTACCAACTGCTGGCACGCCAGTTGGGGACGAACAACCTGCCCGACTGCTCCAACATGTGCCACGAATCGAGCGGGTCGGCCCTCACCGAAACACTGGGGATCGGCAAGGGCAGTGTGACCCTCGACGACCTGACGCTGCACGCAGAACTGATCGTGATCGTCGGACAGAACCCGGGTACCAACCATCCCCGGATGCTCACGGCCCTGGAGGACGCCAAACGGCGGGGGGCCCGGATCGTCGCGATCAACCCGCTGCCGGAGGCCGGGCTGCAGCGATTCCGCAACCCGCAGCGAGTCAGCGGCATCCTCGGACGCGGCACGAAACTGGCCGACCGCTATCTGGCGGTTCGCGTGAACGGCGACCTGGCCCTGTTCAACGCCGTCAACCGACTGCTCGTCGAACGCGATGAATCAGCGGCCGGACCGGTGCTGGATCACGATTTCATCCGCGAGTACACCGATGGGTTCGACCAGGCCCGCGCTGGCTGGCTGGCCACTGACTGGCCCTCGCTGCAGCAGCAGTCCGGACTCGACCGCCACGAGCTCGAGCAATTCGTGGACGATGTCGTCTCGGCGAAGAGCATCGTGGTCTGCTGGGCCATGGGACTGACCCAGCACAAGAACTCGGTGGCGACGATCCGTGAGATCACCAACTTCCTACTCCTGCGCGGGAACATCGGCCGCCCGGGCGCCGGAGTCTGCCCGGTGCGCGGCCACAGCAACGTGCAGGGTGACCGGACGATGGGTATCTACGAGAAGCCGGCACCGGCCTTCCTGGACGCGCTGCGGACGGAGTTCGGATTCGACCCGCCCCGCGAGCACGGGCACGACACCGTCGACACGATCCGGGCGATGCGCGACGGCCAGATCGATGTCTTCATCGGACTGGGCGGCAACTTCGCGCTGGCCACGCCGGATACCGCCGTCACGGAGGCCGCGTTGGAGCGCTGCGACCTGACCGTGCAGATATCGACGAAGCTCAACCGGTCGCATCTGCGCGGCGGGCGGCAGGCGCTCATCCTCCCCTGCCTCGGCCGTACCGAGCGAGATATCCGTGACGGTGTTGAACAGTTCGTCACCGTTGAGGACTCCATGAGCATGGTGCACTCGTCGCGAGGCCGGTTGCCGGCCGGCTCCGACCAACTTCGCAGCGAGGTCGCGATCGTCACCGCAATCGGTGACACGCTCTTCGGCAGCGGACCCGACGATGCCGTTGCGTGGAGGCAGATGGGCAATGATTACCGGATCATTCGCAAGCACATCGAGCATGTGGTGCCAGGCTTTCACGCCTTCGAGGAACGGATCGCGAACCCGGGCGGCTTCATCCTGCCCAATCCACCTCGGGACGCGCGCGAGTTCAAGACCGACACCGGTCGAGCTCACCTCACGGTGAACCCGCCAACCGCGATCGTCGCACCGCCGGGGCATCTCATCCTGCAGACAGTGCGCTCGCACGACCAGTTCAACACGACCATCTACGGCCTCGACGACCGCTACCGTGGAATCCACGGCGGTCGGATGGTCGTCTTCGTCAACGCTGACGATCTGCGGGAACAGGGGATCAGCGACGGTGCGATGGTCGACATCGTGAGCGTCTGGGGCAGCGAAGAGCGGCGCGCCGCAGGGTTTCGGGTGGTCAGTTACGAGACGCCGAAGGGGTGCGCTGCGGCGTACTACCCGGAGACGAACGTCCTCATCCCGCTCGACTCGACAGCCGATGTCAGCAATACGCCAACCTCGAAGTCGATCGTCGTGCGCCTGGAACCACAGCGCGGCTGATTCAGCGGATGGGCGAACTGCCGCAGAATGGCGGCATGACGAGCACGCTCCGCTGCCCGTGCGGATCGGGTGAGACGTATCCGAACTGCTGTGGCCGCTTCCACTCCGGCCTGTCGGATGCGCCGACGGCCAAGGCCCTGATGCAATCGCGCTTCAGTGCCTTCGCCGTCGGCGACGAGTCCTACCTGCTTGCGACCTGGCATCGGTCGACGCGCCCGGCCCGCCTTGAGCTCGACAGCGGCACGCGCTGGACCCGCCTCGACATCGTCCAGACGTTGCAAGGCGGGCCCTTCGACACTCAAGGCGTCGTAGAGTTCGACGCTCACTACCGAAGCGGTACGCAGCGCGGTGTACAGCACGAGCGCAGCCTCTTCACGCGCGAGCGGCAGCGCTGGTTCTACCTGAGCGGCGAGAACCTATGAACTGACGGCCTGCGCACGGTGCGGGAGCTTCCAGCCCGGCCGTGGGTAATGGCAGGTGTAGCCGTTCGGGTACTTCTCGAGGTAATCCTGATGCTCGGGCTCCGCCTCCCAGAACGGACCGGCCGCGGCGACTTCGGTGACGACCTTGCCCGGCCAGAGACCGGAGGCGTCCACATCGGCGATGGTCTCCTCGGCCACGCGCTTCTGCTCGTCACTGGTGTAGAAGATGGCCGAGCGGTAGCTCGCCCCAATGTCGTTGCCCTGACGATTCTTGGTCGACGGGTCGTGCACCTGGAAGAAGAACTCGAGGAGGTCGCGATAGCTGGTCTGCTCGGGGTCGAAGACGATCTCCAAAGCCTCGGCGTGCGATCCGTGGTTGCGGTAGGTGGCGTTCGGAGTATCGCCTCCGCTGTACCCGACCCGGGTCGACATCACTCCGGGGCGGCGGCGCAGAAGGTCCTGCATCCCCCAGAAACAACCTCCGGCCAGGATCGCCGTCTCAGTGGTAGCCGTCATTGCTGTCTCCTTCATCTCTTCGGTGAAACTTACGGTGTTGGTGACTGCCCATCCTGAACGCCTGCGTCCTCGAAGGTCATCGAGATGGAGTTGATGCAGTACCTCAGGTCGGTCGGCGTCTCATAGCCCTCGCCGGCGAAGACATGCCCGAGGTGGCTGTGGCAGTTTGCGCAGACGACCTCGGTGCGCACCGTCCCCATGCTCCGATCCTCGACCTCGATCACGCTGTCGCCGGCCAGCGGAGTGAAGAAACTCGGCCATCCGCAGTGCGAGTCGAACTTGGCGTCGCTACGGAACAGCTCACTTCCGCAGGCCCGACAGCTGTAGCTGCCGGTGCGATGGTTATCGGTGTATTCACCGACGAACGGCCGCTCGGTCGCGGCCTGGCGTAGAACTGCATATTCAGCGGGGCTCAACTCGGCCCGCCACTGCTCATCGGTCTTCACGACCGGCGCGGAACTTCCAATTCTGGTCATGTCTATTGAACTGTCCAGCCCTCGAATGTGTTCCACTGTCTGTTGGCTGACACCCACCTTCCCCCGATGAGAGGAAACCGCATGAGCACGCTCCCGGCTACCGTTCCCGACGCCATCGCCGACGCCCGAGAAGAAGCCATCGCAGCGCTGTGAGCGAACTCCGGTCCCCCACCGAGCATTGGGTCGTCGTCGGCCTCGACAACGGCGGCACCAGCAACAACGCGACGGTCCTCGACTCTCGCGGGATATTCCTGGTCGATCGCCTCGTCGAGAACGCCTCCTTCGTTCAGGAGGGGCCGGAGGTCGCCATCGATGCCCTGGCCTCGGCCTTCGTCCACGTGCTCTCACTTACCGGAACACCGCTCTCGGCCGTGCGGGCGGTGGGCTTGGACACGCCGGGACCGACAGACGCCGAGGGCGTCATCTCATCGAAGGGAGCCACGAACTTCTCGGCCCCCGAGTGGCGCGGCTTCGACTTCCGTGCCGGGCTGGAGAACAAGCTCCAGCTTCCGGTCATCTACAACAACGACGGCAACGCGGCCGCGCTCTACGCCCACCATCAGTTCTTCGGGCCGCGCGCGCCGGAGGAGTCCTCCATCTCGGCGATCGTCGGCACCGGGCTCGGGGGCGGGGTGGTCGTTGCCGGCCAGGTCGTCCAAGGCGTCGCGGGCATGGGTGGCGAACTCGGGCACGTCCACATCCCGATGCACGGACTTCTCGAGGTCGACCAGCCGCTACCGGAGTGCAACTGCGGATTCAGTGGGGATGCCGAGAGCGTCGCCTCCCTGAAAGGGATCGAGAAGAACCTGCTCCCCTACTGGTTGACCCGCTTCCCCGACCATGATCTGAACAACCTCGGCGCGATCGCCCAGGCCGCCAAGCAGGTACGCAGCTACGCCGAAAAGGGCGATCCGATGGCCCTGCGAATCTTCGAGCAGCAGGCGATGGCCCTCGGTCGGCTCTTCACCATTGCCGCCAACTTCACAGATCCCAGCGCCTACTTCCTCGGCGGTGGCGTGGTGGAGACGACGCCGCAGCTGCGGGACTGGTTCATGGGTGTCGTGCGGGCGAACACCGTGCTGCGGGAGGAGCAGCTTCAGCGCACGTCGATGGCCCTGGTCCCGGACCTCGATATGGCCGGCGCCCGCGGGTCGGCCATCGCCGCAATGCGCCACATCAACGCCGCCACAGGGTGAACGAGCGTCGCCAAACCGGCTGCGGCCGCGGACGATAGGGTCACCCGGTGACGTCGCGGGCAGGTTCCGAGCAGGGCGGGCGGAAGAACAATTCTCCGGCGCGCCGTCGTCAACTCGCGGATGCGACGCTGCAGGTGCTGGGCACCAGCGGCTCTCGCGGCCTCACACACCGAGCAGTGGACCAGGCGGCTGGGCTGCCGACGGGGTCGGTGAACTACTTCGGCCCGACCCGTGAGGAGTTGCTGCGTCTCGCGCTCGAGGAGGTCTTTCGCTACGACCTGACCCTCTCCTCCGACGCCGTGGCCAAGGGCGGCGCGGGACGAGACGATCTCGTCCTCGGCATCGTCGCCCTCGTCGACGCGATGACCGACCGCCGCTCCAAGCCTCGTACGATCGCGCGCATGGAGCTCCTCTTGGAGGCCCAGCGCCGCCCTGAGTTCCGCACGATCTTCGACAACCAGCGGGGTGAGTTCGTCGCAATGGCTACCCAAATCCTCGCCTCCGCAGGTTGCCAACATTCAGAACTGCACGCCGACGCACTGGTGAGCTTCATCGACGCACTGGTGAAGCGCCAGCTGCTGATAGCCGAACCGCTGAGTTCGGCGCAGCTGCAGAACGTCGTCGCCGCCCATCTCGCCGGCTGCTGAGCCCGGACCGCGCTGACGACCCTGACCGAACTGATGCGGTGGCGACAGCTACTCACGCCGCCGGACTGGCATCCAGGCCACCCCGGTCCTGCCGGGCATCCCACGGCTCCAAAACGCTCAGGCACCGACCGACGCTCTGTAGGGCCGCCGAGGCCAGGCGGTGAACCGCGCCCAGGGAGACTCCGGTCTCGGCTGCGATCGCCGCCAGCGTGACATCGTGCCGGTAAACGAGCTCGAGCACTGCCGCCTGGGCGCGCGGGAGACCGGCCAGAGCCCGCACGAGGCGAACCTCGGGGCTCAGCGCTCGTTCGGTCGGTCGCACTTCAGTTGGTGGCACACCGGTGTAATACCCCGCGGGTGGAGTTCTGATCACCTGAGTCGGCAACGTCACCAAGCTGTAACACCCTGATCCGCGGGTCGGCATCCGCGCGGTCGACATCCGCGAGTCGGCATCCGCGCAGTCGACACAGCGTGCCGCCGACGCGCCGGTGGGCCTTGACGGAACCCGGGGGCCGGATGCCATCATCACCCCAGTTGGAGCTGGCATTGGTACTCACGCGGGGAGTCAGCAAGATGGTCGGGTCGATCGACGCCGGGAGCGTGGCCCGCCCGCGCGTGCTTCCACCCAGTTGCGACCGTCGGCCCCGGCCTCCGGACCTCCCGGAGGTGCGAGTCCGGCAACCAGCCTTCGACCTGGCGCTGGCTCACCAGGGCATAACCTCCCATCAGTCCATGGCCGATGCGTTCGGGCTCGACGTCGAGGAGATCTCGGCCGCGATGCGCGGAGCGCCCGTCACCCCGAGCTTCGTCGCGACCGTGACGATGACCATGCCGCAGCACCGGTTCAACGAGCTGTTTGAGCTGGACCTCAGACACGCGCTCCGCTAGCCGCTCGAGCCCACAGACCTGCGAATTTCCAGGAGTGTTCACCCACCGGCTACTTGCGGTGGCCGAGCCCGAGGCGTCTTCTGGAAGCGTGACGAACCCAATCAACGTCAAGTTCCTGCGCGATCTGCGGTACGGCGGCCCCAGCGATCAACTGGCCACCATCGCGGACGACCTAGCCGCGTTCGTGTCGGCGGCCACCACCTCGATCGAGGTTGCCATCTACGACTTCCGCCTCGCTGACCCCGGGATCATCGAGACGGTCGTCGGGGCCTTCACCGCCGCCGCCGATCGCGGCGTCGCCGTCCGAATCGCCTATGACGCCGGTAAGCCAGCCGACGGCACCGGCGCTGACTTCGCCGCGCTGGGGGCCGACCCGGCGCCGGTCGGAACCGGAGATTTCCTGAACCAACACCTCGGGTCAACCGCGGTCTCCCTGAAGCCGATCCGTGCCGGTGGTCAGCTCATGCACTCGAAATACATCCTCCGCGACGCCGCCGGCACGGCGAGCACAGCCGTCTGGACAGGTTCGACGAACTTCACCGAGGATGCCTGGACGCGCCAGGAGAACAACGTCATCACCGTGGCCGACCGAGCTATGGCCGAGTCGTACTTGGTCGACTTCGAGCAGATGTGGCAGACCGGCGGCATCCACAACGCCGGACTGCACGGGGGCGGCAGTACAACGATCGATGGGGTCAACGTCGGCTGGGACTTCTGCCCCGGCGATGGGAGGGCCGTGAACGATGCCCTCGCCGCGCGGGTCGCCGCCGCCCGCGAGCGACTCATCGTGGCGACCATGGTCCTCAGCTCCCACGAGGTGCTGGCCTCACTCGCCGCCGCCGTTGCGGCCGGCGTTGCGCTGAGCGGGATCTACGACGGTGCGCAGATGGATCCGATCGTGCGGCAGTGGCGTAACAGCCCCCGGCTAGGTCAGGTGCTGGCCGACTGGGAGCGGGTCGTCACGCACTTGGTCCGGAAGGAATCCACGCCGTACACGCCGACCAGCGTGCACGATTTCATGCACCTGAAGGTCCTGATCTCGGATGGCATCCTCACCACCGGCAGCTACAACTTCTCCGGCAACGCCGAGCGCAACGCCGAGAACCAGCTGCACGTCGACGACCCTCTGACGCTGGAGGCCTACACCGCCTACCTAGATGCCGTGATAGCCGAGTACCGGTAGCGGGAGCACAGACGAACACAGAGGAGTCGTCTATGCCGTTCCTCGGCGGAGCTAGCCGAGTCGCGCCGAGGAACGACCGGGCCCGATTATTCGGCAGGGCCGCGGCATTCCGCAAGCGCTTACAGTGGCTCTTGGGCGTGTCATCTCAATAGCCGGGGAAGACGCTGCGCAGCAGGTCGACGTCAGCCGCTCCGGTGGCGGTGACCTGCGGCGGGGTGTGCGCCTGCGGGAGGCGGCCGGCGACGAGTCGCAGCCACGCCTCAGCGGGCAGCGCGAGCGTGCCATCGGGCTCCGCGGGGACGTCAAAGTCGATGCTGACGGGCGTGTTCAGGTGCAGTGCGAACCTTGAGTCGGTGCCGCTGGTGGTCACCTCGATGACCGCGCTCCGCCCGTTCAATCGCTCCGGCTTGCTGATCCAGGCCAGCATATTAGGGGCGCCGTGCAGGAGGGCGTCAGCGGCGTCGGCCGGCAGCGCGTTGTCGCTGCCGTCGATACCAACTCGGACGTCCCAGCTGTGCAGCGTCAGTTCACTCAGCCGTAGCCGGCCGGCAGTGGCCAGATCCACCGGCTCGGGCAGGAAGCCCATGTCGATTCGCATCGCATCACGAGTTGTATCGTCGATCGACTCGTAGAGTTCGGTGAGCGCGAGGCTGGAGGCGAGGAACCCGTCGGCCTGCTCGCGGCGCGACATCGCGTTCCAGCGGTCCCAGACCGACGGATTGAAGTCACCATCCGGAGCCGCGCGACGTCCGAGGGCCGCCTCCAGCGTCGCGAGGTTGATCTCGGCGCCGCTGCCGAGGTGACTCAAGACCTGGGCGATATCCCAGTCGGTGGCGCCGGAGGGCCCGGCCAGGTCAACGTCGCTGAGACCGACGACCACCTCCTGCAGGCCGTCGTGGCCAGTTCGAAGTGCGGCGATGACCGGGTCTGCGGTGCTCATTCTGCGCCTCCAGCAGGGACGAACGGAGTGGACCTGCCAAGTAAACCGCCGCGACGACAACGTCGGAACGGCAGGGCCGGTCCCGCGGGTGGTACGGCGTCCGGACTACGGCTTCCTCGCGATGATGACGTGGGCCGCCAGGTCGCCGGTCAACGGCCCCTCGCCCAGTAGCGACGTCATCTCCACCGCCAATTGGTCGGTCAGCAACTCCAACTCACCGCGCGCCTCGAGCGCGAAGCGCAGCGGCGTACCGAGACAGAAGCCCTCGGTCACCACCTGCGCCGAGGCGACCCGGCCGCGAAGGGCGACCGGACGGACCGAGACTCCACCGAAGCCGGCCGCCGCGACATCCGCGGCGAGCTGGACCGGATCGGCGTAGCCGTGCGGGACCCGCGAGACGAAGTCAGGCGGATCCAATGGGAACAGCATGGCGAGGGCGGTGAGCAATGCCGACGGAAAGGCCGATTTCTCGACGACGTCCCACGAAGAGACGAGCAGCACGCCGCCGGCAGCCAGGACCCGCAGCGCCTCGGCGTAGGCCCGCTGCCGGTCGGGGAAGAACATCACACCGAACTGGCAGACGACGAGATCGAACGCGCCGTCGGCAAAGTCGAGCTCCTGGGCATCTGCGACTTGCCAGCGGGCCGCGGGCGCCTGCGTGCGACCCCACTCGACCATGGACGGATTTAGATCGGTGGCGGTCAGGGTGGCCGTCGGCAGCCGGCGAAGAAGCTCAACCGTGGTGACTCCGGTTCCAGCCGCCAGTTCAAGCACTTCCAGGATGCGGTTCGGCGCGAGCTCAGCGGCCAGCCCGGCGAGGTAGACGGCGTACGGCTCGAAGAGCGCCGGCCCAAGGCAGCGATCGTAGGTCTCGGGCATCGATCCGACCCAGCGCGTCTCGCTCTCCATCGCCCCAGTATGGCGCTGAGCTGAGAGACTGTGCACTCCCGACGCAGTGAGCATTCGCAGCGCTGATCGATCTACCAACGCACCAACCACGAAGGAGACTCCGATGGAACTCGGATTGCAGGGGCGACGGGCCGTCGTCACGGGCGCCAGCAAGGGCATCGGCCTCGCTATCGTGCGGGCGCTCGTCGATGAGGGCGTGCACGTCATAGCTGGCGCGCGAACCTCTTCGCCTGAGCTCGAGACACTGGCCGCCGCCGGCTCGGTCGAGGTCGTCACGGTTGACCTCGCGACCGCCGACGGGCCGGCCACGTTGATCGCCCAGGCCGGAGATCGGCTCGACATACTCGTGAACAACGTCGGACTGGCCGCCGTCCGACTCGCCGGATTCCTCGAGATCTCAGATGAGCAGTGGTCGCGGTCGATCAACCTGAATCTGATGGCCGCCGTCCGGGCGACGCGTGCGGCGCTGCCGATCATGCTGACGGCCGGGCGTGGCGTCATCATCAATACCGGTTCGGTGAACGCCTTCCTCCCCGACCCAGCCGTCCTCGACTACAGCGCGGCGAAGGCGGCGGTGACAAACTTCGCCAAGTCGATCTCGAAGGAGTTCGGCCCACGAGGCATCCGGGTCAACACAGTCACCCCCGGGCCGGTCGAGACCGACCTCTGGCTGGGCGACAAGGGTGTGGCCGCCACTGTCTCTCGGGCGAGCGGGGCGAACCCGGAGGATGTCGCCAGGAACGCCGTCGCCAGCACCGCGACCGGCCGCTTCTCTACACCGGGCGAGGTGGCCGATCTCGTCGTCCTGCTGGCCAGCGACCGGACGGCAAACGTCACCGGCTCCAGCGTGACGATCGACGGCGGACTGATCAGCACGATCTGAGCGATCAGCACGCTTCCTGTGCCCGGCTACGGCCTATAGCGCTTGCCTAGCCGGTCCGCTAGCGTGAACTCGACTTGACGGGCGGCCGGGGGGCTGAGGTATGCACAGGGGCCTGATCGCTCTCGGTCTCATCGCGGTCGCCGCCGTTCTCGGCGGCTGGCTGAATGCCCGGACGCACCAGCTGACGTTTCCACCCCCCGAGAACGACACCTTCATCTGCTCGTCGCTGGTCGGCGCTGACGTCGTCGATCACCTCGTGGTCCGATCGGGCTCTTCACAGACAACGGCCACGGAATCGATTCAGATCACACTCGCCGACAACGCCCCCGAGGTCGCCGCACTGGTCTACACGCCGAACTCACCGAATGCCTCCTCGGCACGACGATGCCTTGGTCTGCCTGATGATCAAACTGCCATCGCGACCAAAATCGACGGGGGCCGGGCGACGATCTCCAGCGAGGTCAGTGACGTGCGCTTCGCAGACCACTGGCGGTTGGCCTGGCACACAAATCATCTCCAGGTTTCGTTCAACCCGCAGTCCGTCTGCTTCCATCAAGCTTGGACCACCCCGCAGGCGCAGTGGGCAGGCAGCAACCTGACCCTGCGGACCGACTTCCCCAGGGCGCCGTCTGCGCTCAGCCCATTGCCGGACCAGCAGACCGCTGACACCGCAGTCTGGTCCCGCGCGGGCGTCAGCTGTGACGAGGTACCAGTTGTCACCGAAGCCGTACCGATCGGTTTCAGCACGTATCTGAGCACTCTCCTTCAGGACAGCAGGCTCGGCGGCCAACTATCGATAAGCGAGATCGTCGGCTGGTCGCAGCCGATTCTCGTCGGTCTCATCGCCGCGTACCTAGCCTGGCGGTCGAAGGCGAGCGGCCGCAAGGAATTCAAGGTGATTCTCGTTGCGCTGCTAGGCGTTCTCGCCGCGGGGATAGATCTGGAGACCCTCACCTCCAGCGTCGTCGCGGCGGCTCTGATGGTTCTGATCTATGGCAGCTGCGCGGCCCTGCTTTTCACCGGAGGTGGCGGCCGACGTCTGCTTCTCGCGGTCACGGTTCTGCTTGCTGCCGGGGGCGGCGCATGGATTGGGATCTCCTACTCATCAATCGTGGGTCTCACGCTCCTCGAGGGGATCGCCATTCTCCTCTTGATTCAGATCGGGACCATCGGATACCGAGAGATTCGCGGCGCTACCGTTCGTGATGCGCCGCCGGCAGCAACCGAACCGAATCCGGTGAGGCGAGTCCGGGCGGGGAACTCACCTTGGTCGGGCGATCGGATACGGGGATTCGCCTGCGGGTTGATTGGAATCGCGCTGCTGGTCGCCCTCGCATTCGACATCGGAGACGCGCCCGAACCGCAGACCCTCGGATCCGTCGTCCGCACCGGATACTTCGCTACGCGCTACGTGATAGCCGCTCTGGCGATCGTCCTGATCGGGATCGCGCTGGTACGGCCGCTGCTGCGCTCAGAGGGTCCGTTGGGAGCCGGAGTGCTGGCCGCTGGCGCGTTCGGTTGGGCGGTGCTGACCCAGCAGAACCCGTTGTCCGCATTCGGTGTGCAACTGCCCGTCGGGGAAGTAATTCTCACCCTCCTGATCGTCAGGGTCGTCGTGCGGCCAGCACCTGATGAAATAGCGCGGCCGGCACCTGATGAAATAGCGCGGCCGGCACCTGATGAAATGGCGCGGCCAGCAGCGGAAGCGAAATCGGGTCCGACTCCGGTCGAGGCCCTCGCGAACTCATCGCCGAGGCCAACGGCGCTGGAGAACATGGTTCTGGCGGCAAAGTGCGCCGCGGTTCTCGCGGTCGTGCCGTTCGGATACTTTGCCCTCACCACCGCTACCGGGTTGCCGCGGCATTGGCAACAGCCTGGTCCAGGACTGCTGTTCGCGGTGGCCGGCGTCCTCGCCGAAGCGGCGAGATGGCTCATCTCCGGGCTGTTCTACGGCGCGTTGAGTCCGCGCCTGCCAGGGCGGGTCGGACCGCTGAAGGCACTGAGCCTCGCCGGTGCCTGGTTCGCCGCCGCCGAAATCGTCCACCTGATCAACGGCTGGACGCTTCACGACACCACTCGCGGGTGGAGTTTCCCCGGGCTTGAACTCCTCCTCTTTCTGGTCGCGTTCAGCGTTGTGTGGGACGCGCTGATCGCGCGGCGATTCAGCCCCGCCGGCGCTGCAGGCACCTGGACCGAGGCGGTCGAGACGCTTCGCGAGGCCTACTTCATTCTGACGACGAAGTCGATCGTGCTCTACAGCGTCCCGGTCATCCTCGCCCTGCTCGCGGTGGGGCAGCAGTTGGTCAACGGTACCGGGCTCGACTTCGTCCGAGCCGCTCTGAATCTCGGGACGCCGCTGGCCGGCGGTCACTGAGCGCCATTCGGATAGGCGTCCGGCGACGAGCCGTGATTAGTCGGACACCCTAGCAGTGATTAGTTGGACATCCTAGCAGTTTCTCAGGACTCATTCCGGTGGATCGCCTGTGTTTGCTGTGCAATGTGTTTCACGCCGGCTCGCTTTGTCGTACTCGTCAGTAGCAAGTCATAGTGGATGCCGAAACGTGAATAGGCCATCGCTGCATCCTGAAGGGATCGAAAGTGGAGAAGATCGGAGTCGTCGGCTGCGGGCTGATGGGGTCGGGAATCGCGGAGGTGTTCGCGCGGGCCGGTCTGGACGTGGTCGTCGCCGAGTCGAGCGTGGAGGCCGCCGACGCCGGGCAGGCACGGTTGGATGCGGCGCTGCGACGCGCCGAGGCTCGCGGCAAGATCGAGTCGGCCGACGAGGTGCTCGGCCGGATTCGAGTGGTCACCGAGCTCACCGAGTTGAGCGACCGCGACCTGGTGATCGAGGCGATCGTGGAGGATGAGTCGGCCAAGACCGCGCTCTTCAGACAGCTCGACGCGATCGTCACCTCACCGGACGCCATTCTCGCCTCCAACACCTCCTCCATCCCGATCATGAAGCTGGCCGTCGCCACGAATCGACCCAGCCATGTCCTCGGCATCCATTTCTTCAACCCGGTCCCGGTGCTCTCCCTGGTTGAGCTCGTCCCGAGCCTGCTCACCGACCCGAAGACCACCCAGCGCGCTCGCGAGGTGGTCGAAGACACCCTGGGCAAGAAGGCCATCGACTGCCAGGATCGGGCCGGGTTCGTGGTGAACGCGCTGCTGATCCCGTTCATTCTGTCGGCGATCCGAATGCTCGAGTCCGGCTTCGCCACCGCCGCCGATATCGACGACGGACTGGTCCGCGGCTGTGCCCATCCGCAGGGCCCGCTCGCTCTGGCCGACCTGATCGGCCTCGATACCACCAAGGCGGTGGCCGAATCGCTCTACGAGGAGTTCAAGGAGCCGCTCTACGCCGCACCCCCCCTTCTCGCACGGATGGTCGACGCGAACCTCCTCGGGCGCAAATCCGGTCGCGGCTTCTACACCTACTCCTAACCCCCTACCTCGCGAACGGCAAACCCTGAATGACCAGCAAAAACAGCACCTTCGACCTCTTTCGGATCTCCGACGACCACGTGCAGCTACGCGAGGCCGTCCGCCTGGTCGCCGAGAAGAAGATCGCCCCTTTCGCGGCCGAGGTCGATGAACAGGCCGCCTTCCCGCAGGAGGCCTACGATGCGCTGATCGCCTCGGACTTCCACGCCCCGCACGTGCCGGCCGAGTACGACGGAGTGGGTGCCGATGCCCTGGCCACCTGCATCGTCATCGAGGAGGTGGCCCGCGTCTGCGCCTCGTCCTCCCTCATTCCAGCCGTCAACAAGCTGGGTTCAATGCCGTTGATGCTGGCTGGGTCGGCCGAACTGAAGGCGAAGTATCTGCCGCCGCTCGCGCGCGGTGAAGCGGGCTTCGCCTACGGGCTCTCGGAACGGGAGGCCGGCAGCGATACCGCATCGATGAAGACGCGCGCCATCGCCGACGGCGACGAGTGGATCATCAACGGGCAGAAGTCCTGGATCACGAATGCCGGCGTCGCCGAGTTCTACACCGTCCTCGCCGTCACCGATCCGGATGCCCGGCGCGGCTCGAACGTCAGCGCGTTCGTAGTCGAGAAGTCCGACCCCGGCTTCGGGTTCGGGGCCAAGGAGCGCAAGCTCGGCATCAAGGGATCGCCGACTCGTGAACTGCACTTCGACAACGTCCGGATTCCGGCTGACCGGATGATCGGCACCCGCGGCGAGGGGCTGAAGATCGCACTGCGGACGCTTGACCACACTCGCGTGACCATCGGCGCGCAGGCCGTCGGAATCGCTCAGGGCGCGCTCGACTTCGCCCTCGGCTACGTCAAGGAACGCTCACAGTTCGGCAAGCACCTGGCCGAGTTCCAAGGACTGCAGTTCATGTTGGCCGACATGGCGATGACACTGGAGGCCGCGCGCAGCATGGTCTACGTCGCCGCCGCCAAATCCGAACGGGGCGACAGCGATCTGCCATTCTTCGGTGCCGCCGCCAAGTGCTACGCCTCGGACGTGGCCATGCAGATCACCACCGATGCCGTACAGCTGCTCGGCGGCTACGGATACACGCGGGATTTCCCGGTCGAGCGAATGATGCGCGACGCCAAGATCACCCAGATCTACGAGGGCACCAACCAGATCCAACGCGTAGTCATGGCCCGCGAACTACTCGCCGGGCGGGCCTGACCCACAGGCCCACGACACACGAACGGGCCGCCGAGAATACATTCGGCGGCCCGTCGTGTTTCCCTGACGCCTCAGACGCGGATGCTCGTCTGAAGCGGGAGGTTGCGGGACGAATCACCGAGGTAGAGCGTGTACTTGCCCTTCGCGACGACCCACCCGGCGTCGCTGTTCATCCACGCGGCCAACGCACTGCGCGGCAGGCTAAGCCGGACGACGCTTGACTGCCCGGGCCGCAGCGCCACCTTGGTGTAGCCCTTCAGCTGGTGCGGCGGCTCGTTGGCGCTGCTGGGCGACCCGACGTAGAGCTGGGCCACTTCGGAGCCGGCAACCGTACCGGTGTTGGCGACCCGGGCGCTGACCTCATATCCGTCGTGGCTGCGCCGGACCTTCAGCGCCGAGAAGTCGAACGTTGTGTACGAGAGTCCGAAACCGAAGGGGAAGAGCGGCTTCTGCCCGGTGGAATCGAACCAGCGGTAGCCGACGAGCGTCCCCTCGCTGTAGTAGACGTCGGTGCCGTCGCCCGGGTAGTCGATCTTGGATCGGGCCGGTCCCTGCTGATCGCTGGCCGGGAAGGTAACCGGGAGCTTTCCGGACGGGTTGACGTCACCGAAGAGGACACTGGCGATCGCGGTCCCCGCCGTCTGGCCCGGGAACCACACCTCCGTCACGCCGGCCACCTTGGACAGCCACGGCATCGTCACCGCGCTTGCGGTGTTCAACACGACGATGGTGCGCGGGTTCGCCGCGGCAACCGCCGAGATGAGCTCGTCCTGATCAGCCGGCAGAGCGAGGGTGCTGCGGTCCCATCCCTCACTGGCCGGAGCGGATGCGACGACGATCGCCACGTTCGCAGTCCTGGCTGCCGCGGCTGCCTGGGCTACCAGCAGATTCTCCTGCGGCTGCCAGCCGAGGTGTAGCCCGGCGGTCACTGCGAACGCATCCACCGTGACCGCCTTGTGCACATAGGGCGTGACGATGACACGGATGCTGTGCGCGCCGGCAGTCAGTTGGACAAGCCCGTTCTGCGTCGGTTCGAAGGTCGGCAGGAACGAGACGACCTTCTTGTTGTCGATGTAGACCGTCGCGTACGCGCCGGCCTGCAGTGAGAATCGGTACGTGCCGGAGGCCGGTGCGGTGATCGTTCCCTTGTAGCGCGCCGACCAGGGACTCGTCGTCGAGACGGCAGCCGGGTTGCCCTGATAGTCGAGGTCCGGGACGGTCTCGCTAGCGACCGGAGCACCCGAAAGATCGACGCTGGCGTAGTAGGTGGCCTTCAACCCGCTGCCGAATGCCGTAGCGGGAACGGCCGGGAGCGGGTTGGTGCCGAGTGTCCCCTGGGCGTAGCTGACCGAGGCGCCCGGCGCCCGTGCGGTGATCCCTTCGAGCGGGCTCACGACTGGCGAGGAGGCGGTCACCGCCGCCGATCCCCCGCCCGCGGTCAGCGGATTCCTCGCCGCGTCACCGATAACCGCGATTGACCCGACCCGGCCACTGTTCAGGGGCAGCACGCTACGCGCGTTCTTCAGCAGCACGGTGCCCTGCTCGGCGATCGAAGTGGAGAGCGCCTGATGCGCGGCCGTGCTCACGTCGAGGCCCTTCACGGTGGCTGGGTCGGCCAACGGGTGGTCGAAGAGGCCGACGCGGAACATCGCGGTCAGTACGTGTTCGACCATGCCATTGAGTTCGGCGACGGTCACGTCGCCGGCCTGCACCGCGGCCTTGAGCTTGGTGTTGAAGTAGGAGCCGAAGAGCTGGTCGATGGGGCCCAGGTTGCTGTCGTCGGCCGCTCCGGGCATCTCCAGGTCAAGGCCAGACTTGGCGGCCTTCACCGTGTTGTGCAGCGCGCCCCAGTCCGACATGACCATGCCGTCGAACTTCCACGCGTCGCGCAGCGTTCCGATCAGCGTGTCCGCGTTCTCGCAGGCGTAGCTGCCGCCGATCTGGTTGTAGGAGCACATGATCGCGCCGACACCGGCCTGTACAGCCGCCTTGAACGCGGGCTCGTAGATCTCCTCACGCGCCTTCTGGCTGGCGATGACGTTGATCGACGACCGCTGTACCTCCTGATTGTTGGCCAGGAAATGCTTGGCCGTCGCGATGACATGGTTGCTCTGGATCCCCTTGATCTCGGAGACCGCCTGCTGCGCGGTGAGATACGGGTCTTCGCTGAACGTCTCGGGCGACCGGCCCCAGGTCGGCAGCCGCAGGATGTTGATGGTGGGCGCGAGCGCGACGTTGTGGCCCTTGCCGGCCTGCTCAGCTCCGTAGGCCTGGCCGTATTTCTTCGCGATCTGGGTGTCCCAGGTCGAGGCGAGCGCTGCCGTGTCGGCCCATTGCGTCACCCCGGTCGAGTTGTTCCCGACCCCGAGCGGCGAGTCGGCGAGATAGACCGCCGGTATGCCGAGTCGGGTGTTGGCCGGGATCTTGCCGGCGTAGCCGGTGGTCGGATCGGCGAAGAGCGGGTATCCGACGCCGTGCACCTCGGCGATCTTCTCGTCCAGGGTCATCTTGGCCACCAGCGCCGCCGCTCGAGCCGACGCGCTGCGGTGCGGGTCCAACCAGGGGCGGCCCGCATAGAGGGCCGATGATCGAGTGGAATTCGGGGATTTCGCTGGCGATCCAATGGCTGACGCACTGGGCAGCGTCACCGCCACCAGCGCCGCGATCGGCGCGGCTACCCACAGGCTTCGACGTTTCATGTGATGCTCCTAAACGGACGGGGGATGCCCGCGACCATATGCTTACTGACCACTCAGGAAACACCGTTGCTATACCCATCGTTACATGATCGTTACTAATGTTGCCCCGGAGTGTGGCCTTGAGCCGGAGGGATGCCATGGCGCTGACCGCCAGAGAAGTGGCCGGCGATGCCCGGCGCGCCGAGATCGTCCAGGCCGCTCTCAGACTCTTTGCCGAACGCGGCTACAAGGGCGCCTCGCTGGCGCAGATAGCCCAGAGCGTGGGCATCACCCAGCAGGCCGTGCTCTACCACTTTCAGACCAAGGAACAGCTCCTGGTCGCGGCCCTGGAGGATCGTGACCGGCAAGACCGGGCCTGGTGGGCCGAGACCTCCGAAGCGGCCCACGGCTCTCTCGACTTCCTTCAACTCTGTCAGCGATTGGTGGCGCACAACACGCAGCGAGCGGGCTACGTCCGCATGTTCACCGTGTTGTCCGGCGACAGCGTGACCGAGGGACATCCGGCGCACGCCTTCTTCCGGGCCAGGTACGACCGGCTTCGCGAACTCTTCGCGCCGGCGTTGGCCGCGGTGTACAGCCGAACCGGTCAGAGCGGGCCGTCGGTGGCCGTCGTCCTGGCCGTTCTGGACGGCTTGCAACTGCAGTGGCTGCTGGATCCGGAGACCTTCGACATGGCGGCCGAGTTCGATACCTTCGCCAACTGGATAGCCGGATCGGCTGCGCCGAGCGGCGGCTCGTAGGACACGGGCCTACGGACGGTCCTCCACTGGTTCACAACTAGCTAGGCGACGAATCCCGGTGGTCAGCCGGCGGGACGGTTTTCGGCTCCGTAGACGGCGGCCTGGGTTCGACGCTGCATGCCCAGCTTGGTGAGGACGGACGAGACATAGTTCTTGACGGTCTTCTCAGCCAAGAAGAGATGCGCGGCAATCTGGCGGTTGGTCAGACCATCGGCGATCAGGGAGAGAACGTCACGCTCGCGCTGGGTCAGTGAAGCCAGCCGCTCATCGGCCGGCTCGCCGTCGCGCAGTCGGGCCAGCAGCTTCTCGGTGACCGACGGGTCCAGCAGCGATCGTCCGGCCGCCACCTGCCGGATCGCATCGATGAAGTACGCGCCACGAACCTCCTTCAACAGGTAGCCGGAGGCGCCGGCCATGACGGCCGCGAAGATCGCGTCATCGTCGTCATAGGAGGTGAGGATGAGACAGCGAATCTCCGGCAGCTCCGAGCGAATCTCCCGGCAGACATCGATCCCGCTGCCGTCGGGAAGGCGAGCGTCGAGCACGGCGACATTGGCGTCGCTGGTGCGGATCCGCACCAGTGCCTCACGAGCCCCCGCCGCCTCACCGACCACTGTCATCTCCGGATCCGCCTCGATGAGATCAGCGATGCCCCTCCGCACGATCTCGTGGTCATCGAGGAGAAACACCCGCACCGGCCTCGTCAATTCAGTGGAATCGTCCATAGCAGAGTGGCACCTCCGGCCGGGCTGAACCCATCTGACGGGGCGGCCTTCAGCGCTGATCGGGGTGACTCGATGAGGAGCGACCCGCCTCGGCGTTCGGCCCGCTGCTGCAGATTGGCCAAACCACTTCTACGGCCACTGTCACCGACCCCGACCCCGTCGTCCACGATCAGAATCGAGATGCGGTCCGGTTCGGCCCGGACCGTCACCGCGACACGCTTAGCGGCGGCATGCCTGGCCGTATTGGTCAGCGCCTCCCGGGTCACCGCCGTCAGATCGTCCAGTACGTCGTCACCGATCAGGGCGTTCAGCGGGCCGACGAAGGTGAGTTGCGGAGCGAATCCGAGGACGGGCGCAAGTTCGGCCGCGATCGCCGTCAGCTCTTCCCGCACTGCGCCCGTTCTCGGGCCGAGCGAGCCGTGCAGCTCGAAGATAGTCGTCCGGATCTGCCGGACGGTGTCGTTGATATTGCCGATGACGCGGGTCAGCCGCTCAACCCGCGCGGTGTCCGCCAGTCCGCTCGCGACGCTCTCCAGGGTGAGCCCCGCTCCGAAGAGGCGCTGGATGACGTGGTCGTGTAGATCGCGAGCTATCCGATCACGATCCTCCAGACGCGCCAACCGCTCGTGATCGCGGCGTGCGTCGGCCAGCTCGAGGGCAACCGCGGCGTGATTGGCGAAGGTGGCCGCCATCTCCACATCGGCGAGGGTGAAGTGCGGGCGGCCGTGCAGCCGGCCGACCACCAGCACCCCGCGCACGCGTTGGGTGCCGACCAACGGCAGCACCATCAATGGCCCGACGGCGACGATGCTGCTGAGGTGAACGGTGTACCGGCGCTGGTCGGACATGTCATCGATGAGCACCGGGGTGACGGTATCGAGCACGACCTCGCACACCGTTCCCGTGATCGGATACGAGAGCGCGGTCAGCTCCGACGCGCCCAGTCCGGTCGCGACCTCGACCATCAACCGTGAACCCTCCGCCGTCGGTAGTACGACGTTGACCGCATCCGCCCGCGCCACCGTCTGAAGGCGTCTGGCAATGACCTGCAGTGGCTCCTCGCCGAGATTTGCCAATAGTTGCTGGGTGATTTCGGTTGAGGCCTGCAACCACTCCTGGCGCTGACGTGACTCGTCCAGCAGTCGCGAGTTGGCGATCGCCACGCCCGCGGTGGCAGCGAGGGAGGCGATGAGCTCCTCGTCCGCGACCTCGATGTCGGTATCGGCAAATCCGGTGAGGTACAGGCAGCCGTAGACGACGTCGCGAACGCGCACCGGGACACCGAGGAAGGTCGGGACAGCCGCGGCTTCGCGAAGTCTGAACGCTTCGCGAAGTCTGAATGCGTGGCCGGTGACGACGACCCGCTGCAGGAGATCGTCGTAGCTTCGAGCATCGGATTCGGGATCGAATTCGGGATCAGAATCGGAATCAGGCTCTGGACCGGCCCGAAAGTACTGCATCTCGTCACTGCCTGACGCAGCAACGACTCCCAACACGACCTGCCGAGCCTGGACGAGCTCAGCAGCGGCTTCGACGAGACGATTCAGCACGACTGGAAGGGCGAGATCTCCGGCCACCATCTGATTTGCGCGCAGCAGACCCCGCAGTCGTCGCTGAGCTTCGATCACCAGGCGGTGGTTCTCACTGAGCTCGAGGTTGCCGGGGGCGCGTTCGGCTCCGTCTCGGGGTGGCAGCGGGAACTCCAGCCCGACGGCGCTCGGCTCAGAGTTCAACACGCTCATCACCGCCAGCCTAGGCTTCTTCGCCGGGTCGGGCGCCGATCATGACAACTCGGTCAGGAGATCGACGAGGAGCCGCCTGCGGGTAGCCGGGGTGGGCAGCGCGTGCCCGACGCGCAGCACGACATGCGGGAACATCCCCAGACGCAGATCGTTGCTGAGCATCGCCCGGGCGGAGGGGAGTTCGATGGCCTGCGTGAGCGGGCTGGCCACGAAGCCACGGTTGGTGAGTTCGAGCAGGATGCGCTCCAGTGCCTCGCCGGCCCGCAGCCACGCATGATGGCCATCCTCGGTCGAACCGAGAATCAACAGGCATTGTCGCAGCGAGGAATGCGTCTGTGCCGGCAGCGCTTCATCGCTGTCGGCCTCGAAGTCTCGAATGGGAATATCGTCATGCGACACGAGGCCACTGCGCGGCACGGCATCGGCCTGCACACCGTCTGGCCTCGTCGGCTCTGACGTGGTCCAGGCCCGCAGCTCGGCCCGGTATGCCGGGTCGGCCGACTCCTGCCTATCGGCCCGCTGGCTGATGATGGCCAGGTTCAATCGATCCTCTTCGCGCGTGACCGGGACCAGCTGGCTACCCTCCGACGACGCGGCCGCGATCAACGCCGCAACCACGCTCTGCGGCACGACATCAGCATTGAAGCGGCGCCGATTCGTGCGGCGCTCCTCAATCGCGCCGTCCAGAGATGCCAACCGGGCACGCTCGACGTCGGGCCCGGTCTCGGGAGAGACGACGGTGAGACGCGCCACCAGATTGGGGCGCGCACCGTTGGGGAAACGCCGCACTTTCACCTGAAAGCCGGAGGCCGCCAACGATGCCCGCGCGTTGAATAGCGCGCACCCACAGGAGATGAGCATCTGTCGCCCGGTCGAGTCGAGGGTCTTCAACTGCCGAGTCGAGTCCGCGATTATCTCCAGCGTGTCGCCGGCGATCCGGAAGCTCCAGGGCTGGGTGTTGTGGACTGACGGAGCGAGGCGCGCGCGGACCGCGGCCCGGCGCAGGGCCTGCGTGGCGGTGGTCGGTGGATTGTGGGTCACAGCGGCGGCTGGGGCGATTCCCATTTGCGGTCTCCTCGATGGATTGCTCACCAGCCAACCCTGCGCGCAGTTGGGCCGCTTCGACAGGGCCAAACGACCCGGTCGACTAAGGAAGGATCGTTGGGGCGACTGGAGCAGCTCGCGACGTCGCGCGATGACCTCGCGACGATCACCAACGGGAGTGCCGTCAAGTCAGGGAGTCGGACGGCCAAGCAGGCGGCTGACCTGCAGATCGTCCAGCGCAGTCCAGCACATCTCGGCGGTCATCTCGGTTTCATGGACAGTAGCCGCGCTCAGGTCGGGTTCGGCGGTGAGGCGAGTCCGGTCCTTGCCGCGCTTCACCTCAGCATCGGCGCCAGCAGCGCCGGTGGGCGCTCTATCCGCCGGCCTCTCCCCCGCCGTCCTCCGGATAACCTGCGCGGCAAATCGATTCAGCAGGACGACGAGCAGAAACAGGCCGATGACCAGCATCAGTGGTCTCCCGATCCGTTCGCTCCGGGTGCCGGCATTGGTACGGGCATGTCGCCATGGACGACCAGCACTGGGCAGTTGCTGTGCTCGGCACATGCCGAGCTAACCGACCCAAGCAGAAGTCCGGCGAAGCCACCATGTCCGCGGCTGCCGACGATCAGCATCCGACAGCCACGGCTCAGCTGCAGCAACTGCTGGGCCTCACCGCCCTGGACCGATGCGGTCGTCAGGCCGGCTGGACGTTGCGTACCGAATACCTGATCAATCGTCTCCTGAAGCACTTTGTCGGCGTCCATAGCCGGATCCCAGCCTTCGGGCAGTGCGCCCCAGCCCAGGCTCCCCATCCCGTACCCGTACGGACGGCCCCAGACGATAACGGCCTCGATCGTGCTACCGGTGGCATGGGCAAGGAACTCCGCCCACCGCAGCGCTTGTTTCGATGGTTCGGACCCGTCGACTCCAACGACGATGACCTCACGCGCCGCGACCACTTCAGACTGCTCCATAGCTGTCTCCTGACTTCAGTGCCTGACTTCAGTGCCTGACTTCAGCGGTGCTTCAGTCGTGTCCTTCTGTGCGACTCAGTCTGGCCCTGCAGCGGCGCGAGCGGCAGGGCCGAACGTCTCACCCCGTCGGGACCTTAGCCACCACGCACTAACTGGTCAGGCAGAACGGATGTCCGGCTGGGTCGGCGAAGACTCGGAACGTCTGACCGCCACCCTCGAGCCGGGTGGCGCCCAGCGCTAGAGCCTGAGCTTCGCCGGTATCGAGGTCATCGACGATTACGTCGAGATGCGCCTGCTGAGGTTGGCTCGGATCAGGCCAGGCGGGGGCGCGGTAGTCACTCACCTGCTGGAACATCACACTCTTCCCGTCACCGGCGATCATCGCCCCTTCGGGACCGTCGTAGGTCACCTCCATCCCCATCAACTCGCTGTAGAAGCCTGCGAGGCCAGAGGCGTCCGATGCGTCGATCGTCACGGCGAAGAGCTTCATGGCTGGGCCGACGCCGTCGGCCTGACAGAGGTCGAAGGGGTGTCCGGCAGGGTCGGCCAACGTGATCCAGGTGGCGCCGTCGGCCAGTCGCGTCGCGCCGAGCTCGACGGCCCGGGCGGCCGCGGCTTCGGTGCCGTCCACCTGAAGATCCAGATGAAACTGCTGAGGCTGCTGCTGTCCCGGCCACTGCGGCGGCTGATGGTCAGGCGCCAGTTGGAAGGCGAGTTCCTGACCGTCGGTGGTCCGAATCGTGATCCAGTCCGATTCCTTGCGCGCGATCTCCCACCCGGTCAGTGTCGTGTAAAACGACGCGAGCGTGTCGATGTCGCGCGCGTCCAATGCGGCGAGTTCTAAGCGTCCGATAGATGTCATGCCTTCGATCATGCTCCGGCCCACCGACAACGTGCGCAGTCACGACCTGACGATGTGCACAGTCACGATCTGACAACGCGCAGAGTCACGACCCGACAACGCGCAGAGTCACGACCCGGCGGCGTCGGCGTCTCGGCACCCACGACGGGATCGCTATTGTCGAAACTGAACCGATGACCCCTGATCCACAATCGAATTGGACCCCTGCATTGCTGACTGCACGCGCCTACGTCGCCCCCTCTGCCACCGATCCGCTGGCACCCTCGACCATCGAGCGACGCGACGTGGGGCCACATGACGTCCTGGTCGAGATCAAGTTCGCCGGAATCTGCCACTCCGACATTCACACCGTGCGCGGAGACTGGGGTCCGGCGCCATACCCGTTGACCGTCGGCCACGAGATCGCCGGCATAGTCAGCGCGGTCGGCGGTGAGGTGACCAAACATGCCGTCGGTGATCGGGCCGGCGTCGGTTGCCTGGTCAATTCCTGCCGCGAATGCCTCAACTGCCGCCGGGGCGAGGAGCAGTACTGCCTCAAGGGCGGAGTCGGCACCTACGCCGCAGTTGACGTTGACGGCACTATCACCCAGGGCGGCTACTGCAGCCACATCGTCGTCAACGAGGACTTCGTGCTGCGCATCCCGCAGAGCATCGATCTGGCCGCCGCAGCACCGCTGCTCTGTGCTGGGATCACCACCTATTCGCCCCTTCGGCACTGGGGCGCCGGGCCGGGCAAGAAGGTCGCGATCGTCGGTATGGGCGGCCTCGGACACATGGCGGTGAAGTTCGCAGCTGCGCTGGGGGCTGAGGTCACCGTTCTGTCTCAGTCGCTGGCCAAGCAGGAGGACGGGAAGCGCCTCGGTGCAGACGAGTACTTGGCGACCAGTGATCCACGGACTTTCGAGCTCCTGGAGAACCGGTTCGATCTCATCGTCAACACCGTCTCGGCGGCGGTTGACGTGAACAAGTACCTCTCGCTACTCGCTCTCGACGGCACACTGGTCAATGTCGGCGCCCCGCCCGAGCCCCTGCCGGTGGCCGCCTTCACACTCTTCGGAAATCGCCGGAGCTTCGCCGGTTCCAGCATCGGCAGTATCAGCCAGACGCAGGAGATGCTCGACTACTGCGCCGAGCAGGGGATCGCTTGCGAGATCGAGGTGATCAGCGCGGAGGCCATCAACGAGGCGTGGGAGCGCGTGCTCGCCTCCGACGTGCGGTACCGGTTCGTCATCGACATCGCAACGCTGCCGCAACCGTAGTCGCCCGCCGAGGAGTACAGTGATGAGGTACCTCACCATGAGGTACCTCATTTGTTTCGGAGACGTTACATGGCACCCCGCGAAGTCTCGTCGATCGAAGTCGGCCAGACCTACCTCGAACTTCACCACCAGCTGCACCGTCATGTCGATCAGGTGATGTCCGCGGCCGGCCTCTCACTTGCCCGCGCCAAGGTCCTGATGCGGCTGAGCGAGGGCGGCCCGATGAATCAGGCGAAGCTGGCCGGCATTCTCGGCTTCGCGCCCCGATCGGTGACCGACACCGTCGACGCATTGGAGCGCGACGGGCTGGTCACCCGAACCGAGGATGAGCGCGATCGGCGGGCCCGCATCGTGTCGGTTACGCCCGCCGGCAGCGACGCACTCGAAGCGGCACTGCTCGTCCGCAGCAAGGTGATGGACGAGATCTTCGGAAGCCTCCCCGCAGCCGACCGGGCCGTCCTGGTCGACCTGCTCCGAACCGTCAAGACAAACTTCCCCTCAGGAGAGAACAGCTGTGCCCAATAACATCAGCACTCAATCCCCCGAGACGAATTCTCGAAACCGCTGGCTCGTGCTCGTGGTCGTCTCCATCGCCCAGCTCATGGTCGTTCTCGACGCCACCGTGGTGAATATCGCGTTGCCGTCCGCCCAGGCCGATCTGGGGTTCGAGGACAGCCAACGGCAGTGGATCGTCACCGCATATGCGCTGGCATTCGGCAGCCTGCTGCTGCTCGGTGGACGCATCGGCGATCTCGTTGGTCGCAAGCGGACCTTCCTGATCGCTTTGGTCGCCTTTGCCGCGGCTTCGGCCCTCGGTGGCGCCGCGCCGTCGTTCGCGGTTCTGGTCACCGCGCGGGCGCTGCAGGGCGCGGCCGGTGCGTTGCTGGCTCCAGCGGCCCTGAGCACACTCGTAACGACCTTCCGCGATCCGAAGGAACGCGGCAAGGCGTTCGGCGTCTTCGGCACTGTCGCGGTTGGTGGTGGAGCGGTTGGTCTGATCCTGGGCGGCATCCTCACCGAGTATCTCTCGTGGCGGTGGTGCATGTACGTCAATGTCGTCTTTGCAGCGGCCGCCTTCATCGGAGCGGTGGTCTACATGGTCGAGGCTAAGCCGCCGGTACACCCGCGGATTGATGTGATCGGCGCGATTCTCGCCGGCGGTGGGCTCTTCGGACTCGTCCTCGGGTGCTCGCAGGCGGAGACCCATGGCTGGGATTCGACGGCGACGATCCTGTCGTTGGTGATCGGTGCGGCGCTGTTGGTCGCCTTCGTCCTGGTCGAGCAGCGGGTCGCTCATCCGCTGCTTCCCTTGCGCGTCGTGCGTGACCGGTCGCGCGGCATGGCATTCGCGGCCGTCGGGATCGCCGGCACCGCGATGTTCGGCCTCTTCCTCTTCCTGACTTATTACCTGCAGGTGGTTAAGCACTTCAGCCCGGTGACCTCCGGACTCGCCTTCCTGCCGATGATCATCTGCATCATGATCAGCTCGAATACCTCGAACATTGTTACCCTCCCGCGGTTCGGACCACGGGTGGTCATCACGATTGGCATGGCGCTCGGCTTCCTCGGCCTGGGTTACTTGAGCCGTATCGACGTTGAGTCCTCCTACGTGGGTGGTGTACTCCCGGCCCTGATCCTGATGGGCTTCGCGATGGGGATGGTCATGGCCCCGTCGATGAACACCGCCACCGCCGGCGTGCAGCCGCAGGACTCCGGCGTTGCGGCGGCCCTGGTGAGCACGATGCAGCAGGTCGGCGGATCGATCGGGACTGCGGTAATGAGCACCATCGCCGCCTCGGTCACTGCCTCTTACGCGACTGAACATGGACTGGTCAGTGGTTTCGATGCCGCGGCGGCAACGCATGGCTATGCCGCGGTTTTCCGGGTGTCGGCGTTGATCTTCGCTGTTGGCGGCGTCCTCGCGGCGGTGTTCTTCCCCTCCAAGGCCCGGCTGGCCACACTCCGTGCCTCCGTCGCCGCTGCCGCCGCCGCTGCCCCAACTGCCCCCAGCGCTCCCGAGAGCCCGGATGCCGCGACAACACCGTCGCAGACGGAGGGAGTCGGCGACATCCTTCCCGTCGAGGCCTGAACATGCCCCAGCACCCCACAGAAACGATTGACGTCGCCGACATCCGAGCCATTTGGTGACCTGCTCTTCGGCTCCCGTCTGAGCGCAACCCACCAATCATTGGAGTCCTCCACCGACGTCGTGTCGATCCACCGCCTCGCCAGACGACGGTCCGTCGTCGCGGTCCGCGCGGATAGGCGCAGAGTCGATCGGTATGGGGGGTGGGTGGTGTTGGGTGTTTCGGGTGGGTTGTTGGTGTGGGTCGATCCAGGGTGGTGGGATCCAGTAGGGGATGCCGTCGTTGATGTAGACCTGCCAGCCCATTTTCTGGAATGTCCGGTGGTGGAATCCGCAGAGCAGGCAGGTGTTGGTCACTGCGGTGATGCCGCCGTCTTGCCAGGGTGTGACGTGGTGGGCCTGCGTCCAGGTCGCGGGCATGGTGCAGCCGGGGAAACAGCAGCCACGGTCGCGGGCGAACAACGCCAGCCGCATCGTGGGGGTGGCGCAGCGTTTCGTTCGTCCGACGTCCAGTACCCCACCGGTGCGGCTCAGGGTCGTGGTGATGATTTCGGTCTGATCAGCTAAGCCCAGCGCCTCGTCCACCGAGATCAGGTCCCCGTGCGGGGTGCACGCGTAACCCTCGCGGGTGCGGAGTTGTTCGTCGCTCATGGTGATCAGCAGCGTCGTCGGTACCCCACCGCTGGGTGGTAGTCCACCGTCGGCCAGGAGTCGGAGGGAGGAGTCCAGCAACGCGTCGTGGCGGCGTTGCGCCGGGGTCCGGGAGTCACGTTCCACCACCCCGCCACCGACACCGCCGCTGTCGCCGGCCGCGCCACCCGTCGTGCCGGTCTGGCCGGCACCGGCATCGGTGTCGCTGGCCGGGGCGGGGGTCGCGGGGGTGGGGGCGCTGAGACAGTCGAGGACCGCTTCCAACGCGGCGCCGCAGGCCGGGGTCAGCGCTCCGGTCGGGATGACCATCCCATCCGGGCGCCGGGCCAACGTGAACCCCCGGTTTCGCTGCTGCCGGGCATCAGACGGTGCGGTGCCGTCAGGGTCGAGATGGGCCACCACCCGCGCCGCCAACTTTGCGAGGTCTCGGGGGGTGAACCAGCGGGCCTGGGCCACCAATTCGCTCTGGACCCGGGCCCCGTGCTCAAAGTCCAGGTCCTCGCTCAACCCGTCCAGCGTGGTGGTGATGACCTTCGCATGCCCAGCCGAGATCACCCCGGCCTTCTGCGCGGCCGCGGTCTCACCGAACACCGGGTCCAATACCTCCCCGGTCAGACCGGTCCGCGGACCCAAGTCCTGCGCCGCTCTGACCCGGGCCTTCGCCTCCCCTGGATCGACCCGCAACACCCCCACCAACAACGCCTGCGGGGACGCGAATCCATATTCACCGGCCACCCCTCGTCCCATCACCGCGGACAGCAGCAGATGCTCCACCGCGACCTCACGGCGGCGGTGCGTCTCCCAGCCCTGCAGCAGTTCCAGCAGCTCCGTGGACGTCAATGACGGCAACGGGGCGTCGAGCAGGGTGTCGACCGCCGCCGTGACCGCCGCCAACAGGGCAGCCACTTTCGGTGATGCGTCGACTTCAGGCCCTCCAACCATGCCCCCGACACTACTCGAACACGTGAGCGATGACAACCCGAATCATCAACAAAAATAAGGTGATTCGCACAATCAAAGAAGGCTGGAGTGGTCCCGCCGCGAACCTACAACACCCCACCGACAATCGGCGATGGTTGTCCACAGACCGAGCCGTACCGCTCGCTGAGTCCTCACGATGAGACTATGAACGAGATGACGCTTCGCACGCCAGAGATCGTCGGCAGCGCCCTCAACATCGTTGAACCGGACGTTCCCCGGCGCGGTGAAAGACAGGAAGGACACCATGCATATCGGCGTCGACAGTTTCGTCTCGACCGTGACCGATCCGCAGACCGAACGGGTCGTTGGTCCGCAGGAGCGGATCGAGCACCTCCTGGAAGAGATCACGCTCGCCGATGCCGCCGGCCTCTACTCATTCGGAATCGGTGAGCATCATCGCGAGGAGTACTACGACTCCGCACCACCGGTGATCCTCGCGGCAGCGGCGGCCCGCACCACGCGCATCCGGCTGGGCAGCGCCGTGACGGTGCTCAGCGCAGCCGACCCGGTACGTGTCTTCCAGCAGTTCGCGACCTTGGACCTCATCTCCAAGGGGCGTATCGACCTCGTGGTCGGACGCGGCTCGTTCACCGAAGCCTTCCCGCTGTTCGGCCTCGATCTGGCCGACTACGACACGCTTTTTGCCGAGAAACTCGACCTATTGCTCCGGATCCGCGATTCGACTCATGTCACCTGGTCGGGTCAGCACCGCCCGGCGTTGAGTGGCCAGGGCGTCTACCCGCGTCCGGTTCAGAATCCGCTCCCGATCTGGGTCGGGGTCGGCGGCACACCTGAATCGTTCGTGCGGGCCGGGCTGCTCGGACTGCCGCTGATGGTCGCCATCATCGGTGGCGAGCCCCGCCGTTTCGCCCCGCTGGTCGACCTCTACCGCCGGGCCGGGGCGGAGGCCGGGCACGCCCCGGAGACCCTGAAAGTCGGTCTCCACGTCTTCGGCTATGTCGGCGAAAGCGTGCGGTCGGCGGCCGACACCATCTACCCCGGCTGGCTACAGATGTTCACCAAGGTGGCGGCCGAACGTGGCTTCCCGACGCCGAGCCGCGCCCAGTTCGATGCCACCAGCGGCCCCGACGGCGCGTTCTTCCTCGGCGATCCGCAGACCATCGCGACGAAACTCCGCCGGGTTGCGGAGCAGCTGGGCGGAGTGGACCGTCTGTCGCTGCAGATGACGAATCCGCGATTGGCCCACCGTGATCTGCTGCGGGGCATCGAACTGCTCGGCACGGAGGTCGCGCCCCAGGTGGCCGACGTATGACCGCGCCGTGATGATCGCCAACTCTCGTAGGACCAACCAGGCCGCGCCGCTCAGCGATGCTGCGCTCGCCGTCCTGAGACCGGCGAGCGCAGCCCGCTGATCGTTACTCCGGGATGGGCGCCAGCGAGTTGCCCGCCGCGTACTGACCGCAGTTCGTCGGCGCCTGGGTGGTGCCGAAGCGATCCTTCAGCCAGCCCAGTGCCGCCGGTAGCCAGGTCGGAACACTGGTGACGTGGCTGGTCGAGTCGTACTGGTCGTACTGGACGCGGACCCCGCGGGCGCAGTACTGGTTGGCCAGCGCCCGCACATCGCCGGTCACCATCACCCCGTCGCCTGGGCCGAAGGTCGGCGACACCGGCGTGCCCTCCAAGGTGCCATTGGCACCCTGTCCGATGAACAAGGGTGTCGTCGGCGTGCCGCCGGTGCCCATGATGAGCTGGTTGACCAAGTGCACGTAGACCGGCACGCTCTCTGGCGTCGGGTACTGCGGCTTGGCCAGTTGTGTCCAAGTCAGGCCCGAGTACTGCCCGAGCGCGTTGATGATCGATGCGTTCAGTAGCTTTTTGTAGACCTGAACCCCGTAGTCGCTCAGGTACGGCGTCAGGTCGACGTTGAAGCTGCGAGAGACGCCGATGATCGCCATCGGCATGACTCCGGCCCAGATGGAGCTGCCGTCGATGTAGTGCAGGTTGTGGGCCGGGTCGACGAGGACCCCGCCCATCGCCGCGCCGACCAGATGGCGGTTGACATCCGGCGCGTACTTCGGCGCCAACTCGCTGGCCCACTCGGTGGCGATGGCGCCCCCGGAGTAGCCGATCATGCCGACTTTGGTGTCCGGGCGGAAGCCGAGCGAGGGTGAGGCGAAGGCCGCCCGCAGCCCGTCGAGGGTGTTCATCCCGTACTCGGGACCGGCCGCGAAATCAGCCGGCTGCCCCTCGGTGTCCGGGATCTCGACGCTGTACCCGGAGAGCAGCACCGGCGCGATAAGCAGCGTCTCGATATTCGGGATGATGCCTCCGAGCGAGACATTGCCGGCGATGGCGACCGACGGTTCGTCGGCCGGGTTCAGCGAGTCGTAGAAGGACTGGTACGAGACGATCTTCGGCGCTCCGAACCGGAATGGCGGCTGGATCACCGTAGTGACGTTCGTCGTCGGCTGCCCGAGCGACCCGGTGGAGCGGTATAGCAGTTGGGTTGCCCCGAGCGGGATCGGGATTCCGACCACGTGATAGGTGAGAGTGCGGGTCTTCAGCACCGTGCCGGGGGCAATGCTGCTCAGCGGCGTCGACCCGCTGTAGGTGTAGAACGAACCGCTTGAAGCGCTCGCGCCGAGCGGATTGGCCACCACGCCGACGGCGGCGGCCGAAGTTAGGGCGACGGTCAAGAGCACGGCCTTGACGCGCCAGCGCCGGCTCCGTGAAGACCGGGTGGGACGTTCGATTGACCTCTCGGTCGGGACGGAGACGCTCATCTCGTCCCCTCTGGGCAGGCAGTCATTGGTTACCCCGATATCGGTAGAAGGTGGACGGCGAGATGCAGGTCACACTCGTCGTTCGCTACCGTATCCGATCGCGGTACGTTGCGGTACCACCAATTATTCGCCAGTCCAATAGTTCAAGAGCTCAAGCCGGTTGAGGCATATTCTTATGGTCATGATCTTCATCGTGGTCAAGTTTCCAATTCGCCCCGAGCGAAGCGACGAGTGGCCGGAGCTCGTCGCCGATTTCACTGCGGCCACCCGCGCCGAGCCCGGAAATCTCTTCTTCGAATGGTCGCGCAGCGCGGACGATCCGAATGAGTATGTCGTGGTCGAGGCCTTCCGGGACGACGATGCCGGCGCGGCACACGTCAACTCCGCGCACTTCAAGACTGCGATGGCCTGGATGCCCGGCGTCATCTCGGCGACGCCGAAGATCATCAACGTGACGACGCCGGGCGACGGCTGGTCGGCGATGGGCGAACTCGCCGTCGGCTGAGGGCCACGTAGATACTTGCGGCCATGAGAGTCCTGATCGCCTCGGACAAATTCAAGGGCTCGCTCACCTCCCGGGAGGTCGCCGATGGGCTCGAGAAGGGGCTGCGTCGAGTCGATCCGTCAATCGCCGTCACCCGGGCAATGGTCGCCGACGGCGGCGAGGGGACGATCGATGCGGCACTGACCGCCGGTTTCGATGCTCGCCCGGTGGCCGTGCCCGATCCGCTGGACGAAGGCTGGTTCCCGGCTCGATACGCGCGCCGTGGCTCTACCGCACTCGTCGAGCTGGCCGAACTGGCCGGACCGGGGCGCCTACCCCGGCCCGGACCGCAGCCGTGGGATGCCTCCACGCTGGGCGTAGGGGTGGCGATCCGCGCCGCGATCGAAGCGGGGTGCACCCAAGTAATCGTCGGGGTGGGCGGCAGCTGCTCGACCGATGGCGGCTCGGGACTCCTGGTCGGGCTCGGGGCGCGGCTTCTGGACGCCACAGGCCACCCAGTACCGCTCGGGGCGCGCGGGCTCACGCTCGCGACCGGCATCGATCTGACGCAGGTTCACCTACTCACCTCGGGCATCCGCCTGGTGGCAGCCACCGACGTGACGAACCCGCTGCTCGGTCGCCATGGTGCGGCCTACGTCTTCGGACCCCAGAAAGGCGCGGCCCCGGCTGACCTGCCGCTACTCGACGATGCCTTGGCGAGGTGGGCCGGACTCATCGACACCGCCACCGGGCGGTGCCTGCGAAGCGCGCCCGGGGCGGGCGCCGCGGGAGGCGTGGGCTTCGCCCTCCAGTCAGTCTTCAACGCCCAAGTCGTCTCCGGGGTGGACTGGGTCCTGGAGTTGATCGACTTCGCCAGCCTGCTCACCGGCGTCGACCTCGTCGTCACCGGCGAAGGTTCGCTCGATGAGCAGAGCCTCAGCGGCAAGGCCTCGGTGGGGGTCGCCCGAGCCGCCCGGAGCGCGTCCATACCCGTGGTCGCCGTCTGCGCGACCAACGAGCTCTCCCCAGATTCGTGGCGGACGGCCGGATTCGACGGCGTCTGGGCATTGCGGGATCTCGAGCCGGATCGGCGGCGCAGCATGGAGGGCGCCAAGACCCTTATCGAGGCCCTGGGCGAGCGGATGCTGCGTGAGTACCTCGACGGTGGGCTCGCGTAACTTGGAACCAGCCCGGCGACAACATTGCCCGATTGCGCCCGAGACCGGAGGTGATTCGCCCATGACCACCGAGCCCTCGACGACTGTGGAGCCGGCCATGGAGTCGGCGACCGACCTGACCTCGCTGGAGCGGGTCCTGCCGCCGGGCGTAGTCATCCAGGACGAGACCCGCAAATCCGCCTATCGCTGGGATCGGGCCAACGACCCTGAGGCGGGCATGCCCCTCGCGGTTGTCCGGGTCACCTCCACCGAGGACGTGCAGGCGGTCGTGCGCTTCGCCGCTGCTCACAATCTCGCGGTCATACCGCGCGGTGCCGGTTCCGGACTCTCCGGCGGAGCCTCGGCGCTCGACGGGTGCATCATGATCTCTCTGGAGAACATGCGGGCAATCGACATCGATCCGGTCACCCGCACCGCAGTCGTCGGTCCCGGGGTCCTCAACGCCGAACTCAAAGCCGCCGCCGCCGAGCACCGCCTCTGGTATCCACCCGATCCGTCGTCCTACGAAATCTGCTCCATCGGTGGGAACGTCGCCACCAACGCCGGCGGCCTGTGCTGTGTGAAATACGGGGTCACCACCGACTACGTTCTCGGCCTCACCGTGGTGCTGGCCGATGGAACGGCGGTGAATCTCGGCGGGGCGCGCTTGAAGGACGTCGCCGGGTTGTCAATGACCAAGCTCTTCGTCGGAAGCGAGGGCACCCTCGGGGTGATCACCGAAGTGATCCTCCGCCTCGTCCCGGCCCAGCGACCGCCGGCGACGCTGGTGGCAACCTTCGCGTCCCTGGGCGGGGCGACCAACGCCGTACTGCAGATCACCCGACGCATGCGGCCATCCATGCTCGAATTCATGGACAAGGCCTCGATCAACGCCGTCGAGGATCTCCTCACCATGGGCCTGGACCGCGACGCCGAAGGAATGCTGATCGTTCAGTCGGACGAGGCGCTGGGCCACTCCGCGGTTGAGATCGCCGAGATCATGGAGATCTGCCAGACGAACGGGGCGACCGAGGCCTTCTCGACCGACGATGAGGAGACCGGCGAGGCATTCGTCCACGCTCGCCGAATGGCCATCCCCGCCGTCGAACGGAAGGGCTCGCTGCTGCTGGAGGACGTCGGGGTACCGCTTACCCAGCTGGGGGCGCTGGTTCAGGGGATCGAACAGATTTCAGCCCGGCGCGACATCGTCATTCCGGTGATCGCCCACGCCGGCGACGGGAACACCCATCCACTGATCGTCTTCAACCCCATGGATGCGGATTCGAAGGCCCGGGCCCACCTCGCTTACGGAGAGGTCATGGAGCTGGCGATCGCGCTCGGCGGGACCATCACCGGCGAGCACGGCGTCGGTCGGCTCAAGAAGCCCTGGCTCGGCGACTACCTCGGTGCGGACGTCTTGGCGCTCAATCAGCGGATCAAGGATGCCTTGGATCCGCAGGGGATTCTCAATCCCGGCGCGGTCTTCTAACCGCTCGCCATTCGCCGCGCGGTCGGCTCAGCCGGTTCAGCAGCTCAGCCAGCTCAGAGCCGTTCCAGAGCCGGCAGCAGTTCTTTCTCCGCCCACCCGAGGAACTCGTCCTGATACTCGCCGCCGATCTGGATCAGGGCGAGGTGGGTGAAGCCGGCGTCGGCGAACTCGGCCGCCTTCGCCACGACGGCCGAGACATCGTCACCACAGGGAATGGCGTCGGCGACGTCGGCCGGAGTGACGAATTGGCTGGCGGCCGCGAAGGCGGCTGTCCCCGGAAGCTCCGAGTTGATGGCCCAGCCTCCGCCGAACCACCGGAACTGGTCGTGGGCGCGGGCGACCGCAGCGTCCCGATCGGCGTCATAGCAGACCGGGAGCTGCCCGATCCGCGGCTTCCCGCCGCCGCCCGCCGCGTCGAACCGCTCGCAGATCGCCTTATCGGGCTGGACGGCGATGAGTGCGTCGCCCAATCTCCCGGCCAGTTCGGACGAGGACGCCCCGGAGGCGGCGATCGCGATCGGCGGGGGCGTAACCGGAAGGTCCCATAGTTTCGCCGAATCCACCTGGAAGTGCTTGCCCGCATAGTTGACGTAGCCACCTGCGAGAAGGGCCTGAATGATCTCGACCGCCTCGCCGAACCGCTCGTGACGCAGATTGAACGGCGGCCACCCGGCGGCCAGCACATGCTCGTTCAAGTTCTCGCCTGACCCCAGCCCGAGGGTGAACCTGCCCCCGGAGAGGAGGCTCACCGTCGCCGCCTGCTGCGCGATCACCACCGGGTGGTAGCGGAAGCTGGGGCAGGTTACGTAGGTCATCAGCTCGACCCGGCTCGTCGCCTGGGCGACCGCGCCGAGCAGCGGCCAGGCTGCCGGAGAGTGCCCCTGACTCTCCAACCACGGGAAGAGATGATCGCTCATCACCTCGAAGGAGAAGCCGACCTCCTCGGCTCGAACGGCGTCAGCCACCAGGGCCGCCGGCGCGGATTGTTCGCACATCAGGGTGTAACCGATCTGCAGCATGGAGGCGGTCCCTTCACGTGGCTGGGTTGATTGGCGCGGATTGGCAGGTGATTGGTCGGGTTTTACTCAACACTCAGTCTTGGGCCAAGGCGTAGATGCGGCTCTCCTCCACGTGCCCGGTGAGCTCCAGTGGATCGCGCCAGACTTCGACGGCACCGGCGTCGAGGAGTTCGGCGGCGCTGGTTCCGCCGCAGGTCAGCCCGATGAAGGCGATACCGGCACGTGCCGCCGCCTGCGCATCCCAGACGGAATCTCCCACGAAAACAACGCCATCCCGGGTCAGTCTGCCCTGCTCCATCGCCGCTTGCAGAATGTCCGGCTGCGGCTTACCGGACGCCGCATCGTCGGAGGAGGTGGACTCGTGCAGCAGCTCGTCGGCGTTCAACGTGCTGCGCAGCATCGCGAGTTCCTCGTCCGACGCCGACGAGGCGAGAACGCTGCGCAGTCCGAGTCGCCGGCAGCCGCGGAGCAGGTCGAGGGCACCCGGAATCGGGCGCAGCCTCCCCCAATACTGCCGGTACAGCGTCAGATGGGCGGCGGAGAGCAGGTCGTCCTCACCCCGGTCACGGCCGGCACCGAGGAGATGATCGAGCAGTTCCGTCGATCCCATACCAATACTCCGGTGCACCGTGGCCATCGGGCAGTCGTGCCCACGGCTGCCCAGGGCGTAGGTCCAGCAGAGCGTGTGGACGTACGTGGTGTCGACCAGCGTGCCGTCGACATCGAAGAGCACGCCGCGTACCGGGTCATCCGACATACGTTTCCTCCCACACGACGCGCTCCCTCACCGTTTCGGCAGACGTCCGTTCTGGTACCCCCAAACGGGCAGAACGAAACCCGTCAGCCTCAGGCGATCGTCTGCGCGGCCACCGCGTCGACGATCCCGTCGATGCTGCCCGAGCTGGTGTAGGCGAGGCGCTGCAGGCGGGCACCGCTGCCCCGACGGCGCAGATCCTCCAGACCGGAATGGACGAGGTCGCTGTCGCCGGCGTCCAGCAGCGCTGGGCCGATCACGTCGACCATGTGATCGATGAGGTTCCAGGCTGGCACGACATGAGCGGTGGAGACGTCGACGAGGTCCTGTTCGGTGCCGAAGCGGGCCGCCCGCCAGGAGGCGGCGCGGAGCAGTTCGCTGCGGACTCCGAGCACTTCGCGGCCGTCCCGTGCTGCCGTGGCGGCGGTCGAGACGAGCCCCCGAACCACAGCCGCGATGGTGACCGCGTCGGCGGCGTTGGCACAGACATCCGCCACGCGCACCTCCACGGTCGGGTAGCGCGCTGACAGCCGAGCATCGAAGTAGATCATCCCGTCATCGATGGCAGCGCCACTGGAGACCAGCGCCGCCCGGGCCCGCTCGTAGCCGGCTACGTCGCCGAAGGGATCGGCGATCCCGGACGTCGGCCACTGCCCCCACAGCACCGTGCGATAGCTGGCATAACCGGTGTCCTCGCCGGCGAGGAAGGGCGAGTTCGCGCTCAATGCGACCAGCAGCGCCAGCCAGGGCCGGATCCGGTCCAGCACGGCCACCCCCTCGTCCGGAGACTCCACCGAGACGTGCACGTGCATTCCGCAGGTCAGCTGTGTGCGGGCGACGCGGCCGAAGACCCGCATCATCTGCTCGTATCGGTGCACCGGTGTCGTGGAGACGTGCTGGTCGAGCGGGCTCGTCCCGCAGGCCAGCAGCCGGGCTCCTTCTCCGGCGGCGGCGCTCGCGAGCTCGGACCGGCGCCGCCGAAGCTCTCCGGCCAACTCACTCAGCGAAGTTGTCGGGCGCGTCCCGAGCTCGGCCTGCTGGCGCTTCAGTTCGTGTTCAAACTGCCCGTCCGAGGCTGCCTCTGCGGCCGCGACCACCTCGTCGCCGGCTGCGGCCAGCTGTGATGACCCAGCGTGAACCAGCAGAAACTCCTCTTCCACCCCGACCGTTCGCACGAGACCCAGTCTGCCGGTTCCCTTCACTGCGCTCGCGGCGGGCTGCGCCGGCCAGCGATCTGATCGGCGGGTGGTCACCCGGCGAGGAGTTCGGCCATCTCGGTCAGTTCGAAGAACGACGCGATCTGCTGGGCTGACCGGGCGCCGGTCTGCGGGCCGGCACCGGCCGCCAGTAACGCCCGCACCATCTCCGGCTGCCGGCGGAATGTAGCCGCGCCCAGGGCGGTCTGACCGTTGTCGTTCACCCGCTCGGTGTCCGCCCCTCGCGCGATGAGCATCTCAACGGTCTCCAGGTGGCAGTGATACGCCGCCAGGATCAGCAGGGAGTCCCCGACGGCGGTCGTCAGGTTGACCGGTATGCCGGAGTCAATCGCGTCAGCCAACTGCGACGTCTCTCCGGCCCGGGCCAGGTCAGTCACCCTCAGCAGCAGTTCGAGCTCCTCGGCGATCAGTAGCGGCGCGCCGACGTAGGCGGTCAACGACGTCTCCGGCGGGCCGGAGCCACAGCCGACCGCATCACCGACGGCGCCCGATCCCACGCCCGATGCAGCCCCAGTGCCGCCAGCAACTCGTCGGCAAACGGTTTGCCGGCCGACTCCGAGATCGAGACGCCGGGGCCGTCGGCGGGGATGCCGGCCGACTGCAGAACGGTGGTCGCGTCACCCCAGCCGGCGACGGCCTTGCAGTGCCGGTAAGCCTCCTGCAGCAGGAGCACGAGCTTGATGTCATCGCTGCTGCTCGTCCCGCCGGCAACCACCAGGGCATCGAACTCGATGGAGCGGGTGGTGAGCAGCGTCCGATCAACCGTGACGCGCTGTCGCGCCGCCTTCAGCACTCCCCCGACCGGTGCGATGACCAGCCCCGTGACCCTGGCCTTCGCTAGTAGTTTGACCAGCTGGTTGACCCCGGCCAGGTCGGATCCGGCGTCGGCGATGATGCCGACCTTGCGACCGGCGACCGGGCCGGGCCCGTCGGTGACCTGTGACAGCGACGGCGACAGCAAGCCTTCGGGCACCGGCGCCCCGTCCGGTGCTACCAGCCCGAGGCCGGCGGCCACCTGGGCGCAGAGATCGGCGTCGACGTTGGCCAGCACCTGCAGTTGCCGCTGCTTGATAGCCGCTTCGTACACCTTCCCCAGCTCGAAGGTGAACGCCTCGACCAGATGCGCCTGCTCCAGCGGGCTGAGGCTGCGGTAGAACATCGCTGCCTGGGAGAAATGGTCGTCGAAGGAAGCGGGCGCCGCGCGCACCACCGACCCGTCGACCGGGCGGGACGTCTGCACGTACCCGCCCTGCGCGGCGGTAGCCGGCTGGGGCTCGTCGCCGTCGATGCTGTTCGGGTGATAGGGAGCCAGACCCGTATGGATAGCCGTCTGGTGCATGCCGTCACGCAGCATGTCGTTAACGTCAGCCTGCGGTCGGTTGATCGGCAGCTGCGCGAAGTTCGGCCCGCCGAGACGGGTCAGTTGGGTGTCGAGGTAGGAGAACAACCGGGCCTGCATCAGCGGGTCATTGGTGACCTCGATTCCGGGTACCAGATGGCCGGTGTGGAAGGCGACCTGCTCGGTCTCGGCGAAGTAGTTGGTGGGGTTGCGGTTGAGCGTCAGCTTCCCGATCAGTTGAACCGGGGCCAGCTCCTCGGGAACGAGCTTCGTCGGGTCAAGGAGATCGATACCCTCGAAACTGTCGCTGCCGTCGTCGGCCATCACCTGGATGCCCAGCTCGTACTCGAGGTAGGCACCCGCTTCGATGCCGTCTGCCATGTCCCGACGGTGGAAGTCCGGATCGCAGCCGGCCGCGATCTGGGCCTCCTCCCAGACCAGGGAATGAACACCGGCAGCGGGCTTCCAGTGGAACTTCACCAGGCTGGTGTCGCCGGCTGCATTGACCAGACGGAAGGTGTGCACGCCGAAGCCCTCCATGGTCCGAAACGAGCGGGGAATGCCCCGGTCGGACATGTTCCAGAAGACGTGATGCGTCGCCTCGGTGTGCAGCGATACGAAGTCCCAGAACGTGTCGTGAGCGGACTGGGCCTGCGGAATCTCCCGGTCGGGTTGGGGTTTCGCGGCGTGGATGATGTCGGGGAACTTGATCCCGTCCTGGATGAAGAAGACCGGCATGTTGTTTCCGACCAGGTCGAAATTGCCCTCGTCGGTATAGAACTTGACCGCGAAGCCACGAGTGTCGCGCACCGTGTCCGCTGATCCACGCGAACCGAGGACCGTCGAGAAACGGGTGAAGACGTCTGTCTTACGCCCCTTCTCGGCCAGGAACGCAGCCTTCGTCACCGACTTCGCGGTGCCGTAGGACTCGAAGACTCCGTGGGCCGCCGCGCCCCGCGCGTGCACGACTCGCTCCGGGATTCGTTCATGATCGAAGTGGGTGATCTTCTCCCGGAGGTGAAAATCCTCCAGCAGCGTCGGGCCACGCTCCCCCGCCTTGAGCGAATGATCAGTATCGGGCAGTCGCAGACCCTGAGCTGTGGTGAGGAACTGGCCGGCCTGGGCGCGCTCGTCGCGCGGGCCGGGATCGCCGGCGACGACGCCGGTCGGGCTCGTTCGTTTCGGGGCGCCCTGGTCGGGTTGGCGGGATGGCATAGCTCGCTCCACTCACATTTCGAAACAGTGGAGGCGAGGTTCTTCACCTGTAGTTTTGAACATACACGCAGCGGGCAGCATGGCAACGGACCACGACGTGACCGAGGAGAGGGATCCATGACGACGCCGTCGCATCCGCTTGAGGATCTGGAAGATCAGACCTGGACTTCACTGATGCAGCTGGCCCGGTCGCTGCACCTGAAGGACGCGAAACTGCAGCCGACCCTCGACGCGATCATCTCCCAAGCTGTCCAGACGATTGAACCGGCCGAACACGCCGGCGTGATCCTGGTCTTGAACGGAAAGCTCATCCCGCAGGCAACACTCGGCGAGCCGCCTTACATCCTCGACTCGCTGCAGCAGCAGACCGGTTCCGGACCCTGCATCGACTCAGCCCGCGAGCAGTCGGTGATCAGCATCGACAACATGGGGACGGACACGAGATGGCCGAAGTTCATTGGGCAGGCCATCTCGCTCGGAGTGTCGAGCATGCTCTGTGTCCCGCTCTGGGTAGATGAGCTGCGCCTCGGAACGCTGAGCCTCTACGGGCAGAAACCTGATGCCTTCACCCCGCAGCATCTGCAACTGGCCTACCTCTACGCCACCCATGCCGCGCTGGCGCTGGCTGATGCACAGCGAACGGCGCAGCTGCTGGAAGCCCTGCGAAATCGCGACGTCATCGGGCAGGCCAAGGGCATACTCATCGAGCGCCTGAAGATCACACCACAGGAGGCCTTCGTGCAGCTCTCGTCGGCTTCGCAGCGGGCCAACGTGAAACTCACCGTTGTGGCTGAACACCTCGTCACGACCGGGGAATTGATGCCTACCTGACCAAGTCCTGGTGTTCGCTGTATCACCGTCGGTGTACCGGTCTCCTCTCTTGTGACAGCGAGGGAGGTGGACGAGTTGGTAGCGAATATCGAGACCGTCGACGCGGAGGCGCAGCTTCGTGTCCCGGAGACGAATGTGCCGCAGATTGCTGGTGATTCCACCACCACGTCGGCCGTCCGGCGCCGTCGGGGCAGGGACTTCCGCCGGTACTGGGTCGCCGGCGCCGTCGACGCGATGGGCTCCCACGCCGCCACCATCGTCGTCCCACTGATCGTCCTGGGCGCTGGCGGATCGGTGACGCTGGCCGGTGCGGTCGCCACCCTTTCGATCGGCGTCGAGACGCTCGTCGAACCGGTGGCCGGAGTGCTGGCCGACCGGGTGTCGCGCCGGTCGATGATGATCGTCGCCGCGCTCTTCGCCGCCGCTGCCGCCCTCGCACTGGCCCTCGTCGTGGCGCAGGACGGCTATCGTCTCGACGTCGTCGTCGCTCTGGTGCTGGCGGAGGCAATCGCCACCGCCAGCTACGGCGCCGCCGCGCAGGGAGCGATCCGCCAACTGCTCCCACCGGATGATCCTCAGCCCGCACTGGCCGCTCTGCAGGCCCGTGACCAGGGTGCCGCGCTCGTCGGGCCGCCGGTCGGCGGCCTGCTCTTCAGCCTCACCCGTTGGGCCCCACTGCTGTTCAACGCCATCTCCTACGTCGTGACCGCCGTGCTGGTCGCCGGCATCCGGACCGACCTCACCCCGACCGCCGCTGTTGACCGGGAGCGAGTCGATCGGGAGCCGGAGGACCCCCGCGACAGCTTCCTGCAGTCGAGCCGGGCCGGGCTGCGCCTGGTCTTCGGACACCCCTTCCTGCGGTTCGCCCTCAGTTGGGGCGCGGGGATCAACGCGGTCTTCGCGACCGTCTACTACGTAGTGCTGCTCAACGCCGCGTCGAGCGGCGCGTCGGCGGCGGCGATCGGCGTGCTGCTCGGGGTGGCCTCGGGATTGGGGCTGGTCGGCTCGTTGGCCGCACCGACGGTGCTGCGGCGAGTCGCGCCGACGAAGTTGATCCCGCTGACTTCCTGGGTGATGGTGGTGCTGGTGGCGGCGATGGGCCTCACCGGCGAGCTCTTCGCGCAGGGTCTGCTGCTCGGGACTGTGTTGCTGATCTCGCCGGCGGTGAGCATTCTCTTCCAGTCGTACGCGATCGCCACCGTTCCGGTCGAGATGCAGGGACGGGCCGGCGGGGTCATGGGCTTCTTCCTCGGGCTCTCGCTGCTAGCCGCCCCGGTGAGCGCCGGGCTGATGGTGCAGTGGCTGGCCGGCTGGGCGGTCACCACCGTGCTCGCCGCGCTCCTGGCCCTGTTGGCCGTCTACGCCCGCACCGGAACCCAGGCCCTCCTCGACTGCGCCAGCGCGATCGAAGAAGACCTGGCCGATGCGAGTGAGTCCAGCGAGCCGAGTGAATCCAGCCAGGCACCCGAATCGGAAGTAGAGGCCTGACGATGGAACTGGCTATCGAACTCGTCCCGCCGACCTTGCCGAGCGCCGCCGAACTGGCACCGCACCGGCAGTGCACCATCGCCGACGCCGGTGGACGCTGCGAGGTCTTCACCCTCGACACCACGACCGGCCGCCGCCGCCAGGTGACCAACCGCACCGACGGCACCACGCTGGCCGACATAGACCCGGCCGGCCGCCGGGTCTGGTGGTTCGACGACGATCTGGCCGGCGTCGGTCGCTGGTTCATCCAACCCTTCGCCGGCGGCGCGGACACGCCGGCACTGCCTGAGGTGCCCGCCGGACGCCACGCCGGGCTGGCGATGTCCACCGACGGCACCGCCGCGATCGGGTTGGCCGATGAGGATGGTTTCGACGTCTACCTCCGCCTCGGCGACCGGGCCGGCGGCGACCATGCGGTCGAGCATCTGCTGCGCCGGCACGGGGCCGGCGAGTTGATCGACCTCAGCTCCGACGCCACACTGCTGGCGACGGCGGCCGAACCGGAATCGTCAGCGGCGGTCGAGATCCATCCGGTCGGCGGCGGCGCACCGGTGCAGCTATCGGGCGAGCGAATGCCTTTGTGGGCGAGCGGATTCGGTCCCGGCGGCGCGTCGGCCACACTGCTGCTGACCCGGCAGACCGAGCTCGGGTATCAGGTCGGCACCTGGACCTTCGCCGCGGGCTGCACCTACTGGCCCGAGGTCTTCGACACCGAGATCTCGACCAGTTGGTGCCCGGACGGTTCGGTGCTGATCCGTCAGGACCGCCACGCGCGCAGTCGCCTGACCCGTCTCGATCCCACCACCGGCCGCACCCAGCTGCTGCCCACCGCACGCGGCACCATCCTGGACGCGCAACCGCACTCGGACGGGGAGGTCCACTACCTCTGGACCGACGCCGCCACTCCGCCGGTCGCCCGCCGGGTGCTCCTCCGGGAGGCAGCCCCTCAACCACGGCCGCGCGAGTCGAATCGGGGCGCCGTCGGTGAACTCTGGGCCGATGGGCCGGGCGGTCCGGTGCATACCCTCTGGCTGCCACCGGAGCCCGCGGCCGTCGGGGCACCCTGGCCGACCGTCTTCCTACTGCACGGAGGGCCGCACCAGCAGGATCGCGACGCCTATGACCCGGCGGTCGCCATGCTCAATGCGGCCGGGTTGGCCGTCGCCCGGGTCAACTACCGCGGTTCCAGCGGCTACGGACCCCGGTGGCGCAACGATTTCAGCGCCGGCGTCGGGCTGACCCAGCTGGCGGACGTGAGCGCCGCCCGAGACGAGCTGGTGGCTCGGGGCTGGGCCGACGCGGACGCGGTGGCGATCGCCGGGTGGTCCTGGGGTGGCTATCTGGCCTTACTGGCCGCCGGCGTGCAGCCTGACCGGTGGCGAGCAGCGGCCGCGGCCTATCCGATCGCCGACTATCCGCAGGCCTACGCCGGGGCTACCACCGAGCTGCGAGCACTGGACGAACGCCTCTTCGGCGGTCCGCCTCAGCTGCAGCCGGAGCGTTACCGGCAAGCCTCCCCGGCCAGCTACATCGCGCAGGTGAAGGCGCCGATCCTGCTCGTCGCCGGCCGGTATGACCTGCGCTGCCCGGCGGGTCAGATCGAGTCGTACGCCGATGAACTCACCGCCCGCGGTGGTTCGGTGCGCCTGATTCGCAGCGACGCCGGGCATGGCGTCCAGTCGGGGCAGGCCTCGGTCGACGAGCTGGTCGAGCTCGTCACTTTCCTGGCCGGCCAACTGCACGACCAGCAGGTCACCGCCCTCGTCGGCAGCGAAGCGACCTGACCAAGCCAACCCGAACACACCAGATCCCCAACACAACTAGGGCAATCCGCCCACGAAGCCAGTCGGAAGGAGGTGAGAGCGATGCGCAAGACAATTGTGAAGAACGACCCACTGGACATGATCAACCAGAATCGGGCCCGGCCGGTCATCGTCGTGGTCGTCGTCATCGTACGGCGCTAATTCACCGGCAATCCGGTCAAACCATCCGGGCCGACCCATCGGCCACGGACCCTGGCCGCGGAGAGGGCTGTCGGGGCGAGATGAGTTCGCCCCGACAGCTCTCCGGCCAGATTACCCCGCCTCTGTAACCGAATCACTGCTATCCGACGCCCGAAGGGGGCCGATCATGCAGATCGCACTCGTCAACATGCCATGGGCGCTCATCGACGTCCCCTCCCTCGCCGTCGGCATCCTGGGCCGCTCGGCGCGCCAGACGCTGCCCGATGCCCGCGTAAACGTCGTTCACGCCAACCTCGAATACGTCGATTGGCTCTGCGAGCGCCGCCAGTTCGCCCTCGGCGACTACCACTTCCTCGCGCTGGAATCGTACTTCGCCGGTCTCGGCGACTGGGTGTTCTCCTCCGCGCTCTACGACGACCCGCAGTGGCGGGTCGAGCACATCGGCAACGAACTCTCCTACACCCCGGAGCAGGAGAAGCTCAGCCTCGAGCTGCACGCCAGCGCCGGCGAATTCATCGACGACCTGGTCACCCGCATCCTGGCCGACCGCCCCGATGTGGTCGGGTTTACCTCGACATTCCAGCAGAACACCGCATCGCTAGCCGCGGCCCGGGTGCTGAAGCAGCGGGCACCGCACGTCATAACGATGATGGGTGGCGCCAACTGCGACGGAGCCCAGGGGGCGGCCGTGGCCCGCAACTTCACCTTCGTCGACTTCGTGGTGCGGGGCGAAGGGGAGCATGCCTTCCCCGCTCTGCTCCTCGAACTGGACGACGCTCGCCGCGAGAACCGGGCGCCGGCGCCGGAGGCGCTGGCCCGCATCGATGGCCTCTGCTGGCGGGACGCCACGGACACCACGAATACGGTAATCGCCAACGATATGAGCCGCACGCCGCTGGCTCCGGCCGAGATCGTCGCGCCGGACTATGACGGCTACTTCGAACGCCTGGAAGCCTCCATCGCCCATGACTGGGTCGAACCGAAGCTCGTGCTCGAGGGTGCGCGGGGCTGCTGGTGGGGCGAGAAGCACCACTGCACGTTCTGCGGGCTCAACGGAACATTCATGCAGTTCCGCAGTAAGAGTCCGACCAAGTTCTACGATGAGATCATCGAGCAGGTCCGCCGGCACCAGGTGATGGATATGTTCATCGTCGACAACATCCTCGACATGAACTACCTGCGATCGCTCATCCCGGCTCTCGCGGAGTCAGGCTATGACCTCCGCCTGCAGTACGAGATCAAGTCGAACCTCAAACGTCCGCAACTGGCGGCGCTGGCCGATGCCGGCCTGGTCAACGTGCAGCCCGGCATCGAGAGCCTGAGCACGAGTGTGCTGAAAATTATGGACAAAGGGGTCACCGGGGCGCTCAACGTCCGCATGCTGCGGGACGCGGCGAGCGTCGGGCTGTCGGTCTCCTGGAACTACCTCTTCGGGTTCCCCGGGGAGGAGAGCCAGGACTATGAGGACGTCCTGGCCCAGATGCCGGCGCTGCACCATCTGCCGCCACTGGAGGCGGTTGCGCGCATCGCCATCGAGCGCTTCAGTCCCTTCTTCGACCGGCCCGAACTCGGTTTCGGCGACGCGCGGCCGGATCCGCAGTACCGACGCACCTATGATCTGCCCGAGGAGGAGCTGCGCGAGCTCGCCTATCTCTTCACGGCCGACCCGCACGGGATCGACGACGAGCTGTCGCAGCGGCTGCACGCGGCAGCCCGCGTCTGGCAGGACGGGTACCCCGACTCGACGCTCACCCACGTCGATCTGGGCGAGGAGATCCTGCTGGTCAGCCACCGAAAGTCGTTCGACTGGACGGTGCACTGGCTCCGAGATCGGTTGGAGCTGGCGATGTTCCGGCTGCTCGACCAGCCGCACTCGGTCGCCTCGCTGCACGACCAGTTGCGCAAATCCCTGCCCACACTGGACCAGACGGATGTGGATGCGGTCCTGGGTGACTGGCGCGATCTCGGCATCGTCTTCACCGACAACGGCCAGTACATCCAGGTCGCGCCGGAGGCGACCAACCAGGAGTTGGTCCGCTTCGCCCGCACCTACGAGTTCGACCCCGACCCCGAAACCGGCGCCGACACCGCTGCCGCTGAGCCCGTCTTGGAGGCATCCCGATGAGCACCGAACTCCGGTCCAAGCCCCGCTTCGGGCCGGCCGATGCCGGTCTGCAACTGCACCAGTGGCGTCACCATGATCTCGAGACGACTTCGATGCCGGCAGTATCGGCGGGCAGCGACTCGATCCCAGCCGGGGCCGACCCAGCCGCGACCGCCGCTCGCCTCTTCGCCGACGGAGTGCGTCGCGTCGAGTTCGGCGAGCCGGTCGAGCTCTCGGGGCGGGTCGACCCGCGACTGCTGGTGACGACGATGCTGCTGCTCGGCGAGCTCACCGCGCTCGGCGTGGTCGTCGATTGGGACGTTGACCTCGGCGAGCTACCCGACGTCTGGACCTCGATCAGCCATCTCAGCCCCCCGCGGCGGATCGTCGGCCTGACCGATGAGGAGGCGCAGGGGATCCTCGATCCGTGGCGATCGACGTTCTATCTCGACAAGTGCGTCTACCGGCAGGGTCCAGGATTCATCCAGGTTCGTGACCGCCGCGACGCGACCCTGCATCGGCTGACGATCGATGACCCGCTGTACCTCGATGCGGTGGCGAAGCTGAGCCGAGGCTGTGCGATCGAGGAGGTGCCGACGGAGGTCTGGGAGGCGCTGCTCGGTGAACAGCTCGTGGGCGTGGTCGGGGGGCTCGCCTGGTGGATGCCCTACCGGGTGAGGCGCTGGCCCTGGCCATCCTTCGCGGTGTGACAAGGGCAGCATCAATCCGACTCACCTGACGCGGATCACCTCTGGCGTGATCGAACGTCTGTGCGATACGGTCAGAGCATGCGAACTGCCAACTCCCTTACCTGCGACTCCACGAGCGCGTGTGGTCGAACATGCAAACTGTCGGCCAGTCATGGCTGGATTCACGCGGCCTGGGTCGATGACCGCATTCTGCGCTGGGACCACACCGGCCACAGCTGGACGGTCGAACCTCCGGTCGCGGCCATCATCGCCAACCGGCTACCCTGGGCCGTCCGCGCGCGCAGGATCGCCTGATCCGGACCCGGGTACAGCGCGCCGAACGGAACTCGCTGCTTGCCTCAGGCCGCGGTCGGTGAGTTGTTGAAGCTGGAGGTCGGCAGGTTCCACTCACCGAAGCCGTCGTAGGGCTTCATGGCCGGGCCGCCGGTATTCGTGTAGATGACGACGTCGCCGATTCGACTGAACTTGTAGAACCACTTCGCGTCCGGAGTGTTGAGGTTGGTGCACCCGTCCGATGTCGACCGGGCTCCGATGTTGCGGCCGTTCCAGGCCGCGGCGTGCACGAACTCGCCACCGTTCGTCAGCCGAACCGACCACGGAACGATCAGGTCGTAGTTTCCGAGCAGACCCCCACCGCCGACCATTCGGACTGCGCCACTGGGGCGCAGCGTGTCGGAGCCGGGCGCATCCTCGCCGAGTTGCTGGACGACCTTGATGCCGTTCGCGGTCGGGGTCACCGGTGCTCCGCACGAGGTGAGCATCGGCGCACGCACGGCAACACCGTTCGACTTCACCGTCATGCGCTCAGTTGCACAGTTCACGTATGAGATATGCGCGTCTGCGGTGGCCATGGACAGGGTCAGGCTGTCGTCGAAGACCAGGCCGGCCCCGGCCGACTTGCCCTGCGTCTGCATTGCCATCGTGATTGCGGCATGCGCCGGCCAGAACTGATTCGCCGCCCCCGCCGCCGGCGCCGGTCGGTAGTGGGCCTCAATCGGGTAGCCCCGGTTGATGGACGAGGATTCGAAGTACCAGGATCCGTGGTTGACGACCCCATTGACCTTCACCACGGTCGCCGCGGCGAAGGCCTTCCCATCCGTGATCTTGCTCGAGAAGTACGCGACGATCGGCATCCCGACCCCATAGGTCGCCCCGTCACTGTTGAGCAACCGGATGTGTACCGCCTTGGCCACGGCCTTGGGCGAGGAGGGTGCGCTGGTCGTCGCCGACGCAGATGCCACTCCGGTCGTCGCTGCCGGTGCAGATGGGGACGTTGACGCCCCGCTACCGACCGCGGGCGAGTCGGGTTGGCTCGACTTGGCTCCGGCGGAACCCGACGAACCGCTGCATCCGGCAAGCAGAAGCGGCACGGCCAGCAGTCCGGCGACTGCCCCCCGCCGGCACAGGCTCAGCGGCGGAACTCCACGACGACTCGACACTGGTCAGCCCCACATCCACATTAGTTGAAAGCTCAAGCATAACGCCGCGAGCGGGTCGGTTCTGCCGGTTTGCGCCCTGACGAAGAACTCCTCAGCCCACGAGCCCAGCCGTGGCCGACCGGCGTCGCGATGTGAGGCCTGAGCGATCCTACTGACTCAACCAAAGAGTCAGGCCACACCTGCTCGACAATCTGCCGGGAAATGCCGTGATTTCGGTATCAAATCCATGTCCTCGGCCGTCTTCCCTGTGTCGGCGCCGGCTTTGACGCGTTTCTGAGCACACGAGCTGAGCGGGTACCGACGTCTACGAAACTGCATGCATTCACAGGTGAAGAGCCGTGATGTGCATGGGCCTGGCCGGATCCCGCGGATCGCCGAGCGGCGAGTCGATCGGGTCAACCACCCGAAGAATTCCCGAGACATTTTCACCCTGGAGGTTTGCGATGCCAATATCGGATGTTTCCGCACTACGAGCCGCGGTCGAGGCGGCCGGTTCGTCCTGGCGGGTGCGAGAGCTGCCCGCTGATGAACCCGGCCACGGTCTCGGCTGGGAGCCAGCCCCAGAGCCTCTGCAGGCCCCGGCCCTGGAACGGGGTAGCCGGCTGCTGAGCGCCATTCGGAGCAAGTCCCAAGCCGCGCGGCTGGCCGGCGGACCCGGGATCGCCTCGGAGTTCGACTGGCGAGCCCGGGGCGTCATCGGCGCTGTCCAGGACCAGGAGTGGTGCGGATCGTGCGTGTCGTTCGCAACGACCGGCCTGCTCGGCGCGCAGGCCGGGATCGAACTCGGCCAGAACGGGCTGCACTTCTCGGAGGCCGACCAGCACTTCTGCTCCAGCCACGGCGCCAACTGCGGTGGTTGGAACAACGCGACGGCCCTCGGTCAGGTGCAGTCACGCGGCGTCGTGCTGGATGCCGTTTTCCCTTATATGACGGCGTTCGACAACCCGCCGCAGGGCGATCCGAATGACCCGGAGCACCTGTGGCTGGCCTACTGCCGTGACGAGGGCGACCGCATCCACGAGGCGTACAAGGCGAACACCTACACCGCACATACCGGCGACGATCGGAAGACCTACCTATCGACGGTCGGGCCGATGGTCTGCGGCTTCACCGTCTACGAGGACTTCGACAACTACGGCGGCGGGGTGTACCGGCACACCTCCGGCGACGTCCGGGGCGGGCACGCCGTACTGGTCGTCGGCTACAGCGACGCCGACCAGGCGTGGATCTGCCGAAATTCTTGGGGGCTCAACTTCGGCGGGGCAGCTCATCCGGACGGCACCGGCGCCGGCTTCTTCAAGATGGGCTACGGCGAATGCGGCATCGACGGCGAGGCGTTCTACGGACTCACCGGCGTCACCGTTCCGCCTGCGCGTTGGCTGGTGCCGACCCTTCAGGTTCCGGCTCACGCCGAGATCAACCCGGTGTCACGCAGTGCAGATCACCTCGACATCTTCGTCACTGACGTCTCGGGCGCGATCTACACCGCGGCCTGGGAGCCGGACTTCCCCGACTGGTGGCACGGCTGGTGGCGGCTCAATGGCGGCGCGGCCGCGCCCGGGGCTCCGGTCCATGGCGTGTCACGCAGCACCGACAAACTCGACGTCTTCGTCGTCGGCACCGACAACCACACCTACACCGCGGCGTGGGAGCCGGACTTCCCCGACTGGTGGCACGGCTGGTGGGTCGTCAACGGCGGGGTGGCTGCGCCGGGAGCGCACATCACCGCGGTGTCCCGAAGCGCCGATCACCTTGACATCTTCGTCGTCGGTACCGACGGTGGCGTCTACACCGCGGCCTGGGAGCCGGACTTCACCGACTGGTGGCACGGCTGGTGGCGCATCGGCGACCTGGTGGCCCCACAGGGGGCACCGGTGCACTGCGTCTCACGCAGCACCGACAAACTCGACATCTTCGTGACCGACGTCAACGGCGTGGTCCAGACGGCAGCCTGGGAGCCCGGCTCCAACGGCTGGCAGGGATGGTGGGAACTCAACGGCGGGCGCGCGGCGCCCGGTGCAGCCGTGACGGCCGTGTCGCGCAGCACCGACAAACTCGACATCTTCGTGACCGGTACCGACGGCGGTGTCTACACCGCCGCCTGGGAACCGGACTTCACCGACTGGTGGCATGGCTGGTGGCGCATCGGCGACCTGGTCGCCCCACAGGGGGCACCGGTGCACTGCGTCTCCCGCAGCACCGACAAACTCGACATCTTCGCCACCGACGTCAACGGCGCCATCCAGACGGCGGCCTGGGAGCCCGGCTCCAACGGCTGGCAGGGATGGTGGTCGCTCAACGGCGGGCGGGCCGCTCCGGGAGCGCCGGTCACTGCGGTCTCCCGCAGCACCGACAAACTCGACGTCTTCGTGGTCGGCACCGACTCGTGCATCTACACCGCGGCCTGGGAGCCGGACTTCACCGACTGGTGGCACGGCTGGTGGCGGATGGGCTAAACACCGGCAGCTTCACCCGGGCAGGGGCTCCGCAGCGTGCCGCGAACGCGACACCATCGCGACGCGTTGCGGAGTTCTCGACTCCCCGAGCCGAGCCGAGTCGAGTCGAGCCGAGTCCCCGAGCCGAGCCGCCGGAGTACCGTGCGGACGGGAGGAGACCGATGGAAGAGTTCGAGGTGACCGGCGTAGCCGGGCAGCCCATTGTCCTGCCGATCGGGCCCGGACCAGCGACGGGGCACGTCTGGCGGCTGCGGCTGCCCGACGGTGTGCGGCAGGTGGATGACACCGCGGCAACAATGCCTGACCCCTTGCACGCATTGGGTGCGTCGATGGGGCGGAAGTTTCAGGTCCAGGCCGAGGCTGGGGACCACCAGATCGACGCCGAGTTGGCTCGTCCGAACGAGGAGAAAGCGGTGCGGGTCGTACGCATCACGCTTCATGCCCAGAGCTGACTCTCTCCGGTCACGACCGAACAGCAGAAACGCGGCCCCGATTGAAGGATCGGAACCGCGAGACTGCAACCAGCGCACCTTTGTCACGGCTGCACGTTGGCGGTCCCCCGATCGCCCGACAGCTGTCCTCTCCCCCGAGAGGATCCATAAGGAGTGATGTCACGGTGCCCTATGGCGGCACCCCCAGGTGCCACAGAAATATTGTTTCCTAGACAAATACTTTCGGCAACTTGGACTCCTGAGTAACATTTTCGAAGAGGCGATGAGGCCGCCGGATGAACACCAGGTGACTGAATCGGAAACGTCACGTCCACGCGAATTTCTCACTTAAAGTGACGCCCGGCACACTTAGGCATTTCGTCTATTGAAACTGCTCACGGGACGTTACGGTCTGTGACAGCGGCTGACGCTGCTGCGGTTGACGCTCGGCCACGACTCCCCCGACGTGGCCGAGCTCCCGCAAATCAGGCGACATCCGTAGTAGCTCGTTGTGCCCGTTCGGAAGTCAATCCGGCATTGATGATGACCTCGCCGCACGCCGCCGCGCCGGAACTGAATAACTCGCGGCAGATCAATTGATTTGCCGCGGCTATTTACTGCATTAATGATCAGTCTGCCGGGTTTTTCCTATTCACTGAGGGGTGATCACGGAGAAACATCGGAACCAAAGGTGATTTACCGGGACCACGGTCAGACTTCGGCCAGCTCAAGGTCCTCGTCGGCGCGCGCCGCACTGCCTTCAGCGAGGCCGTCGTCAATCGCCCGGCGCGACGCGAGCCACATCACAACTCCGACCACGAACACGATTCCCTCGGTCGCCGTCAACGCCCAGATCACGCCGGATAGCCCGAACCACAGATTGCCCAGCAACACGATCGGGATGAAGAGCACTCCCTGCGTCACGGACATCACCGTTGCCGCCAACGCCCGTCCGGTCGCCTGGAACAGCGAGGTGAGCAGTCCGGTAAAGCCGTTCGCGATCATCGCCACCAGCTGGGCGGTGAGGATGGTGACGCCGATCGCGAGAACCGAACGGTCGGCGGAGAACGCGGAGAAGACCTGCTCACGGAAGACGATCAACGTCGCCGCAGTGATCACGGTTATGCCGCCCACGGCGAAGGCCGATCCGCGTAGTGCCGCGCTCAGGCGAACACGGTCGCCCTTGCCGTAGGAGTAAGCCAGCAGAGGCAGCACACCAAGCGTCACGCCCATAACCAGGAACTCGGGTACCTGTGCGATCCGAACGGCTACGCCCATCGCGGCGAGCGGGCCGTCGCCATAGCCGACGGCGAGGTTGTTGAGCACTAGCGAGGTGACGATCAGGAAGCCGGACTGAAGCAGTTCGCCGACCCCGACGCCCAGGACGGGCTTCAAGACGTGGGGCGACAGGGTAAACCAGCGCGGAGCCACGCTCATGTGGTCGCTGTGCCGCGCCAGCCAAGTGGCGAAGTAGGCGACGACGCCGAGGTTCGCCAGGCCGGTTGCCAGCGCGGCACCGGCAACGCCCCAGTGCAGTACGAGGATGAAGAGTAGATCGAAGGCGAGGTTGGCGACAGTGGAGGCGATGAGACCGACCATCACTTGACGCGAGGCTCCCTCCGCTCGCACCAGTTGCTCGAGGCAGAAGGCCGCGGCCAGGACCGGAACGAAGGCCAGCATGACGCCGACGTAGGCCCGCGTTGCCGGCACTGCGGCGGCGTCCGCGCCGAGGAGTGAGACCAGCGGATGCAGCAGAAGCAGTCCAGTGCCGCCCAACACGGCACCGGAGATCACCGCACCCCAGACCGCGAATGAGGAGACGTGCTTGATCTCGCCGGCCTTCGCGGGGTCGTTTTCGGCCGCCCCCAGCAGTCGCGAGACGAGCGCGCCGCCGCCGACGCCAAAGACGCCACCCACCGCCATGACGAGACCGAGGATCGGCGAGCCCAGGGTGACGGCGGCCAGCAGCGCGGTGTCGTGCAGCGAACCGATGACGCCGGCATTGATGACGTTGTAGACGGCGCCGACGATCATCGCCGCCGCCATCGGCACGCAGAGGTGGATGAGGGCGCGGATGATCGGCGCGGTGGAGAGGTACCAGCGGTTGGAGCCGGCGGCGTTGGAATTGGACGGGGATTCAAGTGTCGTGGTGGTCATGGCAAGTCCTTTCCGGGCAGGTTCGAGTGCACGCGGGCAGACGCCAGCGCGGCGGGGCGTGTACTGGGTGCGCGACCGGGCCGCGCTATCTGCTCGGCCGGCTGGTTCGCCCGGCCGGCTGGTTTTACGGCCGGGTTGGCTGCGGCAAGTCGGCCGTGATCTTGGTCAGCAGCGCCTGCAGAGTGGTCCGTTCGCTGTTAGTCAACGGGGCGAGGATCGTCTCGTCGGCTGCGGTCATAGCGGCCTCCAGCCCGGCCGTGAGCTCGGCGCCGGCCGGCGTCGCGTAGACGCGCTTACTGCGTTCGTCGCCGACCTCCGTGCGGCGCTCGATCAGGCCGCGACGTTCAAGCCCCTTCAACAGGCTCGACACACTTGCCGCGCTGGTACGGCTTCTCTGCGCGATATCGCGCTGGATTGCACCAGGGCTCTGGACCAGGTGGGCGAGCACGAACCCCTGCTCGAAAGTGACGTCTCGCTCGCGGATCCAGTCCTCAGCCGCTTTGCGTTGCGCCCAGCCGATCCAGCGAACCAATTCAAGAGTGCTGGTGAGCTTGGGTGCGTCCATGTTTAGAACCTTAACTGTTAGAGTTCTAACTGTCAAGTGTCTAACTAGCCAGCGGGATCCTCAGCGCCAGCCAAGGGCCGGAGCGACGTGCGTGAGCAACGAGTCGAGGACGTGAGCGCAGTAGTCGACGCCGAGTTGATTCGGAATTGTCAGCAGCAGCGTGTCGGCGGCGGCGATCGCCTCGTCCTGGGCGAGCTGCTCGACGAGGCGGTCGGGCTCACCGGCGTAGGACTTGCCGAAGCGCGCCTTGCCGCCGTCGAGGAAGCCGACCTGATCCTGCGAGCCCGCGTCACGCCCGAAGTAGGAGCGATCGAGGTCGTTCACAATCGGAAAGATACTCCGGCTGACCGAGACCCGCGGCTCACGGACGTGGCCGGCCTCGATCCACGACTTACGGAAAACCTCGATCTGCTCCGCCTGCAGCTGATGGAACGGGACACCGGTGTCCTCACTCAGAAGTGTGGAACTCATCAAGTTCATCCCCTGCTCGGCGGTCCATTCGGCGGTCTTCCGGGTTCCGGCGCCCCACCAGATGCGCTCCCGCAGCCCCTCGGAGTGCGGCTCAACGCGCAGCAGACCAGGCGGATTGGCGAACATCGGACGCGGGTTGGGCTCAGCGAATCCCGCCCCGTTGAGAACGTCCAGGAAAACACGGGCGTGTTCTCGGGCCATGGCAGCGTGATCGGTCCCCTCAGCCGGCACGTATCCGAAGTAGCGGTAGCCGTCGATGACCTGCTCCGGTGACCCCCGGCTGATACCGAGCTGCAGCCGTCCGCCGGAGATGAGATCAGCCGAACCGGCGTCCTCGGCCATGTACAGCGGGTTCTCGTAGCGCATGTCGATCACGCCGGTGCCAATCTCGATACGGCTCGTTCGAGCACCGACGGCCGCGAGCAGCGGGAACGGTGACGAGAGCTGATTGGCGAAGTGATGCACCCGGAAGTACGCCCCGTCTGCGCCGAGCTCCTCGGCCGCGACAGCCAGGTCGATGGACTGGAGCAGGACGTCGGAGGCCGAACGCGTCTGCGAGTGCGGCGAGGGCGACCAGTGACCGAAGGACAGGAACCCGATGCGTTTCATGATTGGGCCAACACCTCGCGGGCGCCCTCTCTTCCCGGCTCGTCCAAGGCATGCGGTTCGGCCGGCGCCCCCCGAAGGAGGTGCCGGCCGAAGCGAGTGTCAGCCCGGATCAGGCGAGGTTCAGTTTCACGCTCACCTTCGCACCGCTGACCAGTCCGATCCATTGCTGTGCCGCACCGCATCCGGTCAAGGTCGTCAGAGTGACTGCCCCGGTGTAGCTATCGGGTCCCGTCTGCCTCAGCACGAGGTTTGTGGGGTTGGGGGTTCCGCAGTGGGCACTTGGCGCCAGTAACGGAAAACCCAACAACGTCACCTGAGTGACGCGAGCCGAGAGGGGCAGGGTTATCACTCCGTTGGTGTTGCCAACGGTGCCGGTGAGGGCCCCCGCCGATAGATTCACCTTTACCGTCACCGGCAACAGGCCGTAGACGTAGTGCGTGTTGGTCAGGGTGGCGAACGACGCGCTGCCGCTGAGCGCACCACCTGCGGTGACGTCGACAGTAGCCTTGCCGGAAAGGGGAAGGGTCGTTCCAGAGGACTGGACCGATCCGCTCAGCGGCAGGTTGTGATGGCCCTGGTCCGGGTTGGCCACGATCGCACTCTTGCCGACCGAGACGAACTGCGCCAGTTTGCTGCCGAACTGTGCCTCATACGATGCCACGTGAATTCCCTTGACACCCTGCAGCTTCGCCAACTGCGCGAACGGTTCACTCTGCATCGCTTGGGTAAGGACCCGTGAGGCGCTGCGCTGCAGGTCACCCAGGCGCATGTCATACGTGGCCGGGTAGCTGCCCTTCTCCGTCACCCTGTAGGCGGTCACCGGACTCGTAGCGTCACTCGGCGTCGCGTGGACGACGTTGCTGATGGTGATCGCTGCCTTCTGTGTGGCGTTGAATGCGGTGCCGGCGAGGAGCGCGATCGTCGCCTGGTAGGCCTCGTCCACCGAGGTGAACTTGGGGTTCGGGGTGAACACCTGATGCCCGCCTGCGTCGGTGGTGGTAGATCCCGACAGCGGCGCCTTGCTCAGGTCCGTCGACGAGTCGACCGTGGTGGCGAACGTCTTGTCACCAGTGGCCGACAGCGTCAGGCTCCCCAGCGAGAAGGCGTAGCTGGTGAAGCTGAACGTTCCGAACGTCTGCGTCGTCTTGTTGTAGACGGGCAGGCCGTTCAGGTCGAACTGCGGTGTGACCTGCTTGGTCGCGTTGATGACCTCGTTCGGGTTACCGCCCGGCTCGATCAGGTCGTTGCCGGAGTACATCGAGGCGACGGCACTGTGCGAGCCGCCCCAGTCACTCATGACCAGGCCCTTGAAGCCCCACTCGCCGCGCAGCACGTCGGTGAGAAGGTCGTAGTTCATTGACGACCAGGTCCCGTCGATCTTGTTGTAGGAGCTCATGACGGCCATCGGCTGGGCCGACTTGACGACGTACTCGAAGGCCTGCAGCTCGATCTCCCGTAGCGCCCTTTCACTGACTACGGCGTTGTCGGCGTTGCGGTTGGCCTCCTGGCTGTTCTCGGCGAAGTGCTTCACGGTGACGCCCACGCCTGGGTTGCTCTGCACACCGATGGTCATCGCCGCCGCTGATAGGCCGGCCACCAGCGGATCCTCCGAGTAGTACTCGAAGTTTCGACCGTTGAGCGGATCGCGGTGGATGTTCATACCCGGCGCGAGCCACATGGTGACGCCGTACTCGAGCATCTCCTTGCCGACTGCGTCACCGACCTGGGTGATCAGGTCACGGTTCCAGGTCTGGGCGAGCATCGTGCCCACCGGCCACGCCGTGGCCCACTGGTAGGTGGTTGGCGTGGTCGCGATCTGCTGGGTCAGCCGCAGACCGGCCGGCCCGTCAGAGAGCACCATGCCGGGGATGCCCAGGCTTTCGTAGCTAGCCGTGGTGTATCCGGCCGCTCCGACGGCTGACGGTGTCGATCCGAGGGTGCCTGAGCCCTCGACGATGTTGGCCAGCTGGGTGACGGTGAGGCCGGCGACGAACTGCTTCATCGAGATCTTGCCCTTGGCGACGTCGTAGAGCGTGGCACTCGGGCTGGTCTTCACGGTCTTCACCGTCTCACCGGACTTGGCCGTGTATGGCGCTCCGGTGCCCTCCCAGTTGCTCGCGTCGTTGCTCGAGCTGAGGTAGGCGGTGGTCGAGGAGATCGTGGTCCCGTCGATGGCCGCGTACGGCGAGTCGGCCGCGACGGTCACATTCTGCTCGTCGGCCGAGCGGTCGTCCTTGGTCTTGAAGGCGCCGGTCGAGAGCTTGATGTGGGGCGCTGCGGCCAGTTCGGCCGCCTCGGTGGCGTAGGTGTAGAAGTTCGCCGCCGAGCTCTTCAGCTCCGAGGCCGGGGACTGATCAGCCAACTCGTGGTTGACGAGCTCGGTCGCAACGCCCGACTTCAGGTCGAGCTGGGCCGCCACGTGGGTGTCCCGTGAGGAGTCGCCGACGCGGACGACGTAGGCGCCCGGATCCATCAGGTAGGCCGAGCTGGTGGGGTTGTAGGAGGACATCTGGGTGGTGTCATAGGTCAGCGTGAGGACCTGGGACTGCCCAGGGGCGAGAGTGTCGGTCTTGCCGTATGCGGCGAGCTCCTGGTAGGGCTTGTCGATACCCGTCTGCGGCGCGGAGTAGTAGACCTCGACTACTTGCTTGCCGCTGTAGTGACCGGTGTTGGTGACCTTCGCGCGGACCGTGACAGTCTTCGCGTCGGCCTTTACGCCTTGGGTCTGGATGTTGAAGCTCGTGTACGACAGGCCGTACCCGAACGGGTAGTTGACGACGCCCGCGGGGTTGGCGGCGTCGATCGTCTTGTAGAACGAGTCGAAGTATCGGTAGCCGACGTAGATCCCCTCACCGTAGGGCTCGGTGGTGGTGTCGCCGTCGTTGGCACCGAAGGTGGCCGATGCCGGGTAGTAGGAGTACTGCGAGGCCCAGGTGTCGGTGAGATGACCGGAGGGGTCCACCGTGCCGTTGAGCACCTTGACCAGCGCGTCGCCGGCCGTCTCGCCGGGCTGGCTCATCAGCAGCAGCGAATCAATGGCCGGGCCACCGGATGGATCCTTCTCGGCCGCGTTGATCGTCTTCACGAACGTGGTGTCCATGATTCCGCCGCTGTTCAGCACCACGACGACGTGCCGGTAGCTGTGTCCGAGGATCGTGATGTCCGCCTTCTCGGTGTCTCCGAGGAGATAGTCACCGGCACCGGACGAGCGGTCCGCGCCCTCACCGGAGTTGCGGGCGACGACGTAGATCGCCGTGTCGGTGGCGGCGGTTGGGGCGACGGTGCTCGCGGTCAGCAACTGCTCGACCGAGGAGTAGTCGACCGCTGGTCCGAAGAGGCTGTTGGCCGAACTGCCGTACTTGGCGTCGTAGGCGTTGGTCATGGCTGACCAGTAGGCATTGCTGGTGGTGACGTGGTAACCGGCATTCTCAAGGCCCTGGCGCACGGTCGCGGTGGAGCGGTTATTGACCGAGCCCGAGCCGGTGCCGCCCTTCACCGTCTTGTAGGCACCGACGCCGAAGACCGCGACGTTCCCTGACTTGGCCATCGGCAGCGCGTTGTCCTGGTTCTGCAACAGCACCATGCCTTCAGTCGCCGCCGTCTCCGACAACGCGGTATTGGCGGTTTCGAGAGCGTTCGGATTGGGATCTGTGGTCGCGGCGGTTGCCTGGACCGCTCCGCTCACTACTAGAGCGGCCGCAACGGTCAGCGTCAGTGCTGACCGCGCGGCCACCGACCTGGGGTTCGGGAGATGCATGAAGAGTGTCCTTCCGACAAATGCGTAGGGGATCGCGTGCCGCAGCGGCTGGCTAACCGATTCAGCTAATGACGCTGCGTACACAAGAAGGGGTCGTCCGGGACGCTACCCAGCTACTTTTAGCCGGTCAATGGTTTTGAACCGCCATTTTTATGCACTTCATGCACGATTATTGTGTAAATAATGGGCTCATTATGGGCCGAACTCGCCGCGGATGACATAGAGTCCTGGGATGACCTCAGCTACTGACAATGTGTCTCCCCGGGATCGGACCCGAGAAGACCTTTACCAGCTCGTCCGCAACGGCAACGAGGTCACTCGCTCCGAACTGGCCCAGCTGGCCGGCCTGTCGCGCAGCACCGTCAACCATGCCGTCGGCCGACTGCTGGCCGAGGGACGGATCGTGGAGGCCGAAGCCCGGACAAAGGGTCGCGGCTCGGGCAGCGGCCGCCCCGGGGTCAGCCTCTCTGCGGTGGCATCAGGTGCACCGGTCGCCGGTATCGACTTCGGGCACAGCCATGTCACCGTCGCCGTCGCCGACCGACTGGGTCGTGAACTCGGTCGGGGGCACCTCGTCCTGGACGTGGACCTGAACGCCCGCGACGCCATGGACTTCGCCGCCGAAACGATGCGGCAGTTGCGCGAAGAGCATTCTATTGACCACCTTTCTTCCGTAGTCGCCGGAGTTCCGGGACCGATCGACAGCCGAACCGGAACGGTCCGATCCCCGACGATTCTCATGAGCTGGGTTGGGCTCGCCCCCGGACAGGAGCTACAGGCCCGGCTCGGTGTGCCGGTCCACATCGAGAACGACGCGGTCCTCGGCGCCTACGGCGAGCAGCAGGCCGGTGCCGGGCGTCACCACTCGGACTTCCTGTACGTCAAAGCGTCCGATGGCATCGGCGCAAGCATGGTGCTCAACGGCCGGTCGTACACCGGCGCCAACGGCCTGGCCGGCGAGATCGGGCACACGAAACTCCCGGGCCGAACCGAGCTGTGTCGCTGCGGGGACCTCGGGTGCTTGGAGGCGGTGATCTCGGTGAAGGCGGTGCGCGAGCAGATCGCCCACACGCACCCCAGCAGCGATCAGCAGAAGGTACAGATTCACGAGTTCCAGGACGCGGTCACCGACCGGATCCTCAACGAGGCCGGCCGCACACTCGGACGACCATTGGCCGAACTGTGCAATCTCCTCAACCCTTCAGCGCTCATCATCGGCGGTGAACTCGGTGCCGCCGGGAAGGCACTGATCGACGGGGTGGAAGCGTCGGTTCGGCGGCACGCTCAACCGGCGACCGCGGCGAATATCGAGATCCTCGCGGCCGAGCTATCCGTGCGCGCAGAATTGACTGGAGCCATCCGACTCGCAGCGGAGCTGGCCTCGCGATGACAGCCGACCCGGACAGCAACATCGTGCAAGCCCTGGTGAACCTCACCGAGGCGCTGGACTCGGTGAACACGATGATCCGTCGACAAGCCGAGGAGCGAATGGACCAACCCCTGGTTCCGATCGTCGAAGTCGCCATTCTCGGATATCTACTGCGCCACCCGGGAGCAAATCTGCGGACCATCATCAGTGGCACCGGATTGCCGATCGCCACTGTGCCGGGCGCGCTCCGCTCGTTGGAGAGCCGCGACCTGATCAGCAACGCCGACACCAAGACAAGGTCCGCCAATTCCGGATATAGGGCTACCCAGAAGGGCATCGACCTGCGTGCCGAAGCGCGCGCCCATTCGGCCAAACAGATGCGCTACGCGCTGGCCAGCATCAGCGTCGGCGTCCGTGACGATCTCGAGTCGGTCACCGACGGAATCAACGCGTTGGCGATCGCCCTGGGTTGGCAGGACATCGATCCCTCGTATCAAACCGATCCAGCATCGGAGAGCTAGAAGGCCCGCCACCCCTTGACACTTATCTGGTTCAGGGGCTACGCAGGATAGATCCCCCGAACAATCGATTCGATGCCAGCCGACCCCGCGAGCGGAGTGACGGCCGCATCGGACGAGGAGCGTGTTCCGATGATCAGAGCAGTCCGCGCTGGCTTCGTCGCCGGCACAACCGCCTTGTTACTAGTGGCTTTTGCTGCTCCGGCAGCTGCCTACCATCATCCGAGGAACCCCCTTGTGGTGCAGACGGACCGGGGCGCCATTCGCGGCGCAAGCAGCGACGGCGTCGACAGTTTCCTCGGAATCCCTTACGCGGCACCGCCGATCGCTAACCTGCGCTGGCAGGCACCGCAACCGCATGCGCCGTGGAGCGGCGTGCTGCCGACTACCAGTTATGGCGCTCGCTGCGCCGCGCTCGAGAGCACCAATGGCGTCCGGACGAATGCCGAGGACTGCCTGTTCATCAACGTACAGCGAGCAACCGGCGTTACGGCTGGACGAAAGATTCCCGTCTACGTCTTCATCCATGGCGGCGGCCTCGTGAACGGAAGCTCGAACCAGGCCGGCGGCGAGAAGATCGTCCGCCTCAGCAACGCGATCGTCGTCACCATGAACTATCGCCTCGGCGTCTTCGGCTTCCTCGGTCTACCTGGACTGTCGAAGACCGGCCAGGGCAACTACGGCTTCCTCGATCAGCAGGCCGCGCTGAGGTGGGTGCAGCGCAACATCGCGGCGTTCGGCGGCGACCCGAACGAGGTCACGCTCGGTGGAGAATCCGCCGGTGCCTTCTCGGTCTGCGCGCATCTGACCGCACCTGGTTCGCAGGGACTATTCAGCCGCGCGATGATGCAGAGCGGTTCCTGCCTGAGCCGGCCGCTCGCCGCAACGAGGACTGACAGCACGACGTTTGCCGCTGCAGCGGGCTGTCCGTCAGCGGCCACTGAGACGTCCTGCCTGCGCGGACTCTCGGCGGCGAAACTGCTCGACGCAAGCACAGGCTTCTCGCCGACCCTGACCAGCGGCACAACGGCGCTTCCCCAGCCACCAGCGACTGCCGTCCGCGACGGGGAGTTCGCTCGCGTTCCGATCGTGACGGGATCGAATCGCGACGAAGGTCGAACCTTCTTCCAGGGCGACATCGGATTGACTGAGAGTCAGTACGAGGCCTGGGTCCAGTCGACGTTCCCGGCACTCGCCCCCCAGGTGCTGGCCCGCTACCCGTGGCCGCGCAATGCCGACAAGTTCACGCCGGCCTACCTGATCGGCGCGATTGCCACCGACTCCGGCCTCGCCGCGGGAATTGGGGGATGCTCGCAACTGCAGCTGGAGAGCACATTCGCCAAGTACGTGCCGACCTATGCCTACGAGTTCGACGCCCGCCACGGTCCCGGCCTGGTCCCGATTCCCGGGTACGTATGGGGAGCGGGACATGCTGCGGAACTCGCGTACCTGTTCCCGAGCTTCAACAACGGCACACCCATCGCCCCCACCTTCAATGCGGGCGAGCGCCAGCTGTCCCGCGACATGATCCACTACTGGGGAGGGTTCGTCTTCCGTGGGAGCCCGAACGCGCAAGGGCAGGCGCACTGGCCGAAGTTCGGGGCGACTCACCGGATCATGTCCCTGAAGCCCTCCGGCGAGAGCACTGAGATCAGCACCTCCGCCTTCCGCTCCGAGCACCAATGCGGCTTCTGGGACTCGGTCGCGTAGCGCACCAGCGCTAACTCGGGTCGGTGTGATCCCGCTCGACAAGGTTCCTGCCCCGGCGATCGACACCTGTCCGTCGACCGCCTGGCAATTCGGCTAGTGGCGCCTACGGGCCCCGATTGCCACCGCCGACCCGCCGATCAGAATGAGCACTGCTGCCGCACCAAGCAGACTTGTCGCGGGAGTTCCGGTCGATGCCAGTTCACCTGGTTGGGTGGTGTGCTGTCCCCGGTGCCTGGTAGCGATGGTTGGCTACCCGCGAGCCACGGCGAGTCAGCCACCGTGCGAATCTAGGCGGCGTCGGTACGCAGTGACGAGGGCGCGTGGGCGGTGATCCATTCGGTGATATCGGCTGCGGGCATGGGTCGCGCGATGTGCCATCCCTGGGCGCCGTCGCAGCCGAGGGAGTGCAGCAGTTGCCACTCAGATTCTGTCTCGACCCCTTCGGCGATGGCCGGCATCCCAAGAGCGTGGGCGAGGTCGATGACGGCGCGAACGATGCCGACATCAGCGGTGCTGTCGAACAAGCTGGAGACGAAGCTGCGGTCGATCTTGAGTTCGGAGATGGGGAGTGTTTTGAGCCGGCGCATCGAGGAGTAGCCGGTGCCGAAGTCGTCGAGGCTGAGCGTGACGCCCATTTCGTGCAGAGTCAGCAGGACCGAGTTCATCTCCTCGGTTTCTTCGGCGACGACGCGTTCGGTGATCTCCAGCTTCAACATCCCGGCCGCGACGCCGTGGGTGGTTGTGGTCTGGGCCAGTAAGTGGGTGAGCCGATGGCCGGTGAGGTCGGTCGGAGAGATGTTCACCGCCATCGGCACCTGCAGCCCAAGTTCGCTCCAGTCGCGCAGTTGAGCGACGGCGATCTCGATCACCTGGGCGGTGAGCATCGGCATGAGGCCAGACTGCTCAGCGAGAGGGATGAAGTAATCGGGGGCAATGAAGCCGCGCGTGGGGTGGTCCCATCGAATGAGCGCTTCGACTCCGAGTAGGCCGCGATCGGCCAGACTGACCTTCGGTTGATAGTGCAATTCGAGCGTGTGCTGGTCCAGTGCTTGGCGAAGTTCGGCGAGCAGGCTGAGCCGATCGGTGGAGTTACGATCCCGGACAGCTGAATAGAGGGCGATGCCCTCGCGAGACTCCTTAGCCGTATACATAGCCGAGTCAGCGTGGCGCAGCAGGTCCTCCAGTCCCTCGCCGTGCTCGGGGTGCATGGCCAGACCGATAGACGCCTCGATCTGCAGCTGCATACCTTGGACGTACACCGGTTCAATCAACGAGTCACGGATCCGTTCGGCGACGTCTCGGGCCGCCCGCTCGTCGGCAGCGGGGATGATGACCGCGAATTCATCGCCACCCAAGCGCGTTACGTAGTCCTGCGGTCGAACCGAACGTCTAAGGCAGTGGGCGAAGTGGACGAGCAGTTCGTCGCCGGCGTGGTGACCGAGGCTGTCATTGACCTCCTTGAAGTGGTCCAGGTCGATCAGCAGCAAACCGAACGTATCGCCGGTCCGTCGCGCATGGCTGAGGTGATCATTCAACGCGAAATGCATGCTGCTGCGATTGGGCAATTCGGTCAGGGCATCGTGCCCGGCCTCATGCTCCTTCTCCAAGGTCATCTGCGCCATCCGGTAGAGCAGTAGCAGCGGGATCAGCAGCGCAGGTAGCAGCGGCCAGACATTCTGCGCGACCACCACAATGATCGGCGAGATGCCAAGGACGGCGAAGTTCATCATCGAATAGTGGAGAAAGTCGTCGAAGAGCTCCGAGCGGAGCGAGCTGCGGTGGGCCAACACTCCGGAGACTAGAACCAGGTTGACGGTGAAGTACACGACCCAGACTCCGACGACCCAGCCGATGTCAGACACGCTGAAGCGCGGCAGCGGATGTTGCAGTGAGGGGTGCTGACCGGCCAGCCAGATTACTACCGCGCCCGCCGCGACGGAACAAGCGTATTGGCCGACGTTGAACAGAACCTTCCACCAGTGCTTGCCGGCCCGAAGGTCAGAGGCCATCGCCGCAATGCTGACCATCACGATGGCCGGCCACGGACCCCACATGAACAGAACCGCACAGACGAAGGCGGTTGACATGACCACGCCGTGTGGATCATGTCCGCGGCCCTGCACCAGCGGCAGCAGTTCAAGAACCAGCAGCAGCACCGCGGACATCAACAATGGGAGCCCGGCTGCGGTGATCGATGCCGTACCGACCTGCACGCAAGCCACGACCAGCAAGCCCCAACCCAACAGGACACTGGTGTACCAGAAGCCGCTGAACATCGACGGTTTGAGCAGCGGCGGATGTGCCACACATCCTCCAAGGGTGAGTGCGTCTACCGACTATCGGCGGTACGCGCCACAACTTGAGGATTGTTCTTGTGATCTGGGTCGCATTAGCGAAGGCCCCGCCGACGACAGCTACGGGTGCGCGCATTGCGGCCGCGAGCAGGGTTGTGGAGCTAATTCACCTGGACGAATTGATCGCCACCCAGCTCGGTTGACGACCGACTCGTATCGGTCAGAGCCCAGCTGCCGTAGCCGAACCCAGTTGGACCACAGCCGAAGCTACATGGCAGGCCGCTGAGGCCCCTGGATCGCACCGCTGCAGACGCTGCAGAGGGGCAGGGACGTGTCATCTGAGATCGACGTTCGGAGCAGAGTCGAGAGTGTCGGGCTGCCGCACCGTGCCGGGACGGATGCCCTTGCCCTGGTGGGTCGAGAGTGGTGATGCCGGGGCAGTTCGAGGCTTTCACCAGCGATGGGATGCTCGCGTTGGCCACCGATGTGACCGGGCTGGACTTCCTCGACGCGGTGGTCGAGGTGAGCGAACGGTCAGCTGATGCGCCGCCCGACCTCCTGGCGGACCTCGCCGGTCTGGGTGCCTCGCTGCCGGTGCCGTCGGACAGTCGCGTCTCCGGATAGGGCCGAAGCAACGCCCTGAGTTCGGGGACAGCGGACGTGTTGGCTTCCACCGCGTAGCTCCGTTTGCGTGTCCGAAGCCTCTCCGATCCCGGCTTGTCTCTCAACCGCACGCTTAGTTGGCATTCCAATCGCGATAGTGCAGCTTCTCAGATCGCCTTCGCCCGTAACTCATGCCGTTATCGGTATATGATGTCGTCATGGCCCGTGCAGCGACGACGTCGGATGTGTTCAATGCGATCGCCGAGCCGCAGCGCCGGGAGATCCTGATGTTGTTGCGCGCGGGCGAGTGGCCGGTGACCGAGTTGGCCCAAGAGCTGGGGATGACTCAGCCGGGGGCGTCCAAGCACCTGCGGGTGCTCCGGGAGGTGGGTCTGGTGCGGGACCGCAAGGCAGGCAAGCAGCGCCTCTATGGCCTTGAGGCCAATGGGCTGCGGCCGATCCACGAGTGGACCGGTGGGTTTCAGCAGTTCTGGAATGAAAGCTTCGACCGGCTGGACATGTACGTGCAGGACCTCAAGCAGGAAACGCAAGGGAAGTAGATGATGGCAACAACAGAACGAGACGCGCCAATGGAATCCGCGGCGCCGCAATCGGCGACGGCCGATCGGGAGATCGTGATCTCCCGACTCATCAGTGCCCCACGCGAGTTGGTGTTCGAGGCATTCACCGAAGTCCGACATCTGTCGCGGTGGTGGGGCCCGGATGGATTCACCACGACCACTCGCTCGTTTGACTTCCGTGAGGGCGGTGTCTGGGACTTCGTGATGCACGGGCCCGACGGGACCGACTATCAAGAGTGGATCACCTGGACCGAGATCGTCCGGCCTGAGCGCATCGTGATACTGCACGGCGAGTCGCGTGACGACCCGAACGCCTTCGAGTCGACGCTCGTGCTCGCGCAGCACGAGGCGACGACTCACGTTGTGATGCGCACTGTCTTCCCGACCAAGAAACTGCGCGACGAGGCCGTGGGCAAGTACCACGTGATCGAGGGCGCCCAACAGACGCTGAGCAAACTCAGCATGTACCTCACCGAATTGCCTACGAAAAGGGAGAGTTAATGTCCGGCAAGGCTCGCATCCACAACCTGTCCGTGTCCCTAGACGGATTCGCCACCGGCGAGGACCAGACGCTCGAAGCGCCGATGGGCCACTCCGGACACAGCCACCTCGCGTGGATTTTCGGCACTCGTTTCGGCGCGGCCATGGCGGGAGGCGAGGGTGGCGCGAACAGTGTCGACGACGCCTTCGCCCAGCAGTGGGGACCGGGAATCGGCGCCGAGATCATGGGCGCATACAAGTTCGGCCCTCCCGGGTGGCAGGACGACCCGGACTGGGAGGGTTGGTGGGGCCCGAACCCGCCGTTCCACACCCCAACCTTCGTGCTCACGCACAAGCCGAAGCCGTCGATAGAGATGGAGGGCGGCACGACGTTCCACTTCCTTGACGCCACCCCAGCCAAGGCCCTCGAGGTCGCGCTCGAGGCGGCGCTCGGCCAAGACGTGCGGATAGGAGGCGGTCCGACCGTCGCTCGGGAGTTCATCGCGGCCGGCCTGGTCGACTACATTCACATCGTCCAGACGCCGGTACTCTTCGGTCGCGGCGTCCGCCTGTGGGACGGTCTCGAAGGCATTGAGAAAGACTACGACGTCGAGGCGGTCACCTCACCGAGTGGCGTAACGCACTTCGTCCTGGAGCGGCTCCCCCGAGGCCCTCGCACCGGAGGAGGCGAAGAAGAAGATGCACCACGATCGCCCTGGCACGCAGAGTAGGCCGCTGATGATCGCTTACTCGGCCACGACCTCCCTCAACGGCTGCGTCAACGACGAAACCCGCGGCCTTGCGCTGTGGAGAGCCCGCCGAGGGAGATGAACGTCAACCAGCAGGAGCGCAGCGTCAGCACCACCTCTACAGACGCCGGCTATACGAGGTGACGCGGTACGGGAGACGCTCGACGACGACGAGCCGATCACCAAGGAGTACGTGCAGATCTGGCGCGCCGCCGACAAGGCGGTGTTTCGCGAACGCTGACCGACGTCGCGGCACCGAAGCCGCGGCTGCGTCAGCGGTGGCAGCGTGATCGCATGTGGATCGCGCGCCGCCGAGCGAAGTAGGCTCGGAAACGACGAAAGGCCCCGGAAAACCGGGGCCTTCGTGTTGTGGGCGATACTGGGATTGAACCAGTGACCCCTACCGTGTCAAGAATTCGGACAGCCAGCTTGCTACCGCGTGATTCGGCGGATTCTCCCGTGTTTACTGGCCAATCGTTGTCCTTACTTGACCGCAGCTGACCGGTGGTTCGGGGCAATATCCCCGAGGATGGGGATGAGATGGGGATGAGGACTTGGCCGCCCGTCCACTGCATAGTCGCAGAGTACATCCGCCCGCGCGCGTGTTTCGAGACCTAAGTAGCCACGGTGCGGCCACTACCCGTCCGCCGAAGGCCCGTGACAATTTCAGGTACCTGTGCCGAGCGCCCGGTTCTCGTAGACTTACGGCTCCGCCAAGGCGATCAGACGTTGGCGTCCGGCACAAACCACGGAGCCACCGCAATGCATTCGACTCACTTCGACACGATCGACGAGGCGACGGCGCATTTCGCAGAAATCTTTGACGCTGCTGCACAGGGTCGCGCCGTGACGATAGGCACGGGCTACGGGCGAGCTGCGGTCGTTGACGCTGGCCGCCTTCGCCGCTTACTCGCGACCACGCTCCCCTATCGGGCGAAGGCCGTCGCCGAGCAGGGCGGGCCACGGGCAGCAGCAGAACTCAGCGCCCGCAATATCCAAGAGGCGCAGAAGCGACCGGACCGATGAGACGCACGGTCACCTGAGCCACACAGGCAGAGTATTCCGCGTCAGCCCGAATGACTCAGATGCACCGATGCTGAGCGCCACCCCAGCGGCGCCAGCGATCCCGATCAGCCGACTTGGCGAGAACAAGCGATGATTCGTTGCGCATGTTGTGGTCCCGGGCCGGGTGGCCTGACCCCGGTTGGTTGATCCAGGTCGAGTGAGAGTCTTGCGGCCCACGTTGTGGGCAGGAAGGCTTGACCACGATGACTACGAGGAAGCGGCACAGCCCGGAGCAGGTCGTGCGGAAACTGGCGCAGGCTGATCGGATGCTGGGCGAAGGCAAAGACATTGCCGATGTCTGCCGGGAATTGCAGGTCTCTGAGCAGACCTATTTCCGGTGGCGCAACCAGTTCGGCGGCCTGAAAGCTGACGACGCGAAACGGTTGAAGGACCTGGAGCGGGAGAACGCCACCCTGAAGCGGCTGCTCGCCGACGCGGAGCTGGAGAAGGCCGCGTTGAAGGAGATCGCCCGGGGAAACTTCTGAGCCCGGAACGCCGGCGCGCGGCCGTTCACCACCTCATCACCACGATGGGCGTGAGTGAGCGGTTCGCGTGCCGGGTGACCGGGCAGAACCGCACCACACAGCGACACGAACCACAGGCGGCGACGCCGGCCGATCCCGACGCGGCGCTGCGGGCTTGGTTACGGGAGTACGCGAAAACGCATCCGAGGTGGGGATTCCGCCGCGCGTATCACGACGCCCGCGGCGAGGGGTGGACGGTGAACCACAAGAAAATACAGCGACTCTGGCGCGACGAAGGCCTACGCGTGCCGCAACGCCGCCGCCGTAAACGCCTCGGCACCAGCACCGCCCCCGGCCTACCGAAAGCTGACGCACCGAACACGGTGTGGGCCGTCGACTTCCAGTTCGACGCCACCACCGACGGCCGACCGATCAAGATCGTGTCGATCATTGACGAGCACACCCGCGAATGCCTCGGTGGGCTCGTGGAACGGTCCATCACCGCTGATGCGTTAGCCGACGAACTGGACCGCGTCGCCGCCGGTCGTGGGTACCCCGTCGTGCTGCGCAGCGACAACGGCCCCGAGTTCGCCTGCGCGGTGATGACCGATTGGGCCGGTGAACAGGTCGGGCTGTCGTTCATCCCACCCGGCGAGCCGTGGCGCAACGGCTACGTCGAATCGTTCAACTCACGCGTCCGCGACGAATGCCTCAACATCAACATCTTCTGGTCCCTGGCCCACGCGAGGGTCGTGATCAGCGACTGGAAACAGGAATACAACGAACATCGGCGGCACTCGGCTCTGGGCTACCAAACCCCAGCCCGCTACGCTGCCATCTGCACCCACCGAAACTGACTCTCACAAACCGTGGATCAATTCACGGGGTCCGGCCACGGGCCCTCGACGTATGCGACCCGACCCTCTGACGTCCTCTTCTAAGCATCGCACCAACATCCCCCTAGCATCAGGTGTAGCGGCGTTCACTGGGTAACGCCCCTCGCACAATCTCAGCTAGTCAGCCAAAACGAACGCCCTGGCGAGGAATTTGTCGGCAGCCCATCGGCCAAGGACGGCTGATTCTGTTTGGTAGTAGCCATCGGTATGGATATGAACGTAAGCGAGCAGGCCTTCAAGAAGGAACTGAGGAGACGGTGGAGCGCAAACGGGGTCGTGGTTTCGGCACATCGCGATGGTTCGGCCGGTTACGGAAGGTGGCAAAGGACCAACGTCTGAATCTAGAGGAAACTTCGTCCAGATACCCTCCGCCTTCGCAATTCCGGATCCTGCTTCCTTGTCAAATTCCTCGAGTGTGTACTCACCGCCATTCGCTACCTTGGCTGGGTCGGCGATAAGTGCAACGGCCGCTAGGTGGGTCGCCGAGATCGACGGGGAACCAGAGCTGGCGAGATCTCTGAGAGCGATGTGGATAACCAGTGCGCCTTGCGAGTACCCGCTGAGTACGATCTTCTCTGTTGGGCACATCCGCGTCTCGTCGCTCATCAGCTCGGTCAACTGGTCAACGCCCTCGTAAATGGACGTGAAATATGCTTGTGTGCCGCGCAAAAGTGGGTCGGACAGGACACCTAATGCTCGATACTGCAGGCCGTAGGTCTTGACCGTGGTGCTCGGGGAGTATTGCGCAAGCTCGTCAGTCATACCTGTCAATACGTCACGCACTCGAGATCCGAGACCGTCAGACGACTCGTCACCGCCGTAAATCGGCGGGTCGCCCTGTGGGTCCTCTCCTGAGCCCCGAACGGCGACAAAGTAAATCTGCGCGCATGGGTTTGCCGCTGGCGGTACGTAGGGTACGCCGGGCAACGGTGCAGGTGCCACGTATCCAACCCAGGGGACCACGTTGGCAGCTCCGCCGGAGTACGCAACGCCTGAGCCGATCGGCGATGGCCCATACGAATCACCCCAATCCACTCCTGTCGCGTCGACGTAGCCATCGCCAGCGGAAACGCCAAACGCTGAGGTGACGACGGACCCGTGAAACTCGGCCGCGCCATCGTCGGCGACCGAGAGCGCTGTACTCGCGTAACGGATGTCTGTATTGACGAGGCTCGCTGTCGCTCCATCTGCCACGCTGATGCCGCCCCAGTCGCCAGCCACCGGGCTACTGGCCGTGCCATCACCATTGGTATCCCCGCCCACACTGTCATCAAGCAACGACGTAAACACCGCCGGGCTCGAGCTACTGCCGTTCACCACCAGCGCCCCAGACACACTCAGACCCGCGGGGCTGTTCCAGTAGGCGTCGTAATTCGGATTGAACTTGAGCACGGCACCGGCGTTGGCGGTAAGGGTTACTCCGGACCCGACGGCAAGCCCCGAGGTGAATCCGTAAATGGGAACGTCGACCAGTCCCACCACGATCGGCAACCCGGCGACCGGCAGTATGAGGTTGCCCCGAAGCGTGCCCCCGAGCTCTAGGGCATTAACGGTATTTGAGCTGCCAGTGTTACCGGTCAGCTGGGCCGGAAGCAGGTTGGTCGCCGAGATCGCGATCGCGAACCCAGCGCCTTGATCTTGGGAGCCGCTCGTATGTGCGAAGGGAGTCGACACGCCGGTGACGTTGTTGCCAGTCACCGTGGGCGCGGGAACGTTTGCCAACGCCGCAGTACCCGAGTTGTTGTAGGGATCGGCTTGCACGATGATGCCGGCGCCGCCACTAACCCCGTTGACGGTGTTGTTGATGACCGTGGTCGTCGATGCCGCCGCGTTCGACACAGTGCCGTCCTGGCTCACCTGGATCCCACTCGACCCCACACCAGTCACCGTGTTCCCAGACACCGTGATCGCGACCGAGCTGTCCACCGAGATCCCAGAATACGAGGCGTACTCGACCGTCGAATTCGTCACCGATGTCGTAGTCAACGACCCGCCAGAGATCCCAGTTTGGCCGTAGCGAACATCGGCATGATCGATCGACAACGACGCGGACGACCCGCTGATGCCGCCCCAGTCGCCAGCCACCGGGCTACTGGCCGTGCCATCACCATTGGTATCCCCGCCCACACTGTCATCAAGCAACGACGTAAACACCGCCGGGCTCGAGCTACTGCCGTTCACCACCAGCGCCCCAGACACACTCAGATAGGTACCTGAAGCGGCCTTGATAATCGTGCCGGCCTGCACAGTCGGGTGCGACTACCGTCACGACCGGCTCTGGACCGTAGGTGTAGTGATCGGTGGTCACGATCGCTGATGTGCCGTACGTCCCGACAACTCGTACGTCGACCACTCCGGCGGCGTGTGCAGGAGCGCGGACGGTCAGGGAGTTTGTTGACGTCACGGTTATGTTCGAGCCCCCAGACGTCCCGAAGTTGACGGCGGTCACCCCGGTAAGTCCGGCTCCACTAACTGTCACGGTTGTGCCGCCGGTGATCGGCCCGGTTGCAGGAGTGACGAGTGTGATCGCCGGACCGTATGTGTAGTGATCACTGGCGCCTACCGCAGACGTGCCATATGAGCCGATCACCCGGAGGTCCACGACCCCTGCCGCGTGAGCAGGCGCAACAACGGTCAGCTGAGTGGAGGACACGACAGTCAGACCAGTGCCGGCGGTAGTACCGAAATTCACTGCCGTCACCCCGACGAAGCCGCTGCCAGTCAGGGTCACGGTTCCGCCACCGGCGGTCGTTCCAATATTCGGAGATACGACAGTGATCGACGGGCCGTAGGTGTACCGATCGGTTGACACCACCGCCGACGTCCCATACGAACCAGTGACACGAATGTCCACCCGTCCGGCGGCGTGCGCCGGCGCGACAACTGTCAGCTTGGTAGCAGATCCCACCGTGACCGACGTTCCAGGACTCGTACCGAACACCACGCTTGTGATGCCGATGAACCCGGTACCGGTCACGGTGACCGACGTCCCGCCGGCTACCGTCGCGGTTGCCGGCGACACCGCGGTAACCGCAGGCAAAAGCCCATACGTGAACTTGTCGGCAGCGACGACGGCGGACACACCAGCGGAAGTCATGACCTGAACGTCGACCGCGCCGGTAGCGTGCGGCGGCGACAGAACTGTCAACGAGGTCGTCGAAATAACAGACAGGGACGTCCCTGCGACGCCACCGAAGGTCACAGAGGTCACCCCGGTAAAACCGGTACCCGTCACTGTGACGGCAGTGCTCCCGAGCGAGCTACCGGTCGGAGGTGAAACCGTCGCAACTGTCGGCAAAGTGGCAGCATGCGCCTCGATCGGTACAGCTAGCCCTGACATGAGAAGCAACAGAACGCTCGTCACAAGAATTGACGTTCGACGCAGCACCGAAAAATTCACCGAGTTCCCCCAAACCGGTAAGCCGTGAATAGAACGTACTCGAATGTTCGCGAGCTATCTACCGCCTTTCGATAGCTAATCAGATTCGCCATCTCTGGAGGTCGGGCAGCAAAGATCGATTGATGCGGAATCGGACCGAGCTCCCGACCGGCACCTTCTCTGAATGACAGGAATTAACGTCGCCTTCACTTGATCGACGAGTCCGGCTGGGAGCCGAAAACCGCCGTATGTGGTTCGCTTCAAGAATCATGCAGTTGGAGCTGACATGATGTCGCGGCGGGAACCTTCAGACCGCTTAATGAGAGGACTTCGGACCATGGCGCTCCTTCGACGCGCAGGTGACGGCTTTTGGCGCATGCCGCAGACAACGACCTACACGAACGAAGCCGCGCTCCAAGTGATCCTGGCCGAGTCGCCGGGTTTGCTGCACGGCGTCGAGTCGGCGAATTCGTTGGTCGCATTGGAGCTCGATATCGCAGGGACTGGACGTCTCGACATCGCTGTCGTGGGCTTAGACGGATCGTTGACCCTCGCCGAATGCAAACTGCGCTCGAACCCCGAAATCCGACGCGAAATCGTCGGTCAGATACTGGCCTACGCCTCCGGCATGACCACGTGGACGTCTCGGGAACTTGAGTCCGCCTGGCGGGGTACCTCGCACCGAGACCTGATTGACGAGGCTTCGAAACTGGCCGCCCAGCAAGGGCTGGACTTCAACGAGGCGACCTTCCGTCGAGCAGTCGACCGCAACCTCTCGGATGGGCGATTCCGTTTGGTTCTCGCCGTCGACACCATCACCCCAGAATTGCGACGGATAGTGGAGTTCCTAAACCGTCGAACCGCTGATGACCTGGAGATCATCGCGATGGAGTTCGAATACATTCAGGACGGCGACATCCAGATTCTGATCCCGCAGACCTACGGCGCGGAAGCGGCAGAGCGGAAGGCGGCCAAGGTCGCCCAGCACGATGAGGCAAGTTTCCGAACGACCCTTGCTGAACGTTGCCCCGCCCACGTCGCCTCCGCCGTGAGCTCACTGCTTGAGCATGCAACCGGTCACGAGGCATTCAGTCACTTGTACTGGGGAACAGGCGAGCACCCAAGTGTCACCCCGTGGTTCCATACCCCTCATGGCGATATTCAACCGTGGAGTTTCTACACAGCAGCGGCTGGGAAGGACTCCTGGGCCGTAAACTACGACTGGATCTTCAAGCGCGGCAAGGGCGTGCCCGAAGCATCGATTGCTGCATTTCGAAATGCGTTGCTCGCACTGCCCGGCCTTGCCGCCCATGGAGCCGACGCACCTAACGTGAACTGGGCCCGCCGCCCCTCGACCCCGGCCGCAACGCTCTTCGCTGACCCGTCGGCCGTTTCTGCAATCACCATTGCCCTCGACGCGCTCGTCGGCGGATAGGACTACACATTCGCCGACCCCGCCCTTTTGTCGGCTTCGCGGCCGCCATCTTCAGTCCTCGGATCGCCCTATTTGGTATGCCGATAACAGAGATTATGACAATCTGAACATCCATTATTGCAACGGATGCACGACGCCCCCTCTGTTCGTCTGGCCCGAGATACGCCCGAGGTAGGTTGGTAGATCGGCCGTGATTGCTGGGCTTCGAGGTGGTTGGAGTGTCGGCGGTGACCACAAGAGGGTCACACGGATCGTGATGCCGTCAAGTTCGGCGACCACGTGTCGAGGTGCCGTGTTTGCTTGGCTGCAACTTCGGTGACATGCACAGCGAGAAGCACCGCCTGACCTGATGGGTGATCGTTAGAGAAGGCATCGGGTTGCGAGCCAGTCGGCCATCGCCGCCAGCACTCTCATAGTTGCGCCCGGATCTGCATAGATGTCGCCGTAGTTGAGAACTGACAGCTGGCCATCACGCCGCACTACGAGCGTCTCGCCGTGATAATCATAGCCGGTGGGATTCGAGACGACCGTTACCGTCTTCATGTTCCGACGCAACGCACCACCCCAGTATTGATCGGGAACACGAGAAACGAAGTCAGCAGTCGCGCGGTGGAGTTCGTCAGCTAAATCGGATCTTGGTCGGATTTGAGCCCGGTCATGCGATGCCTGTCTGGCTGACAGGGCAGTACGTTGGTTTTCACGAGCCCGCTGAACGATGTCGTCCCACATTTGCGGAGGCCTCCCTGTCGACATCGATTTGTCATGGTGGAGGGTAGCAACGTGCGCCGCCTAGAGGTATCGGGTGGCCGCTTCAGAGTGGCGCACCAACAGGTAGAGCGCGACGCACGCGATCAGGAATTCGACGATTGCGGCCCCTGGGCTGCCCGTTAACAGGAAAATGATCGGCAGAATAAGGATGAAGAATGTCGCGATGACTGAAAAGCAGAAGCCTGCGAGTGGATTGTCGCGGACGTTGAACAGTGCCTCGGCGCACGTCTGCGGGACCCTTCTTCTTTTCGTTGCCACCCGCCCTCCGGAAGCTTTGGAGCCAGGATTCTATCCACGCGAAAGTCGTCGGGGCTAGGTTCGCCAACCCGTGCGGGCGTGTCTCGGCTCCACCGTCAACTGAACTTGTGAACTGAACACCAGGTAGCGGTGTTGAAGCTATTGGTGATCGTCACGTCGGCCGTGCCGGGGTCTCCGGCACCGATCGCGTCGTCGAGCGCTTGCACCTGGTAGATGTCTGATTGCACGAGGGCATCAAGTCCCGACGGCGCGATAGCGTGGGCGGCGGTCAGGCCGGTCAAGACGATTTGGGCTGCGGCGTCAGTCGGTTCGGGTTTGCCGGTGGTGACCGAGGTGAAGAGGACCGAGAGCTGGTCGAGGGCGGCTCCCTTCGCCATCAGTAGATGGCAGGCGGTCGCACCGTCGGGTGTCGGGATCGGGGTGGGTCGGTTTGCCGCCGCCGACATCGAGTCGAAAGCGTCGCAAGAACCGGCGCAGACCGGCGATCGTGACGCTGACGCAGCGTTACTGCCCGAGGACGAGCACCCCGAGGCCAGGGAAAGACCAATCGCCACAAGGAGAAGGTAGGCGCGTCGCATCATCCGGTGACGCTAGCAAGTACCTGTCGGAGGCCCGACTGCCGGTTCCGACAACACCCCAGGTCCTTTGTTCTATTTCGGATGCAGCGAACACTGGACATGAAAGGACTCTAGCCGCCGCCCTGACGGTGCCGCTACCGATCTTGTGGGTGATAACTTCTCTGTGCGTCAGCCGAATGAGGAGGTCGTCATGACGGGTAAGAAACCCTGGGAGAACGACGAGTTCGACGACCTGGTCATCATCAATAACGCGCGTAAGGCTCTCGGCATAAAATCCGGAGACCCCTTCAGCCCGAAACAGCTACGGGAAGCGAAGCGTGACCCGAAGGTCCGGCAGGCTTTCGACAACGTGGCGCAACGTCGAGCATCGAGGCAAGTCGGGGCGACTGCTGCCGCCAAGCCAAACCTGCCGGGAGCAAAGGGTAGTCCCTGGCGCGTCGTTCTCTGGCTACTTGCAGCGGCATTCTTCTTTGCCGCGTTCTGTGTTGGAGTCCTTGGCGTTACGGGCCAATCCGGCAGCGATGCGCTAGCTAGCATCGTGTTCGCGGGATTCTTAGCGTTCTTTGGGGTTTGCATCCTGTTGTTGTCGCGAGTGTTACCTGATCGCGAGTAGCAGCCCCTGACACTGGCCACTCAACCTGCGAGGAATAGCCAGACCGGCGAGTCCCGGTCCGGCTACTCCTCTAGTTGGCGCTGGCGGTGAAGGTGACGGTGCCTCGGTAGGCATCGGCTGCGACGAACGGGATGTTCACTCCGAAGGTCGTGGTGTGGGTGTCGCCGGTGGCCTTGGAACGGGCGGTCTGGGTGTAGACCGTGCCGCCGGTGGCCAGCTGGGCCGACCCGCCGTCTGATGTACCGTCGTTGGGGATGGTGCCGCTGACGAATGCGGTGCCGGTGGCGGTGATGGCGTCGAAGGAGATCTTGTCCGAGTTCTTCGCGCTGTCCGGGGTCAAGGTGGGCTGGTCGGACTTGACGCTGACGGAGTATCCGGCGGCGTTGTTGGTCGTCACCACGTAGGAGATGGTGTTGTCCGGGGTGCTGCTGTCGGTGCCGGACTGGCCTCCGAGGGCGAAGGAGGAGTCGGCGTTGTCGAGAGAGATGCTGATGCTTCCGTCGACGATGACCGAACCGCAGCCGTCGGCCGAGGTCGAGGTGCAGGTCCCTCCCCCGCCGCCGGTGCCGGTCGAGCCGATCCGCGCGACGTTCGAGACGGGGCTCAGCGGCGAGGTGCCCTTGGCGTTGGTCGCGGTCACGGTGAAGGTGTAGTCGGTGTCGGTGGCCAGCCCGGTGACGGTGCAGCCCATGGCCGCGCCGTTGGTGGTGCAGGCGGTGCCGTTGTCGCCGCTGGCGAACTGGACGGTGTAGCCGGTGACGACCGAGCCGTTGGCGCCGCCGTTGTCGTTGCCGCTGGTCCAGGTGAGGTCGATCGCAGTTCCGTTGACGGTGGCGACCGGGGCGTGCATCACCAGTGGAGGACCGGCCGGGACGAACGCGTCGGAGCGTCGGCGACCGTACGGTGCGGCACCGACCGGGGAACTGTCAGACCTTGACAAGACAATGACCCGATGGATGACCCCTTAACGACAGAGCCAGAAGACACCATCGAAGCGCTGCGGGACGGTCTCGGCGGCCGTTGGCTCGTCACCTCGCAGGGCTCCCAGCACGTCTGGGACCTCGACGCCATGACCTACCAGCGACTCCGAGGCGAAGGCCGTCAACGGTTCGCTCACGACGACGCCACGCACCCAATTACCCGCGTCGTGGCCTATCCAGCCGTCGGTGCTTCGTCGCACGTCTTCTTCGACGACCCGCTGAACCCGGACATGGAACAGTGGCGGATCAGCTCCACGATCCGACTCATCACCCGCCTCCCACCGCGAGTTCGATGACCCGGCCTCCAGCACCCGCGCGGCCCCGACTTCTACAGGTCTAAGAAGGCCGCGACGGTCCGTAGATTCTTCGGCGTCAGACCGACGTTGCTGGGCGGGGAGACGGCTAACAAGTCAGCCCGCTTCAGGTACTCGCGCAGCTCGGACCCGGGCCACCGCCGCTCGGCATTGAGGTCGTCGTCGGTCCAGACCAGACGCCGCCCCTCCTGTTCCCCCACTCGCACCGCCGCTCCCAGTTTCCACCATCGAGCACCCACCGGAACCCAGCCCGACTCCTCGTACCCGGAGTCGTGCTTGTCCGTGAACTCCGGCGCCACAGCGACCGGCCAGTCCGGCAAGCCCAGCGCCGCGGCGAGGCGCTGTGGGGCACTGTGCTGCCAGGTGGTGTGCCACCGCACCTCCGCCGCACCACGCTCATGAACCACGCGCAGAAAATTCAACACAGGGTCGGCGTAGAGGACCGGGTACACGTCGCCGTCCAGGTCCGTCACCTCGTCCCGGTGCCACGCCTCCAGCGGCCAGACCGTGCGATCGCCACGCGATGCGGTCGCGTTCACAACCCCGTCGACGTCGAGCAGCCACACCGGTGGCAGCTCGGACATCGTCATACTTTGATGCTCTCAAGGACCTACGACAGATTAATGCTGTCGTAGGTGCTTGCGACCATGAACCCATGACCGCGCACTTCGACTTCCAGCCCGACCGCATCGCCGTCGCCGGCGATTGGCACGGCAATCTGTGGTGGGCACAGCAGGCGATCGACCGGGCCGCCGCGGCCCAAGCCCAGGTCATCGTGCAGCTCGGCGACTTCGGATTCTGGACCATGACACCCGCCACCAGAAAGTTCCTGCAACGGCTGGAAGCGCGCCTCGACGAGCACAACATCCGGCTGTTGTTCGTCGACGGCAACCACGAAGACCACGACCGTCTCAACGCTCGCCCGATCAACCCCGACACCGGCCTACGCCTGATCACCGATCACATCCATCACCTCCCCCGCGGCGTCCGCTGGACCTAGAACGGCACCACCTGGATGGCCCTCGGCGGCGCCATCAGCGTCGACCGGAAACTACGTGTCCAGGGAAAGAGTTGGTGGCCCCAAGAGACCCTCAGCGCCGCCGACCTGGCCACCGCCAGCGAAGATGGACCGGTCGACGTCATGGTCACCCACGACGCCCCCGCCGGCACCCGCATCCCCGGCATCCACGAAGGCAGCGACAGCAAGTGGCCCGCCGACGCCATCGCCGACTCACGCTGCCACCGACACCAACTCCTCCAAGTCGTCGCCGACGTCCGACCCACCCACGTCTGGCACGGCCACTACCACGTCGAATACGTCGACACCCTCCCCTGGGACGACGGCACCACCACCACAGTTCACGGCCTCGACTGCGACGACAGCCACTGGTCCAGGCACCTCATGATCGTCAGAACCGACGGAGCGATTACCTAGCGGTAAGGAGGTCGTGGCGGGAACCCAAGTAGGGAAGTCGGCCTCGGCATTGCGACTTCAACCGGCCGCGCAAGCGTCGGCTCAGCGACGAACAGGGGGCGAACCGGACCGGGCTGAGCAACGGCGGTATGTGCTCGGCCAACGTCCGCGGTGTCCGCGGCGCCCTTGTCGTCAAGCTTCTCGTGCTTCGGCGCCAACGCGGAATATTCCGGCGTACGACTTCTCATCCAGTGCGGTACGCCGTAGAGCGACCGGAATCTGTTGATCGTTTCGGCCTCCTCGACTTCGTCCCCGCCGTCCCACGGAAATGCGAAGGGGTCGAGCGCCCAAACCTGCCGCCAGCGATCCCTCGCGTTCTGGCCCGTGGGCACCGCCGCCTCCAACGCGAGGAACCGACGGTGGACCTCACCGGGTGACGGGAACCAGTCTCGCCATCGGGCGACGAGCATTCGATCTGGCACGTCGTTCATCACCATTGGCATGCTCGAATTTGCTGCCTTATTCACGACCGTTTGCAGCTGAGCATGAACCCTGTTACCTCGCCCGACGAAGTCAGGATGGGAGCACTCGAGGAAGAGCACGACTAGCCTCCGCTGCTTGTCGGCCTGCAGGACGGACGCCCAATTCTCGGCCTTCTGCTGCAGGTTTTTCGTGACAGTCGCGGTGATTTCGACAGCGATCAGCATGCCGTCCTCGCGGACGAATAGCGCGTCCGCGGCGCGACTGGAGCCCGCTCGGACGCGGGTTCCCAGCAGGCGTGAAATGAGGTCGACTCCGGCAACCGATTCGCCGAGGACGCAGGCCATAGTCGTGTACTCGGCCACGCGCAGTGCGAGCTCCGCACCCAATAGATTGTGCCGATCGAATTGGCTGCCCCACCTCCACGAAACGCCGCCGGTCACGCCCGCCAGATCCGCTTGCGACAGGCGTCGGGCAAGCCTGTCGAAGTCGCCTGATCGATACGGTCGGTAGAGCGGGACGCCTCTGAAGTTTTGCCCGGCCAGACGGCCCTCCTCGACGAGGCCACTCGCCCACAGCACGTCTCGATCCACCAGCGACGACTGGCGAAAGATGGCTGTCCAACGATGGCCGCGACCTGCTCGACCGTGAGCGTGCGCCACATGCTGATAGCCGCCAGCGCCGACAGCCGAACGTCGCGATGGCGGGACGTGATGTCGCTGATCGCCTGTCCTTCGGATCGCTCTCGGAACGCCCTTGGAGCACGTGTCCGACCGGAGTCAGCCGCTCGCTCTTGGCCGCGACGGGACGTCCAGGACGCGGTGCTACCTGGGTTCCATATGCCACCCCAAAACGGGTCCAGACGGGCCGCGGCAGAGCATCGCGGGTTACCCACTCTGCTCGGCAGAGAATCCATTCGCTGCGTCGACGGGCTAGTCATTTATCCACGACCAACTGTCATGCCGAGTGGTCGCCACCCCGGCGGACGACGAGGTCTTCACGAGTGGGAGCCGACAGGCAAGTGTTGCTTCTGTCGTGGCGCTGATTGACCCGTCGACGCCTCGGCTTCGACGGGTCAGCGGGACCCGCGCATGGACAACGTAGCGCCGCAGAAGCACCCCGAGAACTGGTGCCACCCGACGCCCCGTTCTGGGCTGGCTCACCACCTGCCTCGGCATCGATCCGGCCTCCACCCGCTGGTCGGTATCGGTATCTCTGGCGCCGGTGTCACGTCGCCGGCGGGCGTCCGTCGGCGCCTGGAATTCGCTGAAGCTCCTCATGCAACGCATCATGCGTAGAGTCGCGCGGGAGCGTCGTCCACCGCGCAGAAATTGACGTATCTACCGCCGCGTGTGGTCCGCATTGGGATTCGTTATAGACGTTTTTGCGTAGATTCGAAATCTGCCAGAGCTTAGCAGATTTCTGGCCCGGAATTTCCGGAGATTTCTGGCTCTCAGGCCGTACAGCGACTTACTATTTTTCCGCTTCGCTCCAAAACGGTCCGTCACCGCAAACGCGGAGGCGAACGTGAAGCGGGCCCTCGCCGCGGCAGACCGAACTCGCTCCGCGCGATTCGGGTTCCTGTACGAGGGCACGCAGACGTAAGGCATGACCTTCCAGGTGTGCAACGTACGCGGCCATCGACGAGTCGGAGCCTGTCGCCAGACCCCATGTGACGTCGTCCTCGTCGCTCGCTGTCGAGCATGCAACATCAAGAGACCGAGTGCGTCAGAAGGAGGCCGGCGGGCATCGATTGTGGCCGATCGCGGGACGGCCGACCACCGACGCGCCGCGGTCCATTTCGGTTCACCGTGAAGCTGGCCGACAGATCGGAGTCGACCCGTTGGCGGAGCCGAGCCGAGCAATCGATGGGGCGTCCTCCGAGCGGTGCATTCTCGGCGGCAACGCCTCTCCGTCAGCCGCCTTGGCCACCACTGCCAGGGCACACCAGAAGCGCAAATACCTTCACCGCCACGCGCCGGACCAAACCCCTGAGCGGCGTCGTCGAGGCGCCTCGAGACGTCACGCCCGGCAACGTGCGAGGGCGCCAGCCCGAGCCTCAAATCTGTTGTCACCATCGACCCCGGCGGCTATCGCCAGGCCCGTCCGACGCTACGCGATCGGATAGACCATCTGCGAGTGCGCAAGCGCCGCCGGCGTCCACGGGTAGGTCGTGGGGACGGCCCTCGCAGCGGACAGTTTCGGACGACCCCGGGGGCTAGTCGATGACGCCGGACACGCTCAATCGCAAGTCGTCGCGACCGCTCGTCACTCTCCTGAACACTGACTGAAAGCGTCCGCCGAACGCCCGCCGAATGTCGCAACCGGAGAACGCGAGTGGCCACTTCTGCGCTGCGATTTTCGCCGGGTCAGCGACCACCTTCGGTACCCCAAGCGGGTCCCCGCGTCGGGCATCAGACGTGGCTCGTCGGATCGGCGTGGCGCGGCGAGTTCGTGTCCCCGGTCGAGCGTCCGGCGGTAGGTTTCTCGGAGGCAGGCGACGCCAATTTTTCCGAAGCGAGAGGTGGACTGATGGCAGCGCGATCGAAGCACTTCTACAGCGTCTCCGACCTTGCCGATCTCGCGAAGGTCAAGCCGGACAGCCTCAACACCAAGCTGCTTCCCGCACCGGATGTCGTCATCGGAATCAGCGAGGACCCGGGCCGGCGCCGGGTGTCCGGATGGAGCGAGGCGACGGCGCAGAAGTGGCTCGCTGAGCGGCCCGGCCGAACGGGGAGACCTAAGAAGCTCAAGCCGCCTTCGACCAGCGAACGGCGACCTAGCTAGGTCTCGATCTCAGTGCGCCGGCAGCGGCTGGCACGGGTCGGCATCATCCGACGCAGCGCGACGCTTCGGTCTCCTAGCTGACCGAGTTCGGGCGACCGAAGCCCGACGGATCGTCGCGACAAGCGGCCCGGCGCGACCCACTGACGGCGCTCTACGCCGAGTGCCTTCGGCGGCGCGTGTCGTCCGCGCGAAGTCGAATTCTGGCCAACCTCGCGTCTGCCGCGTCGTGTCCGAGTGTGACGCCGTTGTGCCGGTAGGCAGCAGCGTCAGATCGGGCGAGGACGTCGGGGCGGTGGCGTGCAATCGCGTCGAGCACCTCCGCCGTGACGCCGTGAATCGATCCGTATCCGGCGACCGATACATCGAGCGCGCCCGTGAGTGGCAAGGGGCGCTCACGGGCTCTCACGACCGTGTAGCCGGCCGCTGCTAGGCGGTCGGTCTTGGATCGGTCGGCGCGTTCCTTCTTCTCGCCATGGTGCCATCTCGCTCCGTCGTACTCGACGACGAGCATGCGCTGCCGGCAGAGCACGTCCACGTACATCGGACGGTGGCCAGGTAGCTTCACGAGTTGGTCCGTGACGTCGAGTCCGAGCACAGCATCCAGCTCAGCGGCGAGACGTACTTCGCGCGCTGAGACGGTGATCGCTGCGCAGGCCGGGCACCCGTTCCCCCTCATTCGGTTGTTGATCGTCGAGGTCCAGCGGTGCTCGGAGTTCGACGGGCAGATCCATGCGACTTTCTTGGTCCGGTTGGCCATGACCTCGTCTGGCATACACTCGTTGGTGAGCACGTCGAATTGCTGGGCCAGGATCGGGTCAACGGTGGCGAGACTGTTCGTCATAGATACCCGACGACTGGCGCAGAAGGGGCAGCCGTCGCCGTCGACGCGGCTGTACGGGCGCGCTTGCCAGCGGTGGTCTGCGGCGGCCGGGCAGGACCACCAGTACAGCTGGTGCGAGCCCTCCAGTACCTGATCCGGAGCAAGGCCACCGTTCGCTTCGACGTCGAACTGGGTGGCGAGATGCGGATGGTTGGCGAGGCTGTTGGTTACTGAAACTTGCCGCCCGGCACACGCGGGACAGCCGGTCCCCCGGACTCGCATCCGTACCTCGGCCACCCATCGGTGGTCAGGTGCGAACGGACAGCGCCACCACAGTCTCGAGTGACTGCCGGCGAGGACCTGATCCGCGCTCACTCCGCCGTTGGCATCAGTGTCGAACTGCGCGACGAGGTGGGGGTAGTTGGCCAATGAGTTGGTGATCGATATCTGCTTGCCGGCGCAGGCTGGGCAGCCCCTCCCCCTAGTCCGCTTGTACCCGGTAGCCCGCCATCGATGATCTGGTGCGACCGGACAGCGCCACCAGAGCTTCTCTTCGGTCCGAGCCGGGATCTGATCCGGCGTACGCCCACCGTTCGCCTCGACGTCGAACTGCGCGGCCAGGTGCGGATAGGCGGCGAGATTGATCGAGGTGAGCATCAGGCGTCCGCGTCCGCCCAGTCGACACGACCCCCGTCGGATGTGACGACGGTTCCGCGAGCGCCAGTGGTGAGACGGATCTCGCCACCGAAGGCGCCGTCGGGATCGGCGGGCCCGTCAGACCATTGGTGCGATCGCGCCCGGTCAACCTGCCAGGCAGTATCGACTAGCGCTGCCGTCGCGTGCCAGTTCTGGGAGACGATGCCATCCTCCACCATCTTGGCTACGTAGCGCTCGGTATAGAAGTGCGCCCGCTGGGGCGCCATTCCCTGCACGAGTAGGAGATTGGCGATGCAGGTCGACAGGGTATCCATCAGTGTCTGGTGCCACTTGAGATCGGCTTGCACGGCAGCCGTGGAGCCGTCGAAGACGCTCTTGATCACTTCGGTCACTGTCCCGCCGTAGGCGGCCTTCACACTCTCCAGCTCGAGCATCATGGCCAGACCTACCTTGTCCAGCTTCCTCGGGTCGTATTCCATAGTTGTGCATCCCTTGCTATCTTCGGGCTCCATCCGTTGGTGCCCGTCCTAGCCTTAAGTATACCGTGTCTCGGTATATTTTCAACTCGAAGTGATTCTCGATTGGCCTTGCTTTGCTACTCGGGCAGTAGTAGGCGTCACGGTCACCGGATGTTGGTCGAACTCCCGCATGGCCAAACTGATGAAAGACCACCCGGTCTTCGCTCGATCGCCGCGCCTCCTGAAGTTCTTGGGATCCGTGCGTACGCTAAGTCTCAACACCCCATCGGAACTGAATGGACCGTGACTTACACACCGCGACCGAGGCCGTCGTTCGTTGATGACCTCGAAAAGCTCCCGCGCTCAGGGCCTGCACGATGGCGGGACCGAGAGGACAACCTATACGAATACGACGGCACACACTGCGAGCTCGAAGTGTTCAACAGTCGGGGTAGACACATCGGAGTAGCCGACATATTGACCGGTGACATCATCAAGCCAGCGCGGAAGGGAAGGAACATCGATGTCTAGGACCACGTTCGTCGACGACCTCCTCGCCGGGCGCGCTCTGATCCCTGATCTCGACGACTACGTCGAGACTTGGCATGAGCTGCCAAATGAGGACCCCAGTTCCAAGCTGGAGCTACACGAATTCCTGGGGATGTCGTGGGACGAATACTCAAGCGTCATCAGGTTCCCCGCATCCATACGGTTCTTGGTTGCGGCAAGGAGGAACGGCGAAACATTGGACCAGACCGTGAGTGAAGTTGGTCTGCACGGAATCGCTGCGCGCGCCGACTCGCAAAACGATGCCGAACAACTCCTTCGTTGGTTGAAGAGTCGCGGACTTCTTGGGGATTCCGCCGAGGGCTAGCCATGAAAGACACAGCCATCCGTTGGTTGCTGCCTCCGCGGCGCGATCCGATTGCCGAGCTCACGAGAACAGTCCGGAAGCGACACGATCTCTCTGGAGCGTTTGATGCTGACGCGCTCGTCGCTCTCTATGCCGACGTCACGGAGCACGAATGGCACTTCGACTGCGACGCCGTATTGGTCGGCTTGGGGACAGGACGCCCGCACCTCTATTTGCGACGCTTGGCTGCCAGTTCCTCGCGTCGCCGCAGGTTCACTCTCGGTCACGAGCTTGGGCATCTTGTTATCCCGTGGCACCTAGGTCGCACGGCTTGTCACGCGCTGTCCTTCGAGGATGCGCCCAACCAAAGCACGTCCGGAGCAGCGGGACAGCAGATTGCGAAGCAAGAGCGTGAGGCGACAGAATTCGCGTCAGCGCTATTGGTGCCGCACGACCTACTGATAATGGCTGCTGAGCAGTCGACCCTGCAGGACCTCTTCGATCACTTGGATGCCTACAACGTTTCCACGATGGCGGGCTTGCTCGCTCTGCGGAACGCCTTACTACCCGGCTTCGTCTTCGTGTTTAGCAACGGAGAGGAACGGTGGCTGATGTCTCCCGGTAGCAGTCTTCCAGCAGGCGCCTCTGGCAGCCGACGTCAATTGGCGCGCGTTGCGCACGACATGGGAGCGTTCGAGTGTGGTGGACGCCGCGTCCAATGGTTCAATCTCAACGAATCAACGACATTCGAACTGGTTGACGATGAACGAGGTACCAGTGAAATTTTGCGGTCGGCAATCGCGGCGCAGCGATTCGATGATACGACAGCGAAGCGTCTATTCATGTTAATCAACGGGATCGTCGCAGGCAAGCTAAGCAAGGACCGAGCAGCAACAACCGACCAAGCCCTATCGATTGCGCGCGGTGCGGTTCGAGATGATCCGCGTATTCCCGTCGCGATCCGCGAGCACGACGACTTCGATCTCTATCTTCGAAGGAAGGCGGAGGAGCGGATCGCGAACAGGCGAGCGGCGGACTAGCCAACGACCATCCTCAAACGCGGACAGTGCATGAGCGTTGCAACCCGTTGATTTGCGGCGACAAAGTCTCCGGACACACCGGGGCACGCCATCTCTGACAACATCGTCGTGACGACCTGGCCGCTGCTGCTCGACGACGATCGCCTGACCTCCCTCACCGGCGCCCGCACCGCCAGCACCGCATTGCCCAACCCCGCCCCCGCGGGTTCGATCCGCGCCCAACGACGAGTGCCAGCAGACGGCGTCGTCATGGTCGCGAGCCAGCGGCTGCGAATCGGCCGCCAGCACAAGGGCAAACTCATCACCATCGTCGCCGAGGACAAGCATTTCCGGGTCATAGACGGCGACCAAGAACTGTCCACGCACGTACGGACCGTCCCCAAGATGTCCCAGGACGTCTTGAGGCGTCCTGGGACCGCATAATCGGATAGCCCGATCAACGTCGCCCCGCTGCCGAGTCGACGTAGGCGCTGATCCAGCACCCATCAGGTGCTTGTGCAGGTGGCCGGACCCCGTGAATTGATCCACGGTTTGTGAGAGTCAGTTTCGGTGGGTGCAGATGGCAGCGTAGCGGGCTGGGGTTTGGTAGCCCAGAGCCGAGTGCCGCCGATGTTCGTTGTATTCCTGTTTCCAGTCGCTGATCACGACCCTCGCGTGGGCCAGGGACCAGAAGATGTTGATGTTGAGGCATTCGTCGCGGACGCGTGAGTTGAACGATTCGACGTAGCCGTTGCGCCACGGCTCGCCGGGTGGGATGAACGACAGCCCGACCTGTTCACCGGCCCAATCGGTCATCACCGCGCAGGCGAACTCGGGGCCGTTGTCGCTGCGCAGCACGACGGGGTACCCACGACCGGCGGCGACGCGGTCCAGTTCGTCGGCTAACGCATCAGCGGTGATGGACCGTTCCACGAGCCCACCGAGGCATTCGCGGGTGTGCTCGTCAATGATCGACACGATCTTGATCGGTCGGCCGTCGGTGGTGGCGTCGAACTGGAAGTCGACGGCCCACACCGTGTTCGGTGCGTCAGCTTTCGGTAGGCCGGGGGCGGTGCTGGTGCCGAGGCGTTTACGGCGGCGGCGTTGCGGCACGCGTAGGCCTTCGTCGCGCCAGAGTCGCTGTATTTTCTTGTGGTTCACCGTCCACCCCTCGCCGCGGGCGTCGTGATACGCGCGGCGGAATCCCCACCTCGGATGCGTTTTCGCGTACTCCCGTAACCAAGCCCGCAGCGCCGCGTCGGGATCGGCCGGCGTCGCCGCCTGTGGTTCGTGTCGCTGTGTGGTGCGGTTCTGCCCGGTCACCCGGCACGCGAACCGCTCACTCACGCCCATCGTGGTGATGAGGTGGTGAACGGCCGCGCGCCGGCGTTCCGGGCTCAGAAGTTTCCCCGGGCGATCTCCTTCAACGCGGCCTTCTCCAGCTCCGCGTCGGCGAGCAGCCGCTTCAGGGTGGCGTTCTCCCGCTCCAGGTCCTTCAACCGTTTCGCGTCGTCAGCTTTCAGGCCGCCGAACTGGTTGCGCCACCGGAAATAGGTCTGCTCAGAGACCTGCAATTCCCGGCAGACATCGGCAATGTCTTTGCCTTCGCCCAGCATCCGATCAGCCTGCGCCAGTTTCCGCACGACCTGCTCCGGGCTGTGCCGCTTCCTCGTAGTCATCGTGGTCAAGCCTTCCTGCCCACAACGTGGGCCGCAAGACTCTCACTCGACCTGGATCAACCAACCGGGGTCAGGCCACAGGACTTCCGGCCGCCAGCTAAACACGCCGTACTCGTTCCAGCGCGGCTCAACGGTCGGAGCCATGCCGACAATCCTAAATTTCGACGAACTCAAGCCAGGATGAGTCGGCAGCTCCTTGCGCGCGTCGCATCGGCGCGGACGGTACATCGAGTACAGCGCACCCGGCGCTGGTCACTCACCGTTTGGATGAACCGCCATGTCCCGCAAGAACACCCCCACCTCCACGCCCGCACCCGGCTTGGAAATCGTCGTCCTTGGCCTCGGCCAGTTTCACGAACGCCCCGGCGGCGGGGATGCGGTTGTCCCGCTCGCGCAGCTGGGCGACGTCGTTGATGAAGACCTCCCGGCCGGTCAGCGTGGTCGGGATCTCGGTCAGCCAGAACGGCCCAGGAGCCGTCAGCGCCACCTGGACGCCCGCGTGCAGCAGTCGGGTCGCGAACGAGCACGGCATCCACCAGGCGGGCCCGTCAGGGCCGTCCAGGGGACTGAACGTCGGAAGGAACAGGCCGTTGGTGGGCGTCACCGTGACGCCGAGGGTGTTGGTGGCCAGTTCGTCGGAGGTCCAGGCCCCGCCGCCGACCGAGATCAGAGTGCCGGGGCGGTGGAGAACGGAGTGCAGGTTGGTCACGGTGACTACTGTGCCGGGTACCTGGCATCAGTCTTCACCCAGCAGCCTGACTGACCGGGCCAGGCCCCGATGGACGCCCCGACGAAGTACCGTGCAGCCCTGTGTACCAGAGTCGTGCCGCTCAGCTCAGGGTCTTGCTCAAGCTGATGGTCAAGTGCAGCGATGCCCCGCCTATCCCGCCGAACGCGGCCTGGGCGAGTCCGCAACCGCTCACCGGTTTGAGGGTGGTGTTTCCGCTGTAAGCGGTCGCCACTGAGCCAGCGAGCGTCAGTGTTGATGCGCCGGTCGTCTTGCAGCTAGTGGATGACGGCAGTAAGGGGATGAACCCAAGAAGGTTGGCCGACGACACCGACAGGCCAACTGGCACGGTTAGAGTCGCCTGGGTTCCGCCGACTGGTCCGAAGCCGAATTTGCCTTCGATCGCGACTGGCACCCACCCGTAAAGCAAGGTGGTGGTGTGCACGACTGCGTTCGTCAGGGAGCCGCTCGCAGTTGCCGTTGATCCGTTGATCACCACGCTGCCCGTAACCGGGACGTTGTAGCCGATCGCAGAGATCGTGCCCTTGACTGTGAAGTGCGATGGCTTCGGAATCGGCGTGGCGGCAGGAGTGGCCGTGGGAGTTGGAGCGGGAGTTGGGCTCGGCGATGCGGTTGCAGCTGGCGTGGGCGTGGGCGTGGCAGAACAGGAGGCCGGTACGGGCTGCACCCGGAATTTCCCGATATCCCATTTGGAGAGGCCACCAAAGCTGGTCAGCTCTTCGAGTGGCACGTTGCCGAAGTCGTAACCAAGGTTGATCGTCATCCCGAGACCCGTCGAGCGGAAATCCAATTTCTGGTATGGATCGACGAGGCTATAGGACTCCGTATCAACCTCACCAGGAGCAACATCCGCATCTCCCGTGAACCCGTCGTCCGTGAGTAGATTGTAGAAGAAGTACCGAGTCGTAGATGAACCGTCGACGGTGATCGTGTAATTGCCCGCACAATCTGGGGTGGAGATAGACACTGTGGGAAGTGGTCCCGGTGTCGGCGGGCTAACGCAGCTGAAGACGTCAGACGTCGAGGTGTACGGAAAGTTCGGATTCGATGCAAGAACCTGAAAGTCCAGATTCTGCCCGAGGATCGTGGGCGGGACAGCGAAGGTTTGAGTGAACGAGTTCTTTGCCCCGGCCGCGATCGTCAGCGGCACGGCGGCGATATCAGTCTCCGGGCCGCCGTCAGGGAATGAAGCCAATTGAATTGAGACGTCGTAGGACGTCGTCAACTTCGACGCATCCCAGGAGAAGCTGAATGTTGCGGAGGCAGGAACGCCGCCGTCGCAGGCGTAGCTGGTGCCAACCGGCGAATAAGACACCGGACCGTCACTTGCTGGCGGATAGGTCTCGCCCGCACTCGCAATACCCGATCCCGCAAAGAATTCCGCCAAAAGCGTCATCGCCGCGACGAAAGTCAGCAACGCACGGCGCGAACGAGCGGATTTGCGCAAGCGTGAATGATTCGCCATTAGTCCCCCAGGAATATGCAGCGTCCACGGGTAGGCTAGGCGACGCACTTGCATTCGCGCAAGCATCGTTTGTTGGACACGCCGACCCGCAGCGAACCGGCCCTGTCCGGCGTCGAGTGTGGTCAGGCCGGAAGCGCCCAGCTGGCCGCCGACGGGTGCCGAGCGACGCATCCAGGGGAGATCGGGTTGGCGCGGCCGACGGCCATCGGATTGGCTACCTCGCTACGAGACCCGTGTCGACCCGACCCGACCCGGTCAGCGTCGACGGCGGGGCGCGTAGGGCGTGACCAGCAGCTTCATTCCGGCCTGCTCCGGGGTGCGGTCGCGTTTGCGGCCGTTGCATGGAGCGCAGCAGGCGACCGTGTTCAACCAGCCGTTCTTGCCGCCCTGGGCGCGGGGGCGGATGTGGTCGATGGTCAATCCCTGCGGCGAGCGGCAGTACCCGCAGATCCGGCCGTCTCGATCGAGCACGCCCCTGCTTCGACCAGGCCGGTGGGCCGTTGAGCCGGTCGTAGGCGACCATGACGTACTTCACAGGTGGGCCCGTCAGGGCCGTCCAGGGGGCTGAAGGTCGGAAGGAACAGGCCGTTGGTGGGCGTCACTGTGACGCCGAGGGTGTTGGCGGCCAGTTCGTCGGACATCCACGCTCCGCCGCCGACGACCAGCAGCGTGTTGGCCCGTTCATCTTGGGGGTCGTTAGTGCTCACCGTGGTTACTGTGCCGGATGCACCGGATCGGTCTGCGGTCACCAGCCGTCAGCACGATCGTTCAAAGCCTAGTCGCGGAAGGGTGCGAAGCTGACGGCCCTTTTCGCCTGGGCCTCGGCGACCACTTCCGCCCAAAAGGTCCCACCGCTGACCTCACCGTCCAGCAGAATCTGGTGTGTCATATTGCCCATGAAGGACGCCAGCTCGACGATCTTCCGCCGATCGGACTCTACGAACAACTGTGGCATCGCCAAGAAACATTCAGCGATCTGATCGTATCCGTGGTCAAAATCCCGTCGGCCGCCGATCTTCCTCTCAAACCGCAGCAGATATTCTCCTGGGTAGTCGTGCGCCTCCTGAAGCTCCCGAGCTTGTCCTCTCAATCGCGGGGCAGCAGCCGAGGACGCGTCATTGTGTTCTGTGTCGAACCGTTGTCGGGCTTCCTCGATGAAGGAGCCCTCCTGGTAGGCGGCGTAGGTGTCGTAACTCTCTGGGTCGGCCCACCCCGGAGCCTGAGGCAGTCGGCCACGACCAAGCGGGCTATTGGGGTCGTCCCAAGGGTGGCCGTAGAAGGGCGTCGTCATCGCAACACGGTGTCCAGGCACATGCCTGGATGCTACAAGCCCGGCTAGCAACGAACTAGCCTTCGGAAAACACCACTTCTACGGCCCGCCATTACCTCAGCGTCGACGGCGGGGCGCGTAGGGCGTGACCAGCAGCTTCATTCCGGCCTGCTCCGGGGTGCGGTCGCGTTTGCGGCCGTTGCATCGAGCGCAGCAGGCCACCAACCAGCCGATCACCAGATTCAAAGCCTGGTCGCGCACGCCCAAGCCGTGACCGTCAAGCATGTCCCGATGACAAGCTGTCAAGCATGTCCAAAGGTGCAATGCGGTGAACGAGAGTCCGACTGGCTGTTATCCAGTTCCGGTGCGCAATCGTGTGAGCAGTTCTCCGGAGCGGGAGAAATCCTTGACGCATAGCCGACACGCAATGCTGCGGACCGCACTCATGGCGGTGCAGAGGGGCATCGCCGGCAATTAGCCGTTCATCGAGCGCCCAAATTCGTCTCGCCGGCCGTCCGCCGAGCAAGGTCAGTCACTCGCCGACGCCATTGCTCGATCGGCCGTCCAGCCACACGAAGGACCAGTTTGACATCGCCGCTCGGGCGGCCGACCAACTTGACGGCCGACGCTGCTCTGGCGGAGCAGATTGGTCCGTATCCCGTCCTGGCGCTTTCGTGGTCGGTGAGCGGACGCCCGCAATTCAAGCAGTGGGTGAGTACCTCGTTCTGACTTCGGGCACCCGATGACCGGCGAAGTCGCTCAAGGCTGTCCTGCGCCAACATGCGCCGCCGCCGCTCGACCGGATCACACTCGTCGCTGGTGACCGCAGTCTGCCCCGCGTCGACCAGCGCCGCCTCCAGCCGCTCACAGATGAGTCCGCTGAACCCGTGAATGTCGGTGTGTCGAGTGGTGGCAACAAGGAGCCGGTGGGCATCCAGCTCCGTCGCCGCCACCCGGCCTCGCTGCTTCTTGGTTTCCACAGGCCAGTCAGGTCGCCACAGCGTCCACCCGGTCGTCTCGAATCGCAACGCATCCTCGGCCGTCCGCACCAGAACCCACGCGACGCAAAATCCGGCGCCGTCGAGGACGCGGTCGACTGCGATCACGGCGCCACTAGCCGCAGGCGGCACCAGACGAATCGCGTCTGCCCACTCGTCATTCAGCGCGAGGACCAGGTCGGCTCGCACGTCAGCCCAGCTGCGGGCACCCTGGTCGCGCTGCCCGTGAACGGGGGACTTGGTCGACGGGGCGGATCTCCCGGCGGCGCGATCCGCCCTCGAGCGGGCGGCGTCCACGAGCCGGACGAGGGCCCTCAGTTCCGCATACACCCGGCTGGACTCGAACCCCGGGAGCCCTCTGATGTCATTGGCCAAGTTCTTCAGTTCCGCGGCCAGTGGAAGCAACTGGGCTGTGGTCACGACGCGATTGTCCAGAAGACCCAGCCGTCGGGCGGTCCGATTCACCGTGTCCAAACGTGCCCAAATTGCTGTCCCGGCGTCCGGCAGCTTTCGGTCAGCAGGTCGACGCCGATCGTTCATCGTCCGGAGCATAACCGCGGAACGCAGGCAACCCGTTGCGAAGCCATGAACGCGGAAGGCCACTGGCGGAGGTTCTCGTTGGACGCGCTGCGCGAAGATGCGAGCGAGCATAGCTACTATCCGTTTGTTCGACTAACAACGCCAGACTACGGTCGGTCACCGACCGTAGTGGCACCCGCACACGTGGGCAGCGATCACGACTAGGACGGAGAGCTGGCATGGACGCCAATAGCCCCCGCTGGCACGAGATCTCTCCGTCCCCGTTCTCCCACGAGCGGGACGGGCTTGCTCGGCTGCGCGAGATGCTCCCGGATGCCGCACCGTTTCATGCCTGGACGAACTTCGAATTCCGCGATGGTCAGGGCAAATGGCACGAAATCGATGCTCTGGTTCTCGGCGAGCGACGCCTACATCTGGTCGAGCTCAAGCACTACCAGGGAGATATCGGCGGCAACGCCTACGTCTGGCAGCGGGGGCGGCAGAGTGAGGACTCGCCAATACGTCGCACTCGGAGCAACGCTCAGCGACTCTCCAGCCTGATCAAGTCCGCTCTTCGCGACCTGGCACCGAACTTGGACCCGCGCGAGCTCCCCTGGGTCCAGGAGACGCAAGTGCGGTCCGCGCTTCCGGGGATGGCTGAGCGGCAGGGTCAAGCCGCCACACGCCTCGCCGATCGGGACCCTTGTAGGGGCGGAGCGAGGATACGAATCCTCGGGCTCGTCGCAGGCCGATGAGTTGATGCTGTGAGTAGAGGTAAGCACGTTCGACGGTCGGCCACGCTGTTTGCTTCCTTCGTGTGGGCCAGGAACGAAACGGCACCGTGGCGGGATCGCTCAGACGACCCTCCACGGCTGCTCGGTACAGGGCTTGGGGGATCGTAGTGTGGCAGTGTTGTGCAGTGAGGCTCTTCGTGAGGTTAAGTGACGGCTCGGGCACGCGGGCGTTTGTCAACCGAACGCAGTACATCGGCACGAGAATGCGGTAGCGATGAAGTTCTTGCAAGCCGTCGATGGTGAGGTCCCAATCGCCGGCCATCGTGATGCGGCGGATCTTCGCGGCGTCGAGCATATCGCTGGCCGTAAGCAACGGGACTTGGCTGAACGGGTAGGGAAGGTGAAGGAGATCCAAGCTCGAGCGACTGGATGTCGCGAGCGCTGTGGGAACCGTCGGCGTGAACGTCACGGCCTCATAGGACGGCATGCCTAGACGCTATATGAGCGGCGACCGGAATGCTCGGCCACTGTGTGTTGGCGACGGTACCCGTCCTGCCGCTAACTCCGTTTCACGCCGCGTAGTGACCTGGGCGTATGAGCGCGATCCGTTCGAATTCCGATTCGGCGACTCTGCGCCCACGTTGGATGTCCCAGCTATCCTCGATTTCCGATGTTGGTTGTCGTGACCGACGACGGTTGGTTTCAGTTGCGGTGTGGCCCCCATGTGGCCCGAGCCGGTTCGCATGCAATGGACCGGACCGCGCTTGACGACAGTCAAGGCCTCGCCTCTGCCATGACGAGTCCTCAGCCTTCCGCCGTGCTGGAAATGTTCTGGTCAAGGTGGCACATTCACCTCGAGCCCAAGACCGATGCGGACAGGAGTTCACGTGACCCGACAGCGCGCGGCTACGTGCGCGTGTCGACGAGCGCCTAAGCCCGCTCGGTCCCAACTCGCAGGTGCCGGGTGCCGCTCTCAGGACGCGGCCTTGCCCGTTTGGTCGCGCGAACAACTGAGATTCGACCCTCTCGGACAGTATTGAGGTCGAGACGTGGCCTCGCCATTGCGGCGGAAGCGCCGAGGAAAGAGACTCATCCAGTGCAGGTTGCCCGTAATCACCACACCGTTCCGAGGTTGTTCCTCAAGGGATTCGCCAAGGACGGCAAACAGCTGATTGGGCGGCACCGCGACGGAACGACTGGGTCCATCTCGGTTGCGAAGGCCACCGTCATCCGCGACTTCTACGACCCAGGGCTGACTTCGACGCTCGACGACTCGATCGAGACGTGGTTCTCGCGGGAGGTCGAGAGCGACGGCGCTGAGGTCATCGACGCGCTGCGGAAGGGCGTTTTGCCGGTCAGCCCCGCAGTCGACCTCGCATCCATGTTTATCGCCTTCCAGATGGTGCGTGGTGCCTCGTTCCGTCGCAGCCAAATGGAGGTCGCGGACATTGCGGGCCGCGTCGACTACGCGGGACGCGTCATCAGCAAGATGATCGAAACGGACCCGCAGTTCGACCCGACAGATGCTCAGGTAGCAGAGCTGGCTGCGTATCTTGGTCCTCGCGCACCCGCCAAGCTGAGGACTGTCGGTCCGGACGCGATGATGCGGAACATGGTCCGGGAAGCTCAGCGCGTCAAGGTGCTTCTGCCCTCTTTCCACTGGTCTCTTCTGGGTTCGAATGCTGGACTCCTTGTCACAAGCGACACCCCTGTGGTGACGCGCGGCCTACAAGGCGAGTTCAACGACGGACCAGAAGTCCTTCCGGACGACTTCGAGGTGCTCGTTCCCGTCAGCCCGAGCCGGCTCCTCGTGATCAGCCCGGTTCCCTCGTTGGGCTCATTCGGACAGTTGAACGGCGACTTCGCGCGCGACGTGAACGAACGTCAGGTGCGAGCCGCTGACGACCTCGTCATGCACCATCCCGACATGGCGTGGCCGACCGATCTTGTCCTTGGTGCGGCCCCGCCCACCCTGCCAATCCCCCACGTCACCATCGGACGAAGCAGGGAGGGCGAGCCGCCGAGCGCGATGAGCTGGCCGAAACTGCCTGATGCACAGATCATGGACGCGATGCAGTTGCTCGGCGGTGATCCGCCGCTACCAGCACCCTGAAGATCTCGGTCGTCTCGACTGCGACCTGGCAAGTACCGTGAGCATCGTGCCTGACGCGGACGAAACGAGCCCGGTGGTCGAAATCTTTGCGTTCTCGGGTCACCAAATTCTCGACGTTCCCGAATCGAGCCGGCTGCACCGCGTCGTGCTTCCAGTCGTTGGTGTCACAGCCGACGGGGAAGCGAAGGCGCTCGGTACCGCCTTCTGCATCGCGTCGAGCAGACCCTGCGTCCTTGTGACGGCCTGGCATGTCGTCGACAGGTTCATTCGCGAGAACAAGTCGGGGCTCGAACGCGGACCCGCGTCCATTCAGATCGTCCTCGCACTCGGCGCTAGCGACGACGAGAAGGACCTCGGCCGACCAATCCCTGTCCACCGCGTGGTTCATCATCGGGGTTCAAAGGTCTCGCGCGGAGCCGAATGGCTCGGCCCCGAAAGTCAATCCGAGTCGGGGTTCCAGTCCGACATCGCCCTCCTGACCCTCCCCTTGGTGCAGGACGCCGCCGGTCGCGACTTCTGCCCGGACCAGATAGGCATCGGTTTCGGCCTGCCCGATCCCTCTGCCTGGACGTACGCGTTTGGCTACCCAGGGATGCGCGTCCGGAGAATCGTCGATGAGCAGGACAACAACGTCCTGGACGTCCAGCGGGTACTCAGACGTTCCGCCGGGCACGTTGTGCGCTCATCCCCGAACGGCGATCCCGAGGAGCCTCTGGTTGGCCCCTCGTTCGAAGCTGACCTGGCCATGCCGTGGGGTATGAGTGGAGGCCCGGTGCTCGCCGACGATCAGACGGTCTGTGCCGCGGTTAGTCTCGCGCTCGACCCGGAATCTCCGAATGGGGCGTGGAAGTCGCACGCCGCCGGTCTCGCCCCGGCGCTGGATCTTCCCGTTCATAACGAGCCCGGTGTTGGCCCGCTGACGTTGCGAGAGCTGGTGGACGCGGGGGCGGTCCTCGCGCTCGGCGACGTGCCACCCGCCTCGCCTCAACCTCCCGACGCTGAAGTCTTCATCTTCGACAACCTCTAGACCGAAATCTCGCGACCCGACTCCGGATTGACGTACCAGAAGATGCTGCGGGTGTGGACGCGGTAACCCCGCTTGTTCATCGCGTGGAGAGCGTCGTGCACGCACGGGTACTGCACCGTGCGAAGTCGCTGGGCTACTCCCCAGTCCTTCAGGCCCTTCTCGCCGCTTACCCACCCGCCATTTTCGATGAGCTTGATGATCTCGGCGATCGTGTCTTCGACGCTCAACCACCGCACGTGGGGAAGCTCGTCGCTGGGACGCATGATGCCGTTCGGGAGCGCGGGGTCATTCACCAGCAAGCCCTCACGGCCGAGTTGGTTGCTCACGCGGTTCCACTTACTCATCAGCTGAGCGCGTGTCATTGCGTCGCCCCAGCGACCTACCAGGGCATCGAGATATCCCTCCCACGGTATCCGCGCACCATCGGCGTGGAGCTTGAGCGAGAACGTGCGGATCTCGTCGTCGTCGACCGGGAGTCGGGCACTGTCGCCTCGGGTTCGCGGCGGCTCCTCAAGGAGGCCCTTGCAGTGGCTACACCACGCGGCGGGCAGGGTGTCGTCTAGCGGGCATATCGGCTCCGCGATCACGGGGACCACTCCTTTCGCACCTCCACATCGTGCACCTGCGGGTCGAGCGGCGCTAACCCACGCCGGCCGGTCGCGCACCGGTCCTGGACAGCGCGTGGTCCGCTTCACGCCCATTAATCCGAGGCACCGGACCGCCGGCTACTGACGCCGATAGTCGCCGGCCCGCGTTGAGCCGGAACACCCCCGCGGACCTTGGCGCCACCAGACACGCTCCCATCGAGATAAAAGTCAGACTGAGCCGTAGACCTCGAAGGCGCCTTTGGTCACGCTCTGAACGTATGAGGCGGCACCGGAGATCAGTCTCAGTTGCTCGTCGGTGGACGCCGCGATGCTGAGCCCCGGCTGCACGATCAATGTGGTGATGCGGGGGAAAAGTTGTGGTGCTTGCTGCCTGATCCGGAAGAGGTCACCGCGGTCGCCGACTTCGAAAGCTGTTCCTCCGGTACGGCGGGAGTACGCCTGCACACGCCTATCAAGGTGGTCCAAAAGTGGTATCGCGCCGTTGTCGCGCCAGCGTGCTCCGCGTACGGCCTGTCCGCAGACCTCGTACAGGTCAGCCAGTCGCCCACCGGGCACTGCGGACGTCGAGTACTTGCAGTGCACCAGAGTTACCAGCAGATCTCCGTGGTCAATCCTGACCCCGACCAGATCGGCGGCTTCTCCGGAGCGGTCGTCATCGATGAGGACGTCGAAGGTCTGAGTCTGCACCAGGTGTCGTGCCATGAAGGCTTGGATCGAGTCCGCTCGGCGCTCGGCTCCTTGTGACTCGACTCGAATGTCGACGCCGTTGGCCGCCCAGTCCAAGTGATGAAGCGCGGCACGCGGGTAGGGCGGGACTTCAGTCCGGGGCTCGAGAAGTCGATCATCACCGGTGATCATGCGGTCGCCGCTGAGGAACAGGGTCGGTTTGTGCTTGTTCAGCCAGCTTGAGAGCGGCGTCGTCACACCGCGACGGTCTTCTACTTCCGCGTCGGCGGTGCCGGCCGGGCGGTAATGCAGTCCGGTCGCACCGAACTCGCCCTCGTAGGGCATCTCCCAGCTCGGCGCGACGATCGAGAACTTGAGAGGGCCGCTGTCGGCGTGGTCGTCGACTCTGAACTCCGCGTCGGTGAGAAGGACGCCTGCTCCGTCGTGGCTGACTTTGGATGCAGTTCCGTTGCCGGTATATAGCTCCCAGGGCCATTCCAGAGCGAGCAGGGGGTGCGGCGGCCGCTCCTTGACGTCGACCGGGATGATCATGTCGCGGAACAGCGAATGGATGTCCACGGACTTATCCCGCAGTTTGGTGCCCTGTTCTTCGCACCAGCGACACCAGTCGGCGAGGTTCGGCGCGCTTCGCATCGACCAGAACCGGCCCGATAGGGATGCGGCGATCGTGACCCGGTCGCCGTTCTCGATCGCCTTGGCCGCCACGTGGGTGTTGGCCTTGTGGGTGCGTTCTGCTTCGGTAAGAGCGGTCTCGACGTCGCTGCCGACGTGCATGGAGAAGCGCTTGTCGCGGTCTCGTGCGTCGAGCAGACCGATGTTGGTGGGGATCAGGCGGTCGAGCTTCGCGAAGACCCGGAACGTGTCGTAGCCCTTGACGGGTGCTGGGTCGTGGCCGAGCACTGCCGCCGCGAGATCGTCGTATTTGCGCTTGGTGTCCGATCCGTGGATGTAGAGCAGGCTGCGTGTGCGGTCGAAATGCATAACGACCAGCGTGTAGTTGGTGGCCCTCAGCGATGGGACGTCGCCCCAGCGGAGGTCGTCGATGGTCTCGATCACGAACCAGGCGACGCCGCTGTCAGCGCTGGTGCTGATGAGATCGTCCAAGATCGACTCGCCGTAGACACTGCGCGCCGCGAGTGGGTCCCATTCGGTCGCTGATGTCGCGTAGGCGATCGCACTCATCTTTGGTTCGAGAAGACCGACCGGGACGTCGGCTGGCGCGCCATCAAAGGACGCCTCGAAGGCGTTTATCTCATCGGCCCGTTCCGTCGCCCGCTCAGTGATGTCACTAAGGACCTTGTCCCAGTCGGGGTCCTCGCGCAGGAGAAACCGCAGTGGAGACAGGGCTTGTTTCGGGTCCTGACGCACGAACACACTGGCTGCGCCGATGGGCACCGGGGAGACGGTGCGCGCGAGACGCCCAATAAGTTGGATCATCGGGCTGAGCGATTTGTGAGAGTCGTGGAACGCGCCGACCTTGAGCGTTGGGAGATCGAAGCCTTCGCCAAGCATGTCCACGCACACGATGACGCGACTCGTCTGCGCGCGGATCGCCTCCAGTGCCTGTTTTCGGCGGCCCGCCGGCAGGGAGTCATAGAGCACCTGCGGCTCGAATTCGCCGGCCAAGCGGCTGTACAAGGCGTGAATCTCTTCGGCTCTAGACTTCGTGGCGACCCGCGCGAGCAAGACGTGCTGATACCCAGTGGCAAGGTCCGAGCGCAGACGCTCCAAAGCAGCGCGCGCGAGCGATTCGTCGTCATCGTCGAGATCCAGGACCGCGGTGAAGTCGATCCTGCTGAAGTAGTTTTCTCGTTGCGCTTCTCGCAGTGGAAACCGAAAAATTACCCGTCCGGGCAACGTACGGCCGTCGCGGCGGTAGGGCGTGGCAGTGAACAGCAAGGTCGGCCGGCCGGCAAACTCTCGGATGATTTCGGTCCAGGTCGTTGCGGGAGCGTGATGTGCCTCGTCGACGAGTAGGTGCGTGAAGCCCTCGTAGAAAGCGTCACGGACCGGGCCGTCGTTGGCGTGTATCGCTTGCGGGGTGGCGACCACGACATTGCACGCCGCAACCAGCGCGCGCGCATCATCCACATCGGCGACCCGCTTTTCCAGTCTGCCAACGACGGGGCGGAGAGCTTGCGGGCTGACGATCGCCTCCTGTTGCAGGATGCCCAATGTCTCGAACTTGGAGGCGATCTGATCACGCAATGCCGTCGACGGCACGATGACCAGGACCTTCGTTGGGCGTTGAGCTATCAGCCACGCCAGCATTGTCTCTGTCTTCCCCGTACCGGTGGGCATAACCACTATGCCTGGCTCTGGGAGGCCAGAGGACTGGTAGCCGACGATGGAGTGCAGCGCCGCGATCTGGGGGCGTCGTAGACTCCTGGGTCGGTCGTGTGGGGTGAATCCGATTGCGGCATCGAAGGATGCCAGCACTTGTTCGGGCGGCAAGGGCTCGCGGCTGCCGCGCCAGTGGATTGGCCCTCTGCCGGAGTCCAGCATCGGGAGGTTCGCAGTCAGCGGCCCATCCGGACCGATTGCCGAGCCGCGCCGGGCGGGCCAAGCACCGTATGGGCTGCGGATGGACCATGACCCGTCATTGCCTTGGTCGACTTCAACGCTGTTGCACTCGCGTACGAGCAACTGTCGTACGGGGTTTTGCCCGATACGACGTTCCCTCGCCCACACGTTGGTCGTCGACCGCGCCACGATGCCTCCTTTGGAGGATCAGACTCGCACACGCCGTGGACAAATCAGCTGTGGTAATCACCGATTCGGCGCGCCGCCAGACCCCGTTCAGCTCGCTGGGTCGCTGGTCGCGCCCGCCGATGGCGCGGCTAGAGAACGAGGTCAAGCAGCTTGGCATTGGCTCGAATCCGGTCGATCACTTCGTCGTAGTTCGGTGGTCTCGCCGCGCCGTAGTACAGATCGCGCATCGCGTTCTCGTGTTCTGCGCGTAGTTGGCTGGCGTGATCCCAATCGGGGTTGAACGCCTCGCAGGCGGCGAAGCCCCCGCCGGGCGGCGGCAGGTCTGGCAAAAAGTCCTCAGACACTCGGATGCAGTCGGCGAGCACACCGGCAGCGGTCACTCGATCGCGCAGGAACGTCAGCACCTGGTCGTTGCCAAGGAGCGCCCAGATGTCATAGAACTGGCGCCCGATACGGGGCCATCCGTGATCGGAGCGGCGAGCAGCATCCACAACGAAGTTGTTGACGCGCAGCAGCTTCTCGAGCAGCGTCCGTCCCGGGTGCAGCATCAACACTTCGAACGGTGCCAGATCGGCGAAGGCCTCTATCGGGATGTCAGCGGCCGCAAGCTGCCGGGCCAGGATGCTCGTCACCGGTCGACGGTTCACCGGGTGGTCTCCCCCGGATTGACCGAGTTCGACGAGGATGCCGCCCGGGTCGGCGATGGCGGAGCTGGTGGCCTGCGGTGACAGCGGGGCACTCAGGTAGACACTGCGGTGCATCGAGCCCGGCTTGCCGCCGCTGTTGCGCTTCTCCGCGACGCTCCCAGGCAGGGCGTTCTGCGCGGCGGTGCACATCCCTTTCATCGCCCGCTCTACCGCACGCCGTGAGTCGTATGCGCCGATGACGAGCAGGTCGATGTCTTCGGAGAAGCGCTCGATGAGTCGCTGCTTCTCCAGGCTGGTGCCCCCCTTGAAGATCGTCTCCCCCGGCGCGTCTTCCTCGATCGCACGCAGCGCCTGGCAGACCCAGTAGTCCTTCTCGACCGCTAACTGGGGGATCGAGAGCTGCTCGGCGGCCGCTGCGATCGTCTGGGCGAAGATGTCACGATTCTCCTCACGCCAAACGACCGCAGACTCCGGACTCACTTGAACGAAGCGAGAGCGCGCTCACGCACCCGTGGATCCGCCGGCGGCACCTTCGCGGCCAACCCCGCCATCCCCGCGTCGGTCAGCAACTCCGACAACCGTGCCCGCGTGACCGCTGGCTCGGTCTTCGCCGCCTTCGCCAATCGATCCGGACGCACCCGTCCCGACGTCACCGCGCCACGAAGCGCCCGCCACGACTCCTGCGGGCTCAACTCGCTGGTCGACAGGTCGTTGAGCACTTCCAACATCGCGACCTCAGTACGGTCCAGCCCAGCCGCGCGACGACCGGTCCGAGCCGCGCGCGACACGAACTCGACGGTCGGGGTCGATCGTCCGGCTCGAGCAGGCACTGCGATCTGAGCCCGACGAGGGACCTGCGTCGACAGTCGCAGCAGATTCGCAGCCGACAACCCGGCCGGCCCCACGCCCTTGTCGCCGGACACCTCCGCTGCCAACGCGTCCGTCGGAGGTGGACTCATGCCAAGCGGCGTCTTCGTCCCACGCCAGTACAGCCCCTTACGCACCCGACGCAGCTCCCCGCCCTTGGCGAGGTCCGCGAGCAGGTGCTGCACGGTCGACGGCGCACCCGCAATGTCGCCCGGACGCCAGAACCGATCCCGCGACCGCAGGATCGTCGATCGATTCGCCTTCACCTCTACCACCTCCAGTTCCTGCACTACGATACGCAAACCTGCCGCACGGAGCAAGCATGACGATACGCGAAACTGCCTATGACCGCTACGCCCCTAAGTGATGTGCTCAGTCGTCGCCCGCGTGCGCTCCTCGACGGCTACCAAGGGCCACCGACGCGCTAGACCGCCTGGGACGCGGACGCCGGACGGCTCACCGAGCCCGGCCGAAGGCCTGGACCGCCGCCGTCGGGCCACATCGGGGCCACACCGAGACCATCGCTAGCCAGCGCAACCAACGCTCACGCGGCCCCAGCGCGGCCCGAGACATCCCCGGAAACAACTGAACCCCCCGGAATCCGGGGGGTTCAAAGGTGGGCGATACTGGGATTGAACCAGTGACCCCTACCGTGTCAATGCTTTCCGCAGCGAGTTGGTTGCCGTTACTGAAGTTGAGTCCGTTGGTTTCTGGGACTTCCGTCGTTGGTTGTCGTGGTTGGCGATGGTCTCTTTCGGGTGCGGTGTGGCCCCCATGCGGCCCGGGCCTTGATCCGGCGTCGGGTCGAAATCTGTCTGTCGGCCGCGCTTCCATTCGAGCATCAGAGGCTGCCACGAACGAACATGCCGTTCCATCGTGCTTCACAACATCAAGCCTGGAATCGAGGACAATGCTCCGCGGCTTGAACTCGACGCAACTGATGCTGGTAACTATGTGGAGCGGGCGAGGGGTCCGGCCTGCAGTGTGCGGACGCGGCGCTCGATGTCGTCGCGGATGGGGCGGATCTGCTCGACGGTAAGCCCGGCGGGGTCGGTTAGCTCCCACTCGAGGTAACGCTTCCCGGGAAAGATCGGGCACGCGTCGCCGCCACCCACGGTGATGACGACGTCGTCGGCGTGGACGATCTCGGTGATCAGCGGCCTGGGGACTTCCTTGGTCAGGTCGAGGCCAATCTCGGTCATGACTGCGATGACGGCCGGGTTGACCTAATTGGCCGGGGTTGGAACCGGCCGAACGGACGCGCACTCGGCCGCCGGAGTGGCGCTCGAGCAGCGCGGCGGCCATCTGGGATCGGCCGGCGTTGTGGACGCAAAACGAACAGCACTTCCGGTGTATCGGCCATATCAGTCCCTGAGTAGTAGCGGCGTCTGATCCATAAAGAGACGTAGACGAGTCCGACGAGCGCCGGGACCTGGATCAGCGGCCCGACGACTCCCGCGAGTGCGTGGCCAGACGTGACGCCGAAGGTCCCGATCGCGACAGCGATCCCGAGTTCGAAGTTGTTACCCGCGGCCTCGAAGGCAAGGGTGGTGGTTTTCATAGCCCAGCCCGAGGCGGCGGCCAAGGCCGAAGCCGCCGAAGAACATGTCGGCGAAGTAGACCAGGAGCGGGGACGCGATCCGCACACTGAAACCATCGCGGTCAGGCTGCCCGGGCTCACCGGCTCGCCGATCCCGACCTGGAACGCACTGGTGGCGCGGTCGCCGAATTTGACTCCTCCCGACGTCAGCTCGCGGGGTGGTCGCGGCGGCGGTCCTGCGCTGGGTCGTCCACCGCACGACCCGACTCTGAATTCCGAAGTAACTGCGTCGGATCGACCCATTTTTCCGGCAGGATGTTCGTGCGGGAATCTAGCCAGGAGGAACTATGTTCGAAAAATTCACCGATCGCGCGCGACGGGTGGTTGTTCTAGCACAGGATGAGGCAAGGGCGCTCAATCACAACTACATCGGCACTGAACACATCCTCCTCGGCCTGATTCACGAGGGCGAAGGCGTTGCCGCCAAGGCGCTGGAATCACTTGGTGTCTCGCTTGAGGTTGTCCGCAGCCAGATCGAGGAAATCATCGGCCGAGAGGCAGAGACACCGATCGGACATATCGCCTTTACTCCGCGAGCCAAAGCAGTTCTAGAGCTCTCCGAGCGCGAGGCGCTCGAACTAGGCCACGACCACATCGGCACCGAACACCTCCTGCTCGGCCTCGTTCGCGAGGGCGAAGGCGTCGCCGCGCGCGTGCTGCGCAGCTTCGATGCTGACCTGACCAAAGTGCGTCACAAAGTTGTAGAGATCCTGAACGGCTATGGGCTACCCACCCGCCTGCCCAGACAGGCCACCGCGTCACTCCCCTCTCCCGTGCAGCAGTCGAGGTCTGGAATCGGCGCGAACCTCAGAGCACGCTTGATTGCAGGCAAGGCGAATAAGCTGTACGACGCGGGTAACAAGCATGAGGCCATGGACCTCTACGCCCAGGCAGCAGCTGCCGCGAAGCATGACTCGACGCTCTGGGTTTTCATACAGGTCCTGCGCGGCGAATTTCTCGTCGAGCTCGACCGAAAACGCGAAGCGTCAGTCGTCCTCCGCGAGCTAGTCGACAATCTCGATGACGTCCGCCTGTATCGTTTCGAAACCAGGGCATGGCGCGGGTCCAACCTACGAACTGAGATGCTGAGCACTCTCGTCGACCTGCAGCTCGAGCTGTTGGAATCAGCTGCCGAGTTCGACACGTTGACCGAGCTTGCCGAGGCTGCACGCGCGTCGGGCGACGCCTTCGAACGCGGCAGGGCCCTCCGGCTATCCGCCGATAACCTACGCAGGAAGGGACGCCTCAGCGAGGCGATCGACACCCTGAACGTCGCCATCGCCGAGGCGTCACGAGTCTCCGACACCGCCGGCGAGGCTCACGCGCAAGTCGCCGCAGCCTATATCGAGGGCCGCTACCCGAGCGCTGAGGCAAGGCAGAACGCAATCGAGCGGGCTCGCCGTGCGCTCGAACTCTACGAACACCTTGGCGACAAGGGGGACCTCGCCAACGCGCACGGACTGAGCGGCCGGCTTCTCCGTTGGAGCGGCAACTACCAAGGGGCTCACGACGCCTACTCACGTGCCGTAGACGTTCTTCGTTCTGCTGGCCTGCAGGATGGATTGGAGACGGCACAGACGGAGCTCTCCTCCCTCCCCCTGGCGCCGCCGCGTCTCTCGGCGGTGGCCGACTGATGGGTTACGTCGCCTTCGTCCTGTTGCTTCTCTTTCTACGGAGAGCGCGCATGCAGACGTCTCGCGGGGAGCGTGAACGCTTCGTCGCGCGGGCCAACATCGCCTCGCTTGAGCAGTTCACCAAAGACCTCGAAAGCATCGACATCGAGGTCATGTCGCCCATCGACCGAGCAGTGCACCGTACCATCGGCCTGCGGAACTTTCTGGCAGATTTCGTGCTGCCGCTCTGGTTTCTGCCGGGCTACCTGCTCATTCGTGCATACGGAGTACCGATTCGGACCGTTGCCCTCGGACTCGCTGCCTATCTCACCGTGGCCGTGGCGCTCACGCCGGCGCGGCACAAGAGGAAGGGCTATCAGCCCATCGGCGGCGAACGAACTGCGGCTGAGTGGCTTCTTGTCGGCCCGGGCCTCGTTGCCCGCGCAGTTCTCGCCTGGGCCGGCATCTGGCTGGCCTACGCGGGCATGAACCGCTGCGACCACGGCCGTTGGCTTGTCGGTTTGGCCCTAGATCTAGGCGCGTTGGCGACGCTGCTTGTCGCTCACGTCCCGGCGCACATCGCGGAGCGAGCAGCGCGCCGTCGCCGAACCGTCAGGTTCTCAACAGAAACACCGGCGGACTCAGTCCTGCTGTTGCGGTCCTTTGCCGACGACAACATCCGAGTGACAGCGAACTTCAACGACCTGAGTCTCGCCAGCCCGTTCTTCGACGGGGCGTTGCCCTCACGGTTCGAAGAACTCGTCTCCTGGTCGCTGTTCACCAGTGGCTCCTTGGTTGCCATTGGACGCCCAGGGGAGCCACTGCCAGAACTCGGTGCGGCACGCACGTATTGGCCAGATGACCGCTGGCAGGACGCAGTCCAATACACGGCGCACCGAGCCGAACGCATAGTCATGGTGGGCGGGCTGACGCAAGGGCTTGCCTGGGAGATCGACAAGTTGCGGCGCTGGGGGCTGCTTCAGAAGGTTCTCGTCCTGCTACCTCCGGACACTCCGCAGCATTCGGTCCGCCGCCTGGAGCGCGTGCTGAGTGACCTGGGTATAGAAGACTTTCCGCTCGCCTCGTACCACCCGTATTTCGTCGTCGGAATCAGCTTTTCCACCGCCACTGGCGACTTGACTCCAGTGGTGCACACAGCGCTCGGGAGAACCGCGCTGGAGTACCTCGCCGCTTTGACGATCCATCGAGTCCTGGTCCGGGACTCGAGCAAGATGGCCGAGAAAGTACAGGCGTTCGTCGCGACGGAGCTACGCGAACACGAGATCGAGCCCCCCGAGCAACGCATCCCGAACGTTCTCGCGCGCGCTATCAGTGAGCCAGTCGACCGAAAGTCGCCGGCTCCGAAGGCCGAAAGCTCCCGCGGTCCTACCCCGTTCAGCCTGCATGCGCAGCGCAGCCTGGAAGCGGCTCGGAGCGAGGCTGTCTCTCGCGGAGCATCAGCAATCACACCAGGGCACTTCCTCCTTGGCCTGATCGCTACCGCTGCATCCGACTTCGAGTCGCTCACCAGCATCAGCGCAGGCTGGGCCGCCCAACAAATCATCTCAACCTTCACAGTGAACAACCGTGTCCGGGCGACCTCCGCAGAGTTCGACGCCGACATGCCGGGAATCCTGAGAAGTGCTGAGGGTGAGGCCCGCCGAATGGGCTCGTCAGAAATCCTCACCAGCCACCTCGTGCTGGCAGCGCATCAACACAGGAAGGGCGCGATCGCGAAGGCCATCCCGTTCTTCGCCCTCAGTCTGGATCAGGCGCGCGCCATCGCCTCCAACGTGATCTAGTGGCCGACGGGGACTGGATCACACCACAACCAGCAACGGCCACACCGAGGCCAAGCCCATCGACCGCCCTCACCGCTGCGGACAGCACCCACAAACTCGCGGCCGGCCGGCATCCGCCATCCGATTGTCGGCGGCCTCATCAAGGAGTACCTCCCAGCCGCGTAGCCGCCCAAGATCGCGACGCACTGCGTTTCGGAACCCCACACGCTCAGCCCGACGCCACCCACCTCCGAGGTCAACCGTCTTGTAGCATGCGCTCCAGGGTTTCCCTTTCACCCCGAATGCGCCTAATCGCATAGCCGATGCTCACTTCGTAGGCCGTGTCATCAAGCACGTCTGCATAGAGAGCTTGAGGCCGACTCTGGAGGTCAAACCAGAAGGCGCTTGGAACGAGGGCGCCCTCATCGCCGCTCCACACGTCCTCGACGTCAAGCTCCTTGGCTAGGACTGCAACTCGCGTCAAGTCACCGGCTGTTGGTGGCACGAGCACGATGGCCTTCCCGAGTGCACCAAGACTTTTTAGTTGGGCCAGTTCCCAGCTCAGGCCAGCCGTCCTGCCCATCGTGACCACTAGCAACTCACTTGACTGAATCAGGTTCGTGACCGCGGACTGCCAAGCCTCGTCCGGATAGTAGACGCGGGCCGCGCCAAGAGGTGCTCGACGCTCACCGGGCCGCCCCACGGCCAGCACCGGGCCATTCCTCCAAAGCGCTCTTGCCAGAAATTCCTCGTAGGGCTCCACGCGGTTCCAGTCGAAAACATATGAAAGCGGGTTGAACAGCGAAAAGTGCGTTGGCATGCTCACGCGATCGTCTCTGAAGGAACGCAGGTAGAGCAGCTGTTTGCGCTGGTCACGCTGCATAACCTGCTCTGCCGACCTTCTCCGCAGCGGCCGCGCCAGTTGCAGAAGGAAACTCATGATCAGAAATACCACCGGCCCGAGGAAAACTGCCCAGATCAGTGCCGCCCAAGATCCTCCGTTGTTGTCGGCGGCCAACGGAACCATCATCCACGCGACCGCGAGACGGGCCGCCACGTACATGACGCCACCCACGAACACAGAGTCGATCAAGGCGAGAACGAGTACTCGTTGCCACTCGGCAGCGGAGTTCGGGCGCAGGTACCGATATTGACGCGTGGCCCCCAAGAGCGCTGTTCGCAGTACCTCAACCGGCAGGAAAATCGCGGCAATCACCGCCGCGGTGGCAAGCAGGGAGAACTGTGACGGTAGCACCCACACCAAAGCGAGCGTCGCTGCACCCCAAAGAATCGTGACCAGGAACGCGCTCCCGGAGCGGGCAAGCCGAGCAACCCTCATGCTTCGCACGAGGGAGAGCCCCGGAAGTGGACCGCTCTTCTCTCTGCCCACCAACTTCGCGACCCCCACCAAGACGACCAGCAGCTTCCACTTCGTGATCGCGCGGCCCGCTATGAACGGCGCAAGAAGGACAGGAACTAGGGCCAGAAGGACAATCCACGCGGCCCACACCCACGCGAGGTGATCGCGGAACTGCCGGTCAACGTCAAGGTCCCGCGTGGTAGGCATATGACGGTAGAAGTCTGAGGCGATCTGTACCGTCTTCGCTGTCCCCTGATCGAGCGAGTAGCTCGTCGGATAGGCAAATGTCACCTGGATGCTGGCCCAAAGGCGACCAGTTGCGAACTGGTAGTTAATGACCACAGCGGTTCCGCTCTTCCAAGCGGCCAACAGACGCGGCGTGCCAGGAGCGCCAGAAGGAATCTCCAACTTCTGTCCGCCTTGCCAGACCTCACCTGCCGCGAACGAGTGCGTGCCGAAGTCTCCGACGTTGACAACCACACTCAAGTCTTTGTCACTGAAGGCGCTGTAAGCGACGCACTCGTTCGACCAGTAACCTTCAAGACCTCGTGTATCGCCCTTCGCTACCTTAGCCGACACACGACTTGACTTGATCGAGTTCTCCGACGCTCCGAAGTCCACAACCGAAGACAGCGTCTTCATCACCGCATCGCAGCGTTTCGAGCGCGGGTCAAACGTCCGAGGTTTTTGTAGTAGAAATGCGCTCCCGACTATGAGCCCGAGCGGAAGCACGAACCCAAAAAGGAAAATGGAGAGGTCCTTGATGCCAAAGTGTTTGATCAACCCAAGCACGAGGACGACGCCCAAAAGGATCTGCACCCAGGTATGAGAGGCGATTGCAGCAACGACGTGAGTCACGTATCTCCTCCCAACGGTCTTCGCGGCGCACCCCGAACAGGAACGGCGCCTTGAGGCCTCCCGCCAAGTTCGGGGACTCGCTTTCCTGAGTCACCCGGCGATTGCGAGGGTGTGTCGGCAAGCGTAATGAAGGTGCTCGACCCGGGCCGAAGTGATGTCGTCGAGGAACTCGTCCGGCCGGCCATCGACTCCGCGCTCAACGAGGAGATCCCCTCTGGTTCGGTGCGTTCGTGGACGCACACTCCATCCGGTCATTCTCCGAACCACCGGCGCCAGCACCCCGGTTGAACGCAGTCCAAGTCGGTTAGCTGATTCGGCGACAGAGCTCAGGACACCTGCATCACGATGCCCAGGCTCGGCAGGGTACAGACGTAGCGGTCGCCGTCAATGATCACGTCTGCGGCGACCGCGGGAAGCGACCAGGTTCGCACGATGGCGCCGGTCATCAGATCGAAGGCAACCAGACCGGTGTGCCCAGGACCCTGGATGGCGATGACCGCCCGTGTGCCGTCCACGGCCAGACTCAAGGTCGGGAAGGTGAGGGGCGTTCGCCAGAGCTGACGCCCGGAGGCGGCGTCGAACCCGACCACGGCGTCGTCGACGATGCTGGGAACGGCCACGTCGCCGCCCGACTCGATGAGCCCCGACGGGCTTAGGCCGAGATGCACCGAAGACCGCACCCGCAGCGCAGGTAGGTCGATCGAGGTGACGAGGCCGGAAGGATCCGCGACGTACAGCAGCGAACCATCGGCTACCAGCCACTTGGGGTGGGCACCGACGCTCACCTGCGCCCGTACCGCGCCGGTGGCCGGATCGAGTTCTTCGACCGATCCCGACTCCGGCAGACTGACGAAGAGTCCCGAGTCGTTCACCGCGATGTCGCCTACGTCTGCGTGCAGGTCGGCCGTCCACAACGGCGTCCCGTCGTGAGCGACCGCGCGGATTTGCTGGTCGATCGGCAGCGTGTAATAAACGGCGCTGCGGTCGCCGACAATCCGATTCGGAGGACGGGGCGTGCTCACTGCGCGGGGCGCGGTCGCCCCGGCCGCCGACAGGACCAGCTGGTCGGCCTGCGTCCCGGCGATCCAATCGAGGCCTGGAGCCGCTCCCAGCGTGTCAGCGCTGACCCGAGCCAGGATCGAGGATGAAGCGATGTGCGCCGTCGGATCGCTATTGTGCCCACCGACGTAGTCCACGGCTGTGGTAGTGCTCCACAGCACCAGCGCCACCGTCCAGACGACCGCGTTCCAATTGCGTCGGCGCCGAGTGCGCCGGCGGCGGGGCGGGCTCGGGGAAAACACCGGCAGCGAAGCGAAGTACGACGCCGGGATCGCGAGCGGCAAGGCCGACTGCCCGGCCGCGTTGGTGGCCACGAGGGCCGCCGCGTCGGTCCAGGCGCGCTCGAAGCTGACATCGTCGCGGCACACGCCGCTGAAGAGGACCGGCCTCCGATTGTGCGCATCGAAGGCGAGCAGCAAGGGATGCAAGCCGGCCTGGTGGACGGTCGCCAACAGACTCGGCTCCACCGGCAGGTTGCGCAGCACCGATCGTTCGCGCCCGACCTGCTCACCCGCCGATGAGGGCGGGAAGACAACGACGGTCCGGGTGAGCGCACCGCGCCGCAACACCTCGGCCAGCTCCCATTCCAGGTTCGCGGTCGCGCCGGCGAACAAAATGATCATCGACGAACTATCGATCTTCGACTGCACCGCGAATTGCCAGTGTTCGTCGGGATAGAACTCGCGCGCGGCGCCCAGCGGCGGCAGTCGGGTCCCCGGTTCGCCCAGACCGACCACCGGGCCCCGCTCCCACGCCGCCCAGGCGATGAGCTCCTCGAGACTGTCGCGGCGGCGCAACGAGAGCCGGTCCAGAACCGACTGCCGACCGCTGCGATGCACCCGGACGCGGATCCGGTCATCGCCCCAGCTTCGCAGGTAGAGCACCTCGGGTCGGGTGTCCTGCCGGAGCAGATCCTGCGTCCTCCGCGACCAGAACCGACGTGCCAGCCGATACGGCACGTCCGATAGCCAGAGCAGAAAGAGCGCTGCGCCTGCGTAGAACAATTGCGAGAGTCGCTCTAGTTCCGCCGACACCTGCCCGTGGAAACCGACCAATTCGATGACCACAAAGATGAAGAACGCAAGCAGCCCAGCTGCGGCCAGCGCGAGGCTGAGCAATGAACCGGCCGCGCCGATGACCAGCGTGCGAGCCGAATAGGGGGCCTGGAAGCTGTACCGGGACGACCGCCGCGCCCGCACGATCTGGCGGATGAAGCTCAATACGCCGACCGCGAGTAGGACGCTGCCCTGAACGATCAGTGCGAACGGGAACGTAACGCCATAGATGACGGCGACGACGGCGAAGCGCACTGCAGTACGGTGGCGGTAGACGCGGATCAGGGTGTTCGAAGCGAGGCTGACGTCGCGCACATCCGGCGGTAACGGTTGGTTCGGGCGAGCGCGAAAGAATCGCAGCCAGCGGTCGCGGCTGCCCCGGTCGCGCAGACCCGCCCACAAGGCCGTCAGCGCCAGCACCAGCAGCACGTAGATCGGCACTCCGAAGAAGAGCTGCAGGCGTGTCGACGACGTCGACACGCCTGCAAAATTCACCTGCGGATAGTCCGGCACGCGTTGAGCCTGCAGCGTGGCAACATCGTTCATCAGCGCGACGAGCTCGTCGTGCGCCACGGCATCGTGGCTCACTACCTCGCCGAGGATCTCGATCGAGACGGCGGACTTGGCGAAGTCGGCGTCCAGTTCGTAGACCTGCTGGTTCGAGACGTTAAGGCGGCCATGCCAACCGCTCGGTAGGCCGGCGACATCCGGTCCTACTTTCGTCGCCGCCGCCTTCGGTGACTCGAGGTTCTGCCAGGCCACCAGCCTGATGCTCAGTTGCTGGAGCCCATTCGAGCTGAGTAATCCGCGGCTCCAGGACGCTTGCAGCCCCTGTCGGCGCAGGTCCTGGTAGTACTTAGACGTCCCTCCGATGACGTCGGTCAGCGGCACTTCGTGGTCGCTGTTGACGTAGAAACCCGGCAGCTGATCCGCGGTAACCATGTCGGCCCGCAGCATCTGTGGCGTCACCCGAAGCGGCGCCGCCTCTGCTGCGGGCGCGGCAAGCAGGCCACCGCCGATGACACCAAGCAGCAACGCCAGAATCAAGGCGGCGCGCGATCGGCGAGATCCGACATTGCTTCTAATGCCGCTCACCACTTCCCGCACGCTCCCGGCCCTCCCCCAGCGAAGTATCCCTGAAGGGCTAAGTCGCCAGGGATACCGCCGCCTAGGCCGATGGGTACTGGGTCCGGGATTCGCAGGTCGCCTTCGTCCGCTCGCAGACCTGGGTGGCAAATGAGCTAATGAAACTGATCCAGTCCGCCGGCGCCGGCGCTGTGTCACGCGTAGCCCCGACCCCGTAGAGCTCGACCGTGACGCCCTTGAGCGTGCTCGACACCGGGGGCATCGCCGCCAGCTTCGTCACGTCGGCCTGATTGAGCGGCCGGTTCAGATCGACCGTGGCGTCATGCTGAGCGTGTATGTCGAAGCCCTACCGCTGTCACGATCGCAGGCCGTGGAACGGTCTGTCGTCGAGGCGGCGCGGAACGGCACCGCGATCCAGGCGTTCACGCCCGACGAGATTCGCGACCTGACCAGGGAGTCTCCTCGAGTTACGCCTGATCCTTCGGACGCGATTTGCCTAACTCGTCGTACCAGCACGCTGACGAGAGGAAGTCCATGTCCATCAAGCAATTCACAGCGGTCGTTGCCGTCACCGCGACTATCGCAACCATCGGCTTTACCGCCCTGGCCCCGAAACACACGACGCCGCAGCAGGCAGAGCATCAGCGGCAGGAGCAGCAGGTGCACGACCTCGCCGAGAACGAGAAGAAGGTGCACCAGCAGATGCGCCAAGACGGCAACAACCTCATGGGCGCAGTCAACGAAGACGAGCTCCGCCCGGTTGAACCGCGCCCGGTCGATCCCAAGCTCAAGTTCAAGCTCCCCCTTCCCTGATCGCCGACCTGACAGGAGGTGCTCGATGTTCGGATCAAACGCTTCAGCGGGCGACTGGGTCGCCCTCAAACGCCGGGTGCCGCTGAGCATCGTTGACTCGCCGACCGGAAGGGGCCTCAGACGCGGCACTCATGGCGTCGTCCTCAACCGGACCGGCTCTCGCTTGCGGGTCAGATTCGACTCGGGACTCGGAGCCGTGCACGCGACGGTGCGCTCCCGCGATACCCGCCTCGTCCGTCGACGCGGGGGTATCGAGCAGTTCGACCGACGCGCTCAGGCAATGACGGCGATTCGGGTCGGCGTACTGCTCGCCTTCGCCGCCCCGTTCCTGTACTTCGCCGGTCAGTACGTCTGGATCAATCACACGACCAGCGGCCTGATCCCGGCCGTGCTGATCGGGGTAATTCAGGGCGTGCTCGACACGGTCACCCTCGCGATCTCGGACCCGATCCGCAGCCTCATCTACTTCATCGTCGTCTCGCTGGTCTGGCGCTGGGCCCGGCGGCGCTAGGTGGATCCGCGCTTCGGACGCATCTTGCCTATTGACCTGTGACCCACTCACCGCACCCCGGAAGGGGGTGAATCACATGGGCATGCGCAGCACTGGCGGCAACAAGCTCACACGCAGCGGCAAGTTGGAGACCTACGGGCGCACCAGCGACGGTCAGAAGACCAAGATCCGCACGTACGGCTCCAAGACCGACGTCTATTCGGGCGGCCGCGGCAAGCCGGACGGGGCCGGTCACGGCCACACCGTCAAGCGCGACGGCAAGGTCGTCTACGACCGCAAGGCCCGCTAGACCACATCGAACCGAAGGGCCCGTCCACCTCCAACAGGAGATGGACGGGCCCTTTGTCATCCACACATCGACACGAGAAGGAGGTGATGACATGACGCGCACCTTCGGTGGGGACGAGATCCCCGCGGGCGGTTTCCACGGCGGGGACGAGATCCCGGCCGGTGGCTTCCACGCCGACCGGTGATGAAGAGGGTGCCACCCGCGCCGAGGCCGGGTGGCACCCCAACCCCCGAGGACCACGAGGACCACGAGGACCACGAGGACCACGAGGACCACGAGGACCACGAGGAGAGGACATGACAACAGAAATCAAGCGCACGAAGTACCGAACGTTCGACCACGTCGATTACACGTTCGACTTCGTCCACATCAACGGTGACTGGCGCATCTACATCGTCAATCAACCCGGTTACGGGTCCCGGTCATCGTCACCCGCCATCGTGCACCGCCTGTCGGACGCCCGGGGCCTATACATCTGCTGGGACCGACCCATCCCCACGCTCGACGCCGCCAAAGGCGTTGCCGCGCAGTGGTCGGACTGCACCCAGCACTACATCAAGACCGGCACCTTCCGCCCGCCGCCGGGCTACGACCAATCGAAGGTCTTCGACTGGTCGTCCTCAGCCAACTGGGGCGCCGGCGGCGCAACACCGCCCAGAAGCAACGTCAACCAACCCAATGCAGCGATGCCCCGCCGGGGTGTCCTGCGCCGATTCTTCGGGAGCAACTAATGAAGATCATCCGCACCATCGCCACCACGCTCGCTGATCTCGCCGGCGCCACGGCGCACGCCATAGCGCTCAACACGCACCGCATCATCGCGATCCCACCCGCCGAGCTCAAGGCGCCCGCGCCGCTCGTCATGACGACCTCGGTCTCCCACGAGATAATGCGCACTGTCGGCTCGCAGCGCGCGGAGTCCGGTGGCATGTTCGGCGGCGTCCGCGGGTCGGGCACCGTCACCGAGTATCACTTCGACACGACCGCAGCCACCACCGGAGCCACGTACTACCCGGACCACCTCTTCCTCAACCGGTTGCTGCGCGAGGACTGGAATCCGGCGAACATCAACCTGCTGGGCTTCGTCCACAGCCACCCGGCCGGTAGCCGGCGCCCGTCCGGTCAGGACCTGCGCTACGCGCAGCAGATCATGGACGGCATCCCGGAGCTCGACCGCTTCCTCATGCCGATCGCCCAAACGATCCCCGACACCGGGCACTTCACCATGCACGGCTACGCCGTGACCCGCGACAAGGGGCTGGAGCAACTCGACGGCACGGTCCTCCCGGCGCGTGACCCCGTCGACCCGACCCGCTTCCTAGAGTTCGACCGGGTCCGGGATGCGTACGACCTGGCGGCCCTGGCGGGGGCCCGGATCGTCGCGGTCGGCTGCGGCGGCAGCCGCGGCTTCCTCGAAGAGATGGCGCGCTGCGGCGTCGGTGAGTTCGTGCTGATCGATCCCGACGTCGTCGCCTACCCGAACATCGCGACCCAGCACGTGTACCGGTCCGAGATCGGCATGGCCAAGGTGGACGCGACCGCCAAGGCGATCACCGATGTCTCGCCCTTCGCCCGCGTCTGGACCATCCGGGCCGGCCTCGACGACACGATCACCGACGCCGCCATGCGCCGCCTCGTCTTCGGCTCGCTCCCCGGCCCGGACGTCCACGTTCCCACCAGCACCCTGCTCTGCGCGTTCACCGACGACTTCTACACGCAGGCGCGGGTGAGCCGACTCGGCCTAGAACTCGGCGTGGCGGTACTCGGGGGACTCGTCTATCACCAGGGCCGCGGCGTCGAGATCACCTTCAGCGCACCGGGCATCACGCCGGCCTGCATCCGCTGTGCCACGGCCGGGCGCTACCGCAGCTACCTGGAGCAGGGTTACCGCAACACGGTCAGCTCGCACGGCACCCCGTTCTACGCGACGGCGCGCCTGAACGCGGCGAAGCACCAGCTGGCGATCGGGCTGCTGACGAGGCTGTCGCGCGTCCGCGACGTGAACCACCCTTCGGTGCCGCGGGTGGACGCGTTCCTCGACGCCGTGGCGGAGCGCAACCTGATCCTCATCGGCCTCGACACCGAGATCGGTACGACGCTCGGCCTGAAGCTATTCGAGACGGCCGTGGCGGAGTCGACCGCCGGCGTCCTGGCGGCCGACCTCGCGCTCTACCGCCCGCAGAAGCCGGACCGGCCCGACAGCAACGGCTACCCGACCTGCCCCGACTGCGGCGGCACCGGCGACCTGTCCGACTGCGTCGGCCGACTCGGGGATACCCGCGTCCTGCCCACGTCGGTCATCAGCGAACGGTCCGCGTAAGCGGACCGTTCGCCCCGACCTCAACAAGAAGGAGAGATATGACCGCCATTACCGCGCTTGATTCGGCCGAGCGCGCCCGGCTGCGCGAGCGCGCAGCCTCGTGCTGCGTCGAATACCGCAACCACCCACTGCCCACCGGCTGCGTGCCGAGGGCAGGTCGGATCGGGGTCGAGGATAACGGCACCACCGTCCTGCTGCAGGTCGACCGCAAGGTCCGCTACGTCGGGCTCGACGCTGAGGTCCACGCCTGGGTCACCGCCGGCACGCATGCGTTCAGCGACCTCGACACCGCGATCGAATGGCTCAGTTCCAAGCTGCCCGAGCCGAAGGTTGCCCGCGCCGCCGCACCCACGGCGGTCCGCTACCCGACGGTCGACCTCGACGCCGTCGAAGCGGAGTCCGAGGACGCGACGCGCCCGGTCAGCGCCCCGGAGCTTGAGGCGGCCATCCGCGAGGAGGTCGTCGGCCAAGCCGAGGCGGTCAACGTCATCGCAACGACCGTCGCCCACCACACAGCCAAGATGCGTCCACGACGACCGGTGTCGATCCTGCTCTACGGCCCGACGGGCACCGGCAAGACGCTCGTCGGCGAGCGGCTGGCGACCTCGCTCACTGCGTTGAGCGGCGAAACGTGGCGCTCGCTTCGATACGACATGAACGAATACAGCGAACGCCACGCGGTTGCCCGCCTCCACGGTGCGCCTCCGGGGTATGTCGGGCACGGCGAAGGCACGTCACTCGCCTCGGAACTCGCCGCCAACCCGCGGTGCGTCGTCGTGTTCGACGAGATCGACAAGGCGCACCCCGACGTGCTCACCGCGCTGATGAATCTGATGGACGCGGGCCGGCTCGGCAGCAGCGACACGGGGCGCCCGGCGACCCGATCGGTGCTGCTGTTCACATCCAACCTGGCGGTCGCGCCCGGCGGCGACCAGGAGGAGATGGCCCGGCGAGCCCTGATCGAGCGCGGTACGCGCCCGGAGGTCGTCGGGCGCTTCCGCCACATGTGCGGGTTCACTCCGCTCACCGGCCGGCAGCGCGCCGAAGTCGCCGCGCGGAGCGTCGCGCGGGTGGCGGCCGACTATGGCCTGTCGGTCAGCGAGATCGACCCGGCGTACCTGAGGCGCGTTCTGAACGACACCCGGCACAGCACCATCGGGGTGCGCGCCCTGGAGTACCTCATCGACGCCCAGCTCGGGGCGCAGTTAGCCGCCCAGGCCGCCGGCACGACCGTCCGGGTAATCGGAGCCGACCCGCAAGTCGCGCCTTCGGCCCGGACGGACGCCACTGCCGCGCCGACTTCGGACGCGTCTTGCCTAGTACCAGGTGACCCGACCGCCGGGTCACCAACGAATGCACAGGAGAAGCCATGACCACCACCAAGCCGTCGGCCTACGAGCCGGCGCTCCCGCCCATGCACCACGCGTCGGAAGACGCGGACGGCGGATTCCGGCTCGACGAGACCAGCTGCCTTCCCACCCCTCCCATGTACCGCGCCCGCATTCTCGAAGGGAGTACCCGCAATGTGTGATCCGACCAAGTTCGCAACCCGGTACGTCGAGGTCTTCAACGACAAGCTCGGCGTGTCCGCAGTAGCCGAGCAAGACGGCGACGTCCACGCCACCCTCGACAACGGTCTTCGGTTGTGTGTCGTCAACACGGCACCGAGCGATCCCGAGGTGCTCCGGATCTACACCTCGTTCAAGACCGATCTACCGAAGCCGGCGCTCGATGCCACCATCGCGACCGTCAACCGAAACATGGTCGGCGCCAAGCTGTTCGCGCCCGCTGATGACTTCTTCGTCGTCACGGTGCAGATGGTTGTCGCCGGCCGCGACTGCTTGCCGACCTCGGACCACCTGGCCGCGGTCCTGCCGCGGGCGATCTCGATGATCATCAGCGCCGTGGCCGAGTTCAATACCGAGCTGACGCTGCTCGGGATCGCCGAGGCGACCGAGAACGCCGCGTAGCCAGCTCGACCAACCCGTCCCAACCATCCCGTCCCAACCGGCCGGGCCCGACCTTCTCGGGCCCGGCCGGACTCATCTCACGACCCGGACTCATCTCACGACAAGGAGAATCACCATGGGCGCACTCAGTGCATCCGAACTCGCTCCGAAGGCCGCGGCCCAGGAGCACCTGCCGATCCGCTTCGGCGACGACACCCGCCTGTTCGCCTGGATCGCCCTCGGCGTGGCCATGCTGGTCGGCGGCCTCTACGGGTACCTGACCTTTCACCCGTGGTACGCGAGCCCCGGCGCCGGCTGGGTCAGCCGCTACTCGCACAACTTCATCACCTGGTGGGGCCATCCGATGCCGGCCTTCCTGGTCGCGGCCGGTGCCGTTGGCGTGATGCTCGTGCTCTGTGTGGCGACTCAGGGCTTTCGTGAAGGTCCGGCCTGGACGCACGCCGTCACACCCGCCGGCGGTGTCCTCTGCTCGGTCGCACTCGTCCCGCCCGCACTCGTCGTGGCGGCCTACATCGCGTTCGGCCTGCTGTGCGCGGCGTTTGCCTGCTTCATCATGTGGGTCATTTTCGCGAGCATGTCCGGCTGACCGAAGGGAGCGACTCGATGCCACTCACCGCTTTCATCGCTATCGTCATCGTCGTCGCTTCAGCTCTTCTCACCCTGGTCGCTCTGCGCATGACCGATCAGGGGGCGAGGAGCTGCAAGCGCTCGAGCGTGTCGAGCTGCCGGGCGATGCCCGGCCAACCGGTTCAGTTCTGGACGATGCCCGGCGAGCGATCAGCGTTGCCGCGCTGCTCAGCGTGGCTGCGATCGTCCGCCGGCCAGCGCTACGGCTTCGCGTTCGTCCAATTCCCGGACCGTCGCTGCCGCGCCTACATCCAGAACGCGCCGAGCTACGGATCGCGCCCGTCCTCGCTGCTCGCCACCCACCGACGTACCGACAGCCGCGGCCGTCAATACGTCTGCTTCGAGCCCGAGCCCATGACCCACAAGCAGTTGCTCACTGTCGTCTCGGCGTGGATGGACGCGACCGACAAATACCGATCCAGCGGCACCTTCCAGACACCGTCCTGGGCCGCCTGACCAGTCCGATCACACCTCAGAAGGGAACATTCCAATGACCGCTCCATTCGTTCTTCCCCGCCCGTCGCCGGCGCTGATGGCGACCGGCGAGCCACAATCCCGGCCCACCGGGTCACCACTCTCGCGATCGTCAGTCAAAGCGCGTCCGCTCCCGCTCGCCGACCTGCTGGTGGCCCGCGCCGATGGGATCATCGCCGCGGCGAAGTCGCACGGCCAGAACTGGCGGCTGGTCGGCGTATCGACCCTCGACCCGGGTGTCCGCGGCTTCTGCGGCCCGAAGTCGGACTGGGTCCTCGTGCCCGCCGGCCTCGATCCCGTCCTGCGTGAGCGCGGCAACCTGCCGATGCCGGAGTCCGCGCGCAAGGCCCTGTCGGTGGCGGGGAAGGTCTACGACTTTCCCGTCATGTACGTCGCGCACGAGGTGCCGAAGGGCAAGCTGCGCCGGAGCGGTTCGTTCGACGGCCGGTCGTTCGCCGGTCAGCCTGACGCTGTCGGCGCAACGTTACTGAGCAGCGTTCCGCAAGAGATCCGGGCGACGGCAGACGCGCGCCGGCAGGCCGGCCTCGCCAACACCGCGTCGCGCGTCGCGATGCTCACCGCCGGAGCAGCGGCGCTGACGGTGGCCGCGGCCCCGTTCCTGCTCGCGGCCGTCCTGGCCAGCGGACTCGGAACCGACCCCGTACTGATCGGAGCGGTTCCGATCAACGAGCGCCGGGCGGCGGGGCTCCCCGCGGCCTACATCGAGATCGCTCGCTGGGACTACTAGGAAGGACGGCACTCATGGTGAACACAATCCTGATCCTGGGCGGCCTCTGGCTGGTGTATCGGATCTGGCGGCGCCGGCGGTACCGCTAGCGCGGCGCGTTTCCGGCTCAGCCCATTCGTCCTGAAAAAGCTACGCGAGGAGGTGACTGACATGGCCAAGTGCGTCGTCTGCCGCGGCTCGGGCAAATGCCCCGCCTGCAAAGGCAGCATCCAGAGGATGAGCAGCTGCGCCTGCAACTGGGGCAAGTGCTCGCGCTGCAGGGGCTCGGGCAACGAGGCCCGGTAACAGCACGCATCAATCCCCAGCCGGAGCATCCGAGAGGAGGTGAACACACATGGCATGTGCCTGTGTCAATGCCGGTCGAGCGACGTGCGCTTGGTGCAAGGAGGCCAAGGCGCACGGGTGGCCGACGTCGCGCCACAGCTGTCAGTGGGGCCGCTGCTCCTGAGCGCCCGGAACGCCCCGGGGCCTTCGCGGGATACGCGAGGGTCCCGGGCGTTCGATCAACTGGATGGAGAATCGTGACACCAACTAGGCTTCTGCCTTGATAACCGGACGTCTGGAGACTGCGCTGGCTGAGATCGTCGTCATCAGCGACCACGCCGAGCTGGCGCGCAACATCGCGGTGCGGCGAACCGACGGTCCGGTACTCGCGATCGTCGGCGGGGCCGGTGGCATGTCGGCCGAAGAAGAAGCCCGCGCGCTCGCCCTCGCCACCGACGTCGTCGTCCCGATCGCCGAAGAACTCGGCGCGTGCATAGTGGACGGCGGGACCGATAGCGGCGTCATGCGCGCGATCGGCGCCGCACGTGCACGTGCAAACGCCCGATTCCCCCTGGTGGGGGTGGCCGTCGCGTCGCTCGTCAGCACCACGCCCGGCGCGGCCGAAGAACGCCTGGACCCGAACCACTCGCTGCAGATTCTCGTCCCCGGCAACGGGTGGGGCGATGAGTCACCGTGGCTATCGGAAGTAGTCGGCCTCTGGGCGGGCGATCAGCCGTCGGCCACGCTCGTCATCAACGGCGGCGCCATCACCAAGGTCGACGTCGAACACAGCATCACGGCCGGACGTTCGATCGTCCTCGCGGTTGGCACCGGGAGAACGGCGGACGACCTGGCAGCGCAGCCGCCCTGGCCCGCGGCCATTCTCTTGCTGGAAGTCCGCTCCTCCATCGCGAGTCAGCGCCAGGCGCTCCGGTCGGCTCTCACTTCGCAGCGTCCCCCCGCATCGGTTCGCCCCACTGCCCGTGAGGTTGCGGTCAGGCAGTTCTGCGAAGAGACGCTCGCCGAGCACGGCCTTACCGACGAAACCGGCCAGCTGTCATGGAAGATCAAGTTTGGTGATGCCCGGCGCACCTTGGGCTCGTGCAACCACCAGACCAAGACGTTGCACTTCTCCCGCGCCTACATCGATGCGATTCCATTTGAAGACAGCCTCAGGACTGTCGCGCACGAGGTCGCCCACGCGATCGTCGGCGGTCGTCATGGCCATGACCGAGCCTGGCGGCAACTGTGCATTCTGCTCGGCGGTGATGGTGAGGCGCGCTATCACGGCGCCACGGAATAAGGCAGCGCCGCCCGCCACCAAGTGGAGTTAGCCCACCCTGTCCCCTAAACTGATCCTGATAAGTCGGCCGGCAGGTTGGGGGAACACTTGGCGGATCAATCGCCGGCGCCGGTCAGCATCCGCCTGCTTTCCCCGGTGTTCTTGACCCCGACCGCTGGCCCCGCTGCCAGCGCCACGCCTCCTGAGGTGCAGCCCGCGCTCGAACTCGCGGGAGAACAGGCCGTTCATCTGGAGGTCGTCCTGTTCTACCGCCGGGCGAACCCACTCGAGCAGGCCCGCGTCGACAGTCTCGATGAGGCCGCCCGAGCGGGACGTGAGCCGTGGGCTTCAGGCCTGCGCTCCGTCGTCATCACCCCCTACCCGCTCCCCGACGATGGCTGGCGCTCCGAGCTCGGCTCAAGGAGCGCATCATTTTTCAGTTCTGACGACGACGAATTCATCGCGGTGAACAGCGAAGTCGATCCGAACGGTGCCATTGCATCGTCGTTGTACATCTTGGCTCGCGTTTTCGGTGTACCGATCATCAACGCCAGGCCTTCCGCTTGGTCGGAGGACCATCTGATTCCGAGCCGGCAGCGTGTTCTTTCCGCTGTGGCTGAGACGCTGTCGACGCACAGCGGAGGCTTGACGGCCGACGCATCGTCGCAGAACACTCCCCGCCCGTCCGCTGAGATCGACCTCTTTGTACGCCCCACCGCCGCAGGCGCGATCGCTCCGACCGCGGCTCTCGATGAGCTTCTGGCCCGACGGCACGCCGGATCGGGTGAGCTCTTCTCGCTCTGCGCGGCGCGTCTTGCGGCGGCCGGCGAACTCATTCTTGCGCAGCAGCTGAGCAGGCTGCTCCGTCGCGTCGCGCGCGGTGAGGTGGCAACACCGACCGGCGCCACCGATCGCGCCGCCAACCTTGATCGCGCCGTCGCCCTGACTCATGGAGCTTTTCGGCCGCCCGGTGCCGAACCCAACGGAACGGGCGCGGCCGATGACCTCTACCGACTCGCTGCCGCCGCCTGGCTGAGCGAACTCAACGACGGTGATCTTGAAACCGCGACCCGAGGTGACGATCACGCCCCATGGATCAAGCTGCTGGTCACCCATGCGCCGAGCTGGACATCGTCGGACGATCAGACTCCCCCCACCGATCGATCCTTCGCGCCAGCGACGCCGACGTCGGCCTCGCTCGTATCGCTCAAGGACGACCTCGACCGTTACGGGGTTGAGGCCGATGATGCGCTCGGCCCCGCTCAACGCCTGCTGACGGTATTCAGGATCGCCACCGCCCTGGCCGGTTCGCCGGCCGGCGAACGACATCTCGTCGTGCCCTACCGGGAGTCAGCGTCGAACACATTCCGAGTCGCGATTTGGCCCCCCGCCAACGAGGTCCAACGAGAGATCGAAGATCGAATCGGATTCGAACTCGGGTTTTCCGGGGCGTATCGCGAGAAGCGCCACGACCTCGGCAACTCGTTTGGCAAGACCGGTCTCAGTCTGGGGGCCACGACCGATGGCTAAAGCCAAGAACGCAGCCAGCGCCGAGATGCCGGGCGCGCGCAGGTGGACGGATGACCAAACCGATGCCCTGCGCGAAGCGCTCAACGATGTTCGGCTCGCTGATGCCGACCGCCTGGTCCGCGATCTTCGGGACTGCATTCGAACTGAGCCCGACTTCTTGTCGAAAGACCACGCGCGCGCAGGACTGGTCCTGCTTCAGCGCAAGCTGAAGCACAAGGAAGTCCGTAGCCTCTTCAACTCCGTCGAATCCGCGTCCCGGGGACAGGGCACCGCACCAGCGGAGTCGTTGGTGCGGATCTACGTGCAAAGCCTCATTGATCAAGGCGACTTCGACGGCGCCAGCCGCGCCATGGACAAGTACTTCGACGACCATTCGACGAATCCCCGGGTGCTTGCCCTTCGGGCGCGCATAGCGAAACAGGGCTACATCGAGGACGATTCGAACCCATCGCTACTCGTCGATGCGATCGAGCTCTATTCGGCCGCTTACCAAGCTGACCCGACCGACCATTACCCCCTGATCAACGTCGCCACCCTCAAGGCGCGCAGTGTGGCCGACAAGGTCGCCCTCCCGGAAAACATTTCTGCCCGCTCGGCGCAGGACGACGCGCGCCAAGTCTTGTCGATTGTCAATGCGAATGAAGCCCGGGATATGTGGGCGTATGCCTCGGCCATGGAGGCCTCGTTGCTGCTCGACGATTTTGACGAGGCCGCTACCTGGCTCGAGAGGTATCTCGGTGCGGCCGGACAGATCAAGGGGGCCGATGCGTTCGAATACAACAGCACCGTTCGCCAACTGACTGAGGTCCTTCGGTTCGACAGCGCCGTTGCCGATCAAGCAACGATCCTCGAACCACTCCGGAATACGCTCACACGCCTCAATGGCAGTGTCGTGGACGCGGTCCCATCGACATCAGATGGCTTCTATACCGATCCAGCGCGAACGACGGCCGAGCGAGCCGTCGTGACCATGCGATCCGATGATGGCAGCGTTTGGGCGGGCGTCCTTGTGTCCGGCGGCGACTTGGGCCTCGGTTCGGCCGTCGTTATCATCACTCCCGACACCGAATTCCGTCGGGCGCGGACCATTTCGGCCATCGCATCCGTCGCCGGTACCCCGATCCCGATTGACACCAAACCGGAGTGGTTCTCGCCTCGATTCGATCTCGACATCGCCTGCCTGCCGGTTGCGCAACCGCTTGCGCGGGGCGTGGAGACCGCGCCGATCTGCGCCGATGCCCCGTTAGCGGGAGCTGAGGTATTTGCCATCAGTTTCGCGGATTCGCCGGTGACAGTCCGCGACAACCAAGGCGCACTCCTCGGCGCCGAAGGTGTGGCCGGCCAACCTCATGTAACGTTCGGCGCTCACTACCTCGAGCGTGCACTCCGCGGCGCACCGGTTTTCAACGACCGTTGGCAACTCATCGCCGTACAGCTGGGCGGAAAGCCGAGCGAAGCCGGTGGCGGGCTGGCCCTACTTGCCGGCACCCTCATCGCCGGTATCGCCCATCGCTGATCCTGACTCACCGGTTGCCCGGCCACCCTTCCAGGCGTACACGATGTCGCCGTCAGGTAAATAAAGACTGCCCGTCGCCGCTTCCCGCAGCATGGGTCGGCCCGTGGCGACAGCAAGCCGTTCGAGCTCTTCCGGCCTGGCCACCGCGACCGACCGACCCGAGACTTCCGCGTCCGGCGCCAAGTCCACGACCAGCCTCGCCCGCTCACTGGTGAACTCCGCACCCGGCAATCGAACATCCTCCAGCCCGATGACCCGCGATCCCCTACGCATCGCGCTCTCGATGGCGCGATGCACCGTTGCCTCGAGATCGCGGTAGTTGCCATCTGGGTAGTCGTACTCGCCGAGACGCTTCATCGCGGCGTCCGAGATATGGCTGACCGGCCGGCTGCTCGTCTGCGCGTCATTCTTGTTCACACTGGGGTTGGCCGCCGCGTACAGCGCCAGGCGTTGGCGGTCCCGCTCACCCCGTCGCGCGAGGGACGGGACCTCAACTTGCCGAGCAAAGCGCGCCAGCAGGTCGTGACGGAACTCGCCCCGCCGAACCATCGCAGTCAAGTCCCGGTTCGTCGCCGCCACGATCCGGGCAAAGCTCGGAAACGGACTCATCCCGTGCGGCCGGACAACGCGGTCTTCAAGGAACATGAGCAGGCTGCGCTGCACGTCGTACGTCAGATCACCCAGCTCATCGAAGAAGATGACGCCGTAGGAGCCGCGCACGAAGTCGCCAACCAGAATCGCTTCCGACCACGTCGTCGGGTCAGATCCATGCAGAAGGTGAACCACGTTGGCGAATGTCAACGAGGCGCAGTTGACCACAACAAAGGGCATCTCCGGGACGGTGTCATCGGCCGACCCGAAGTTCGCGTAGTAGCCGCTCGAATGAGTGGCGTCGTCTTGCAGTACTCGCCGGATGAAGGAGGCGATCATGGTCTTGCCGGTGCCGCTATCGCCGGTCAGCAGTAGGTGCGGCGGCTTGCCGAACCTACTCAGCGCGGTCTTGGTTTCACCCGACCACGGGTAGAAGCCGAAGGCACTCCGCGCCCGTTCGTGAGAGTTGGCGTAGAACAGGTCCGTCAGACCAATTGGCGCCGGTGTCACCTTCGCCTGCTCGAGAGTCCAGCTACCGTCGGGTTGTCGAGTCCTGGCCTGATCACCAGCGTCGGTTGGATCCCACGGCAGCGGCGGCACCGGAACCTTCATCGGACGGATCGCGCTGCGAAGCTCGGCCAGGAACTCGGCCATGACCTCGACCTCGGGGTCCCAGCTGATTCGTCTGTGGTAATCCTCGGCGGTCTCGACGTTCGCGGGGAGGATCTCGTGATCGTCGATTGCGTTGGGCTCGTTGCGGGCCGACACGGCGGTCAGCAAGGTCCGGACGATCTGCGCCGCCGCGTCGGCATCGAGCGCCATCGGGGCCAGTTCGGCGATGTGCACCGAGTCCTTGAACGGAAGGTAATAGGCCGCGATGTTGTCCAGGTCGGCCCGAGTCGCCACCACCAGGGTCACCGCGTCGCCTTGGCTCCGCTTCGTCAGGTGCCATTCGGTGGCCGGGTCGGGTGCGAACAGGACAACGATGTCGCAGGCAGCGGTGTCGAGTTTTGTACTCTGCGGCTTGCTGTCAATCAGGTCTTCGGTGATCGCCGGGTCGGTCTCGATGGCAACGTCAGCCCGCTCAAAGGCTCGCACCAGACAACCGACCCTGGATTCCGCGTTTGCCTTCCCGTCCTGGAAGATGACCCGGGCCAGTGCGTTTCTCACCGGGCAGCACCGGCCCCGACTGCGATCGGCGGTGTCAGCAGCCCGCTCAGCGCAAGCGTGGCAATCCGCGTCGACCCCGCGGTTGCGCCGAGTACCCGCTTCCTTTCGCGAGTCTTCTGATCGACTCGGGTGACCCACTCTTCCCACGATGCCGGGTCAACGCTTCGCAATGAATCCACCAACGAATCACGTCCAACCATCGGCCAACGCCGCTTGTGATCCTCGACCAGGGCCCAATGCTGCTTCAGGCTGAACAGCAGATCCCGGTACTGATAGAGCGTGTCGGATTTCTTGCCCGCGATCGACTTCTCCAAGGCGGCGGGCTCAGGGGCCGAACCGGGATCGCAGATCGCGTTCCAGTAACGAAGAAGCCAGCCGGTCATCAACTGCTTCGGGCTCGGGCTCGGCTCCTCCGTCGGTTTGCCTTCTCGATCGACCAACACCTTCTCGTCCCAGTTCTTCCAGGTGAAGAATTCGAGTGGTACCAGGCCGGACCCAATCTCGACGACAATGTGCTGCCACCGCGAGATGTATGTTCCGTCCCGACCGACCCGTTTACCGAGTTGCGTCCCCGTGACATTCTCAAGCGCCCGGAATGCCTCAACCAACGATTCGGCCCGGACGGCGCGCGGCTGCATCGAGGCAATTGCGCCGGCCAAGCGGTCAAGGTCAGCCACAGCCAGGGCCCGGGTGTAATCGTCGTACGGCACGCCGGTGCGACCCCGGTGCTGTACCTCCCACTCGATCGGTCGCTTCTTGCCTTGTCGCTCGGGCAGGTAGGTAAAGGTGATGGCCACGGGAACCTGGTACCGAGGCCGGGCCTGCTGTTCCTCGTCTTGCCGCTCGGCGGCGGGATCTTCGGCATCGAGCGAGCTGCCTTCGGGTGAGTGGTCCGGGTTGCCATCCCCGATCGCGAGCTCCGGTCCGGTGGGGAAGTCAAATACCTCGTCCTCTGGACCGGTCACGAGCCCCGTACGCGGCTCCATGCCCGTCGTTGAACCCACACCGGCTTCAGTGCGGGTCGTGCGTATCGGGGCGACCAGGTTGCCGGGCCCAGCCGTCGGCCCGGTGCCGACCTGCTGGCGCGGCCCGCGGCCCGTCCCTGTACTGGTCATCAGAACCGGCCCACGAGCAGCGCATTGCGGTAGGAAACAGCCGGCACATCTGTGTGCGCCTCACCCCACGACTCCTGCCGAACCCGCTCAACGAGGTGCGACACATTGCCGCGAATCGTGCCCAGCCCCAACGCGGTTGTTCTCGAGTTGATCGCGGAACTGAGCAACGTTTGCCAGGAACCTTCCGGGCCGCCCTGGCGGAATGCCGCGCTGATCAGCTCGCGGGCCAAGGGCTTGGCCAGATCGACCCGGCCCGTCCCATCCGGCTCCTGGTATACCAGCGAGTCGCCCACCCTCTGCACGAATTGATCGATCACATCCCGCCGCGCCCGTCCCCGGAAGAACTCATCGGTCAGTTCACCCAATGCCTCTTCCGACATCTGGTAATCAGCCACACCGATCTCGCCCAGCTTCATTCGGATCAACCGTTCGGCATCTTCGCGCAGAACGTCGGCGCACTGATCCCACGTCTCAGCTTCTTCGGCCCGCATGAGCATGTCCTTGTTGCCGAGAAGTACGGGCGTAATTCCGGGATCGCCATAATCACGTATCCCTGTCCGGTGAATCAGGTCGAACACATTCCGGTAACTGTCCTCATTGGCGTCGATTCCCTCAACCCAGCGTTGCTGCCACACATCCATGACCCAATCAAGGTTGATTTGCGCCTCAGATTTTGACACATAGTCTTGAACGATCTGCTCCTGTTCGGCTCGCTGCGCGCCGGTGATCGGATATCGCCGCTCCGGGGCAAGACCCGTATTCCTCGCACGAGACGACGCGATCACGCTTCGGGAGACGTGGATGAGGCTCGGATGCAGCAGAACTTTCGGATCGGGGGTGAGCACTCTGGCCGCGAACCACAATTGCCGCAAGAGGATCTCGGCCCAGGTCGAATCGATCTTTCGTTCCGTGGCCTGGCCAAACGCCTCCAGGACGAACTTGAGCGCCTCGCCGGCATCTTGATGTGCGCTGAGCCCTGACCAGATCGGTAACCAATAGCTCCTGGCCAGATGCGGTTTGGCGTCCGGCGGCGGGGGTGGCGGCGGTAGCTGCACCCGCCCACGTCCACCGAAAAGAGGTTGAAGGTTGCCCAAGGTGTCGCTCGTGTCCTTCTTCAGGGTCCGCTGCGTGGAGTACTCGCCGATCAACATGCCGGCCAGCTGTCCAACGGCGGGTCCCCGGTCGAAGTCGACGCACCAGGAGACGCCACCGAGACACCCGCGACAGATCGCCGGCGGAGGACATTGGCAAGCCAAGGGTGAGCGGATGGTGGACTCGCACTGCTCCGCAGCCGTAGACACCTCATAGCCCAGCTCGACCAAATCCTTGGTGAAGGTGCCCGCTTCCGAGGTGAGCAGCTTCTTGACCGCCAGACCATCGATCGATTCCGGTGCGGTCGAGAACCAGTCGGCGCTGTCGAGCCCGTCGATCAAGGTCGATGGAGCCGAGCTGGATTCAGTGGGCCCCGAGCGGCCCGGTGAATCGGCAAATCTGGCCGACCGGCCGGCAACCCCGGCCAGTCGAGCCTCTGTGAACGGCGGTGACTGACCGCCGTCCAGGAGCAGATCCAGCGCACCGATGCTCCACCCGGACGCGTTCACGCAACCGAACTCGAACACCTTGTGCAGCCAGGTCGAATCCTGGGTAACGGTTCGCACCGCGTCAGTCGAAACCAGACGCTGCTCGACCGCGGCCACGAAGGATTCGGCGCTGGCTCCGGCCTCGAGCGCGAGGCCCAGACTGCTTTGCACATGTTCGGGGCCATCCGTGGCCGTCGTCGCCAGGTGGACGCCCAGGGCAACGTCGAGATCGATCTTCGCCAACGTGGCGCCGGGCTTCGCGAGGTTCGGCAAGCGCACCGCCGGTCGAAACTGTTCCCACGCCTCGAGTCGCGCGGCCGGGCTCACGGGCCAGTGCACCGCCGCCGTGTCGCCGTCGAAGTCACCGGCCAAACAGCCCAAGACCAATGGGTTGAGCACGAGCGCTCGGCCTTCCCATTCTTCTGCCTCGAGGGCAAGCAATGCATTCGGGCGTAGCGTCGGTTGGCGGTTCAGCAGCACGACTCTCGAAAGCTCAACGACCTCCAAGCCATCGAGGAATCGGTCGGCCACTTGTCGGGCGATGTCGGATGCACGATCGTCGGTGCCGACGATCGCCCGGTAGATCTCGCGCGGCACCTTTACGACGTTGGGGCTCAGGGTCGGGTCGCCGACGATGACGGCGCGACCGGATCGAACCGCGGCACTACCGAGCAAGTGCCGGCGGAGCAGCCCCATCTTGCCTTCCAGCCTCGCCAGGATCGAGGCGTCAAGGGGCACCCTGAGCGCACGGCCGCGACGCGCACTCCCGGCGTAAAGCTCGACCCCATCGGCACGCTCTGCCTTGAATTGGGCGACCTTCGCGGCGAGTTCTTCCTCGGTCTCGGTTGGCTCGTCTTGCGCGTTCGCACCATCCGGTCCGGATTCGCCGTCGGGATCAATGGGCGGTTCAACGCCGCTGAGCGCCAGCGTGAACGCATCGAAGGCCGACTTCAATTCGCCGGGATCGTCGGGGTCGTTCACCGGGATCGTCCGCCACTCCCTGGCGACAAGGAGCGGCTTGTACTTCAAGTAGTACTCCGTGCCGCCGAGTACGCACTCAACTGCATCCGCCAGCGCGGCCCGAATGGCCTTGAGCGACTTGGATGGCTTGGAGCCAGATTGGACGATCAGCTCTTTCTTCAGTTTGAGAACGGCGTCGGCGACATCGGCGTAGGCACGATCAAGCGGATCCGAACCGAAGGTCCGCATCGCGGGCGGCAGGATGCCCAGTTGCCTGATCGGCGGCGCAAACGGATCCCATGGATGGGGTACCGGTTCCGGCAGCCTGAGCGACCAGCGCACATCATTCGCACCGTCCCCCCCGTACAACTCGGCGCGGTAGAGCGGGTGCTCATCGCGGGCCACATCGGCTTTCCCGGCGGCGACGATCTCAGCGAGTACCTCGTTACCAAGCGGGTTGATCTGCTGCGCCGACCAGCGGGTATCAATATCGAAGTCGCGCCCCGCTTCCCCATCCTCGGTCGAAGACACCTCGATCCCGGCAACCGCGAGATGGGCTTCGGCCGCCTGCATCGTCGGCTTCGTCGACTGATCCGTGATCTGTTCGGCTCGACTCCGGTTCCAGATCAAGTCCCGCAGAACCGCCCGCGCGCCCACCGATTGCAGCGCCCACCCTTCCATCTCACCCATGCGCTGAGGCGATCCGGAGACCCGGCCGAGGTCCCAGGTTGTCCGGCGCAGCGGCTGCAAGGTTCGGGCCGAAGTCGCAGCCTGTTCACCGCGAGCTCGGCATTTGTCCGCGGCCAGATGGTCAAGTTTGAGGATGTATTGTTCGCCGACAACAACGCCCCGCCCGGCGTCCCCGAATCGCCGCTGACCGACCGAGAGCCTGAGCCGGCCGCGGCGTAGCGCCTCTTGCTTTTTCTCATCCGACGGCTCGAAGTGGCGCGCAAACAAGGCAAACCACCGCTCATGCAACTGGCCGCCATCAGGCGCAGCCCGGCCCGCTATGACCGGCAGCGGGTCGAGGAGGGCCGACTCGGTCGCGGGAACGTCAGCGGCCAGTCGGCGCGCAAGTGAATCGTGCATCTCCCACATCTGGCCGAAGTTCAGTCGATTCAGGGCACCAAGCGGGTTAAGGACAACGTCGATCTTCTCCCCGTGAAGACTCCTCGATGTGGGCAGCTCCACGGTCGGCATGTCGGCATCCGGCACCACCAGGCACACGACCCCCTTGCCGCCATGCCGGTTCGTGACCTTGTCGCCGACTTCCAACGGCCGGGTGACCTCAATGACGATCCGGATGCCCTCGTCATCGGCATACACGTGGCGAAGAATCCCGACCTCAGGGGACGTCACCAGGCGATCCTTCGCGATTTGTACGATCGACTGCCGGGCGCTGACTTCGTCTCCGTCCTCGACCAGCTGCGTCCAACCTGAGACACGTTCCGGTCCATCGAGCCGTTGGCGTATTACCACGTTGTGGCGGCTGGTCATTTTTCGGGCAAAGGACTCGCTGACCACCACGCCGTCTTCATTGTTGAAGCCGTACCAAGGCGTCAACGCGACGAACGCGTTGCGACCAAGGGCCAGCGAATGACTCCCCGCCTCGTCGTTCACGCCGACCACGTCGGGGGCGAAGGCTTGAGTCGCGTTCGGTGATCGGCCCCAGCGTGAAACGGGACCGGCCCGACGGACGTTGGCCGGCCCGTATCGATCGCGATCCGGGCTGAGGTTGGCGATCCCTGCCGCCGCCAGGCGAGCATCCCAGCCGGTGGTAACCGTGGGCCGCTCGGGTTCGACCAGCGCGACGGCCTGCTTCAGGTTTTTCGCCCCGAGCGCCGCACGAGCGGCATCGGTGTGATTGAGGTACGGAATCAGGGCGGCCGCGGCGCTCAGGTCTCGGGCTTCGCCGGCATCCGCACCGTTGGTCTGCCCCAGCGCCAAGAACCGCACCAGGCCGATGTCATCGGACTCGGGTGTCTGGACCGGGCACAACCAATTCCGCCACGACTCGTCCAGGACACGAAGGTCGAGACGGCCGCGCAGGTGCCGGCTCAGGCCGCCCGGCCCGAAGAAGGTCACCTGCCGGTATTGCTCCAGCCGGGCGAGCGTGTCGGTGGTGGTGGGATCAAGCAGCAATCCGGCGAAGTCGCCCCGACCGACGACGACGTCACCCAAGGACGAGCCGAGAGCCCAGCGGAGCGTGTCGGCGACCTCGTCATGGAACTTCGCCTTGGCCGCATCGTTCGCATCTCGCTTCGGCTTGTCCTTGGCGGCTCGGCCGCCCAGGGTGGCTTCGGCCGTGCGGACCCCGCGCTGGAGTGCGGCAACCAAATGGTGGGGCCAGTAGCGCAGCTCGCCGCCTCGACCCGGTCCCGCCACCGGCCGTACCGGATCAACTGCCGCTGAGGTCGCACCCCTCTTCCGTACCGGCTGCTCGACATACTCTTGCGCGACAGCGCTGAATTCCTCGCTGTCAACAGCTGGCTCCGGGCTCGGGGGCTCGGATGCGATCGCGTGGGCATTCGCGCGCAGCCAGTAGGCGAGCCGAGTGGTGAACTGGCGCTCGGCGGCATCGAACTCGGCCACCCGGCGGACGTGTCCCGCCTTGGTGAAGGGGTACTGCTTCGCCAGCAGCCGTTCATAGGTGGCCAGATCGCCACCAACCCGCAACTCGTCAACGACGGCGTCGAGGGTGGCCTTCGTGAGATGACGCGACGGATCCTGGCCGGCGAGCACGCGGAGCAGCCGGTAGGACTGTCTCTCAAAGGCGGCCGACCGGGACCCTGATACGTAGTACGGCCAAGGGTTCGAGTACTGGGACTGATTGAGATCGACGATGAGCGACGATCCCCAATCGGGCACGAGTAACACCTCGAATGGTCCGTTCAGCCCGTCCGAGTGATGTTTGGTGTTGTCGGGGAGCTGCTGCTTGCGGGCCCGCGGTGCCAGCACGTGGAGATCCGGTGTCAAGCGGGCCTGGATTACCGGGATCTTCGGGCCGCCGACGAACAGACCCTCGTGACCGCCGACCACGTCGGCGGCGACATTGTTGTCGTCGGCCGTGAGCAGCCAGGGGATTGCCACCCGGACCGGCTCCTTGTCCTTGGATCGCGGTCCCACTTGTATCTCAATCCAGCGCTGCCACCACCAGGACGAATTTGAATTCGTGTGCCCGTCAACGCCCAGCGCGTGGCTGTAACCGGGTCGCTTGATCAGCGCCGCCGGGTCGCTTGACAGCGTGAGGGTCACCTCAGGGCGGTAGCGGTCGGTGCGCGCCGGGTATAGGCGGTTCAGGCTCGCGTCGAGCATCCGTTGGAGCTCGGGAATCAACCAGGCCGGTGCGGCCTTGCCCTCCGGTTGCCCCAGCCCGACGAAGTGCCCCGGATTGAGCAAGTCCACGTAGTCCTCCGCACTTCGACCGGGCGCCTCCGCCCGGGGTTCGAGGGAAAGTCTCCCAGATCCGGACGTATCTTGCCTTGCCCTCAGGAAGCGGCCGCCCCGGGCCGTCCGATCTGAGGAGAAAATCGTGCTTACACCGCACATCTGTGAACCCGCCGGTACGCCGGCCGCGTCGCACCGCTGCACCTGTCCGCGGGCGCTCCACCTGATCGATCTGGAGAACCTGCTGGGCGATCGGGCCCGGCGCGACGAGGCGAGCATCACGGATATTTGGTCGCGCTATTGGGCGAACGTCCCCATCGGCCGCGACGACCTCCTCGTCGTCGCGACCGGCCCGTCTCTCGCCGCGACGGCCTGGTTCGCCCTGCCCCGCACTGTTCGCAGGCTGGTCGGGTACGGCATCAACGGAGCTGATCACGCGCTGCTGGACGCGCTCGACCCCGATCACGCCGCCGCCCGGTTCGGCCGGGTGGTCATCGGTTCGGGCGACCACATCTTCGCCCCGACGCTCTACGGGCTGCGGCTGCGCGGTGTGGACGGGTGGCAGGTGACCGGAAGGGGCCACCCCAGCACGGCGCTCGCATCAGCCGCGACGCACCGGATCGACCTGTTCGGCCGGCCGGCCGTGGTGGCGGCGGTCGCCTGAAGCTTGCGCCCGATGCATCCGCCGCGGACGCAATTTGCCTGATTCATCTTGCCTGCTGATCAGCCGGCTCAATCCAACGCACCAGAAAGGCATGACCATGAAACCCAGTACTGGCCCCGCGCCGCGCCCGGTCCCAACCGGCCCCGGCGCGACCACGACCACGACGTCGTTCTCGACGTTTCGCAGCGGCACCTACAACACCGGTCGCAGCAACGAAGACATCGAGGCGGCCGGCCGCGAGGACGGCACCACCGGCATTCTCAACCGCGAGATCGTCGGCGACAACGCCGAGCCGCACTTCCCCAGCCAGCTCACCGCGGAGCACGGTGCCGCCCGCCACGTCATCGGCCACGCGATGCGCGCAACGGTACAGGCGATCGCGGCGACGCTGTCGATGCTCTTGCCCGCAATCAAGGTCGAGCGCGAGCAGGCGTTCAGCGCCATCGATTCGCACAAGTCGGCGCTGAAGAAGCAGATCGTCACCAAGGCGGAGTTCGCCGCGTCCGGCGTGACGATCTCGCCGGTGCAGCGGCGCTGGGTCGTCGCCCTGATGCTGATCGCCCTCTTCGCCGGCGACTGGACCCTCATCGCCGTCGGTTTCCAGCTCTTCGGCCTCTCGGATCACCCGTGGATCCCCGGCGTCGGTTTCTTCGACGACTTGCACATCGCCGCGATTTCGTCCGTGGTCGCCCTGGTCTTGCTCGGCGGCCGGGCCGGCGTGCGCCTGGGTCGCATCGAGTACGACCTGCACCGTCGCGGCAAGACGGCGAAGGACGAGCGCGACGCGCTGCCGCGTCACCCTTGGCACGACTGGGCGTTCCTGGTCCTCTGGTTCGGCACGGCGCTCGCGGCCCTGCTCGCCCTCGCCGCGATCCGCTCTGAGTACCTGACCCAGAACGGCATCGACGCGAACGGTGCCGCGTTCATTGCGCTGCAGCTGGCCATCTTCGGGGCCGCGATCGCGGTGGGCCACGCGCACGCTCCGCACCCCGAGGTGGAGATGTGGCGCGCCCGTCTCGCCGAGGTGGACACCACCGTCACCGAGACGGGCGACGAGCAGCAAGCCACGCTCGACGCCTACTCGGCCTCGATCGGCCGCTACAACGCCGAGGTCCGCCACCTGAAGTCCGAGGTCGCGCAGTCCGGCCACCATGTGGGCACGGATGGCCAGAGCGTGCTCTCGCAGCAGTACGCGTATCTGCGGCGCTACATCCTTTCGCAGCCGGGTGACCAGATCGCGACCGAGTCGATTCTCGCGAGCGAGTTCGACGAGATTGCGGAAGACACCAAGAGCGAGCTGCTCGAGTTCCTCACCGGTGTCACCCCGCTGCCCGAGTTCAAGCTGCTGACGACCCAATCGCTCGAGCAGGCACTCGCCAACGCTCGCGCCGAAGTCAGTCGCTTGCGTTCGCGGGTGGACCTCAAGTCAATCAAGGCGTTGGACCTCCCCGAGTTCGAGGAAGCCGAGGGCGAGCCGGTCGACCGCGACGAGGCCGGCGCCGATGCCGACCTGGTCGACGTCGATGTCGACGTCGACGAGGAGTCCGAGTCACCCGATCCGGACGAGGAGCAGGACGGGGAAGCCGCCGAGCTGCCGAAGGTGCGCCGATTCCGCCAGCGCAGCGCGGCGACCGAAGAACCTGACGTCGAGCGCGTCGCCAGCGAAGCGGAGTCCGCGTGATCACCTCAGGTGAGTGCCGCCCGGTGGGCGGCACTCACCACCTCACCCTGAACCGGCTGGCGACCGCAAGCCCTTACATCGCGCCGCCTCCCCGGCCGATCACCGTCGCCCAGGCCGTCACGCTCCCGCCACTGGTGGGTGCCCCGAAGGCCGACATCGAACGGCTGGTGCGGGACTCGGTTCACGCCGAGGCGCCGGACTGGTCGGGCAGCACCTTCTCGGTCTGGGGCGGTGACCCGAACGATGCCATCGGTGCGGCCGGCGAAAGCCTGTTCAACCTCCAGAAGCGGTCCGGGGGTGGTTCGGGCCTTGTCGTTCCCTGGGGCTCCCACCCGCCCGCGAACCTCGTGGCCGGCCCGATGGACGTTCGGAAGAACATCCGCGAGCTGAAGACGTCATTGCGCACCCGGGTCAACCTCGGCGGCAACGACCTGCCCGCTGCCCTGCGACGCGTCGCCGAGCGCCTCCCAAGTCTCCGGGAAGGGCAGGCGCTCACGGTGTTCATTCCGACCGACGGGTGCGAGGCGGTCACCCGGTCGACCCACGACGCCGTCGCGGGGCTGCCGGAGAACTCCTGCCACCTGATCCTCATCGACCCCCTGAACTGGTGCTCGCCGGCGATGGAGGACGACTGGCGCTCAGTGGCGTTCGGCTCGGTCACCCGCATCGAGGACCTCAGCGTGCGCAACCTCGCGACCGAGCTGGCGGGCATCTACGCCGCCAGCCTCGGCCTCGCTCTCGGCACCACACCACCGCCCGTCCACCCGGCTCGCCGTACCCGCAAGCCGCGACTCATCCGCACATCCCGTTTCAACCGAAAGAAGGAATCAGCATGAAACACACCACGCGCGTGATCGCCGCAATCACCGGCGTCATCGTCGTCCTCCTGGCGCTCGCCGCCTGCGGCGGCAACCCGAACAAGTCGACCCGGTCCTCGACCGGCACCAGCCCGGCGCCGGTCAACTGCCCGGCGGCGAAGCTCACCATCGATCCGACCACCCTCACGGCGAGCACCCCGACCGTAGCCATCCTCGGCGCGACCGGGCCGGGCATCAGCTACTACCAGAGCGATGTGACCACCGTGCTGAACAGCAGCACGAACAGCAAGGCCCACGTCCTCGTCAACGGAGTCGGTGACCCTGGCACCGCCCCGGATCTGGCCGCCAACACGGTGCTCATCGGCGACGGCCCGAACGAGGCGATACGCAAGCACAACCTCGAGTGCAAGACGGCGGCGGTCACCCGGGCGACGTCGGGCACGGTCGCGGCGGCACCCACCGCGCCGCAGCCGAACGTCTTCGGTGCGCTGAACACGCTTGCCGGCAATCTCAAGGGGAACCCCTCGAAGGCGCCGGTCGACGTCGTCCTGCTGAGCCCGTTGTCGGCGGCAGCAGGTGGCGTCGACCTCTCGAACGCGGCCACGCTGAAGGACCCGGTCGTCGCGATCAACCAGCTCGCAGCGCAGGGCCTCATCCCTGACTGCACGGGCTGGCAGTTCTACGCGGTCGGCGCCGACCGCGGTATGCCCGATGCGCGGGCGGCTCAACTGAAGGAGTTCTGGCGTCAGTTCGCCCTCAAGTGCGGCGGCCAGCTCGTCGCGTGGACCGCGCACCTGAGCCAGTTCCCGACCGACGGGGCAATCCAGGCGGCGGACACGAGCCAGCTTCCGGTCGTGAAGGATCCGGTCAAGATCGTCGCGACGCTCAAAGACGTCACGTTCGATGACGGCCAGGCCGACTTTCGCCCCGAGGCCGCCGGGCAGCTCGACCAGCTGCTGGCACTCACCCAGCAGACCCAGGGCAGCATCCTCGTCGACGGCTACACCGACATCCAGACGACTGAGACGACGGAGTGGCTCAACTCCCTCAGCACCGCGCGGGCGCAGGCCGTCGCCGACTGGCTGGTCGCACACGGTGTCGACCGGGCCCGGCTGCACGCCGACGGTCACGGCCCCACGGACCTGATCTACCCGAGCCCGGCCACGGCGGACGAGCACCAGGCCAACCGGCGTGTGACCGTGACCCTCTACCGCCAGGCCGACGCGTAACGGCCGACGGACGCAGCTTGCCTCGTCCCATTTACAAGATCACCACCCACGAAAGGAATCCACGATGACCATCAGAATCGACAACGAGTTGCTCGCCGAGTTGGGACTCGCCTCGCTCCGAGACGAGACCAAGCCCGGCTTCGTGAAGTTCATCTACGAGACCCTCGAACTGCGCGTCGGGAAGACCCTCGCCGATCAGATGACCGACGAACAGTTGGACGAGTTCGAACTTCTCATCGACGGCGAGGACGGGATCGAGTCCAACCGCGACGACGCGCTGGCCTGGCTGCAGAAGAACTTTCCCTTCTACCCGCAGGTCGTGCAACAGAGCTTCACCGAGCTGAAGGCCGAGATCGCCGAGGGGGCGCCGGCGATCCTCGCCGAGGACCGGCGGACGGCGCCGAAGTCCAACCGCAACGAGATGGATGGGGCGGCCTGATGAGCACGTTCGAAATCGCCGACGAACGCGTGCTCACCCGCCCACACACTCCGGTAGCGGGGTGCGCACTCGACCCGTGCGTCGAGGAGGCGTCCTGGATCGCGTGGCGGCTGGAGTCGGCATCACCCAACCAGATCGTCAACGACAACTCGGTCCAGGCCGCGAACTCGGTCTTCGATCGCATCGTCGAGATGGCCTGGCTGCCCGGCCGCATGGTGGCGCTGTCCGAGGTGGCCACGTCGTTCGACGACGGCTACCCGAAGCTCACGGTGCACCTCGCGCTCGCGATACTCGGGCCGAACGGGACCACTGTCGACGAGGCGTCCGCCTTGGCCGACCTGGTCCAGCGCCGTCTGCACGCCGCGGGCCTGCCCTACCGAGCGGCAATGGTCCACCCGGCGGCCGTCCTCGATCTTCCGGACGAGCAGCTCAGGCACACCGCGCTCATCCGGCAACGCACCATCTCGGTGAGCACGGACGGCCCGGACGGCGACATCGACGTGCTGAGCCGATGGAACCCCGTGCAGTCTCCCTGGGGCTCCATCACGACAGCGATCCTGACCCGCACGGCACCGACCCGGGTACGCGCCACGGTGCTGCCGACGGAGCTGAATATTTCGGACCGGATGCAGCTGGAGTTGATGCTGCAGCGGGCCGAGGCGTTGCGCAAGGAGAACGAGTCACGGCCCGGCCACCGCTTCCCGGCCGATCGTGCAGTCTCGACGCTGGTCGACCTTCAGCAGAGCTTCTCGACCCCCGTGCTCTGTGCCGAGATCGCCGTCATGTCATCGGAGTCGCTGCCCGAACTCTTCCTGCGTGACGTCGGTTCGAGTCTGACGAGCGAGACGGACGTGCTTCGGCGGGGTGGTCACACCGTGGTGGCGGGTCAGCAGCTGATGCTCGGCGGCTTCGAAATCGAACGCGACCCGGCGCGACTCATGGAGGCGATCCGCGCCGGTCTACCGCTGCGGGGCGGCATGGGCAATCGCAAGCTGTCCGATCTGATCACCCTCACCGAGTCGCCCGTCGGGTGGCCCATTCCGATCAACGGTCCGATCCCGACCATCGCCTCCGGCACGATTCGCGAGCTGACCGTCCCCTTGGCGTACGCCGAGGGCATCGACATCGGAGTGGGCGGAGGTGGCCGACGCGTCCACCTGCCGCACCAATCGCTGGCGCGGCACATGTTCCTGACGGGCGCGACGGGCACCGGTAAGTCCACCGTGCTCAGCGCGTGCGCAGTGGACGACCTTGGCAACGGGCGGGCCTTCGTCTTCATCGACCCGCACGGTGACATTGCCCCCCGTCTTGAGGCCTTCGCGAACCACTTCGGTGTCGAGGTGCTGTTTCTCGACCCCACGGACGCCGATACGGCGATGCTTCAGCTGCTGCCGAAGCTGCGCGAGGATGGGCTCAACTACGCCGACTGCCAGCGGGCGGCGCGCCGGGTCTGCGATGCGATCGTCGCCTCGTTGCCCGACAAGAAGTGGGCCGGACCCCGTTGGTACCAGCTCGCCATCCCGATCCTCATGCTCGCGATGGCGCACGGCGTGACCGTTCGCCAGGCGGTCGAGTGGGTGATGGATGACAAGCAACTACTCGAGAAGGTGAAGCACCCCGCGCTCGGCCCCGTGGACGCCGGCGTGCTGTCCGGTCTGACGTCGAGCCGGATGCAGGACTCGGTCAGCACGCGGGATTGGACGACGTCGAAGTTCGGTCCACTGATGAGCATTGCGGTCGAGTGCATCGTCGCGAGCACCGGTGAGGGCACATCGGTCGTCGAGATGCTCGACCGCGGCCTCCCGGTGATCGTCAACCTGTCGGCCCTGTCGTCCTCCGAAGTGTCGCTCGTGGGGCACCTGGTTCTGTCCACCGTCCTCGATGCGGCGATGGAGCGTCCGCTCGGCGAGCGCAATCCGCTGCGTGTCTACGTCGACGAGGCCCACAAATTCGTCGTCGAGAGCATGCAGCGGGTGCAGACGGAAGGGCGCAAGTTCGGGGTCAGCCTCGCCTTGGCGACGCAGTCGACCAAACAGCTCGACCCGGTACTGTCGGATATCGCGACGAGCGCCGCGGTGCAGGTCGCGTTCCGGCAATCGCCCGACTCGGCGAACACGCTCGCGCAGCTGATCGGCATCCCTTCGCGCGAGCTTACCGATCTACCCGACCTGCACGCCTACGTGAAGGTAACCGGCGAGGCGACCTGCTCCGTCCGCGCGGATGCGTACGCCGACTGCCCGCCGCTGCGGCCGAAACGGGCCCCGTCGCGCAAGGGAACTCGTCGGACGCCCAAGCATGCGGCCACTACGGCCACTACGGCCAACCGGCCGGCCGAGCCGTCCTTCCTCGACGAATGGCTGGCGAAGGGGCGTGCGGCGGACGAAGCCGGAGACACCACCACGACGGGTGCCGCCTGAGTTCTGCGCACCGGGAGTCGGTGCCTAGCCGGACGAACCGTCGCCGCTCACGTCTAACAGCTCGCGCCGGATGAGGTCGACGACTTCACCGTGTGACAGTTGCGACTTGTCGAGCAACGCGTGGCTTGCTGCGCTGGTGGGATCCGCGACAAGGCCTAGGACGAGCGCTTCGGGGGGCACCCGGCCGAGGTTGTGCGTCTGGGTGACCTCGGCCGCGACCCGAAATGCCGCCGCCGCATGAGCGGTCACGGGCACCCCCGCCCAATCGCCCGCGATGTCGGCCGGACGATCTAGGTGCAGCCGATAGTTGTCAGTCGCGAACTGCGTCGCCTTCATCAGTGCCCTTTGCCAAGGTCCGGCCACATCGGTGTCGACGAGCGCGCACAGGATCTGGAACGTGTTGAGCGGCCAGCCATCCCGCCGAGTCGCCGCAAGTTGCAAAGCTGCGAGCGTTAATCTGGCGAAGTCGGGCAGGCTGGCCGCGTTCGCCTGGATGGGAATCACGTCCGCGACGTCATCCGCCCGGTTGAAATGCGGAAAGCCGGCTTCCAGGATTGCGGCGTAATAGGAGGCGTAGTCGAACGCCGCCGATGCGATCGGAACCGGCCGGTCTTGTTCGAACATGACGCCGACGTACTCCACTCCAGGCCCCGGCGGCTGGAGCAGCGCTGACTCGATGCCGAGTTGGTCGGCCAGTAGCCCTAAGCGCTTGCGCCGGGCGTCGCCGCGAACGGGGGGAACCAAGAACAACGTGCGGTCAAGTAGGTGCATTTCGCGCAACTTGATGATCTCCCAACCAACGGAAGGGGTCTCGCCCAAGCTGAGGACGATGTAGCTGGCCGAACGAAGCATCCGGGTCACCGCGTTCTGCCACTCGTCATCGGAGTAATAGAGCCTAAATGCGCCGGTGGGCGGGAGCCGCTTGCCCGGCTCTCCGATCGCGACGACCGGCCCGAAATACTGCATCGAAGCGACCAGAAGTTGCTCGTAACCGTGTCGATGACGCAGGGTCAGACGGTCGACAATCCCGCGGCTGTCTCCTCGCGCCCGGATCGAAAGACGATCGTCTTGGAACGACCTTAAATAGACGATCTCGTAACTGCGAGCGCGAGCGGGATGCGCGAGCGCATAGCGTCGGGCGAGATCGACCGGCACGCGCGCCAACAGGATGGCGGCCGCACCCGCCCCGCCGAGCAGTAGCCGGCTATCGGTCCCGACCAGGTGACGTAGTACTTCGGTCACATCGTTGAAGGTCGCGCCGAAGGCCGAGACCACGGCGACCCAACCGACGAGGGCCAGACCAACGGAAATGACTCCGGCGGTAACGCCGAGCGGTCGCCATCGCCCCTGAAGCGGATTGGTGTTCGACGACTTGAGCACGTACGCCAAAATCGGGGCCAGCTCCTGCCAAATGCTCATGTCACTCGTGCTCTTTATGGCGTCCTCGGCCAAACCGAACATGAATTTGTCGAACGCGCGAGTGCCAACGTCGAAGAGAAACCACAGACCGAAGACGAGCCCGCCGGCCATGTATCCGTCGAAGCTGATCGCCTGGGCAATGGCGGCCACGGCAAGTGCGAACAACGTGGCCCGACGACGCTTTCGGCCGTCTTCGCCCCGCTGACCGACGATGGAGAACCACAGATCCTTCGCATGTTCCGGTGGCTCGCCCCGTCGAAACCCGGATCTCGCGGCAACCGTGTCCATCACGAGCAGACCGTCGCGAGCCCCAACCAGCAGGATGACGATCAGGTTGACGGCGGCGGCGACCGCAACGGCCTTCGCCGCATCTGCCCAGGTCGCGAACATCGCACCTCCGGAATGACCATAGACAGCTGGCTTTGGCCCTGATGGCAGACCAGGACTGACTCCGCCTTCGGGGACGAATGCGTTGGGTGCTGTGTGTACCAGGCCCGTCGACTGCCGTACGCACAGCCCCGATCAGGACGACCCGTTCATCGACGAGAGCCGCCCCCTCGTGGACCTCACCTTGCTGGCTCAAGTCGATCGGGGCCCCGTCGATGCGCCGGTTTTCCCGCGCCTTTGGGCCCGCGTGTTCATCTTCGACCGGACAGTGCTCTACGTCGGTGAGCAGAGCCGGGTCGCGCACCTCGCTGCGAAACCGTACGGCGACTTCAACCTGGCCCCGATACGAGCCCTGCTCAACGAACAAACTGTAACTGCATACACGAACGATGCGCCCGGGCGTCGGGTGTTCGTCACGATACTGCAGGCGACGTTCTACCTTGAGGCCCGACGGGCCCGCCGGGCCCGCCGTAAGGCGCACAAAGCTAGCTGACCGCGTGCGCCGATCGGCTGATCAGGCGAGCGAATCGAGTACGACGAGAAACTCGGCCGCCGCTTCCTCGAGATTGATCAGGCCGTGCGCTCGGGCCAGCTCCAGAGCCTCGACCACTAACGGTCGAGGAACTTGTTGCCCAGTCATCAGCAAGATCTTGGCGCGGTTGAAAAGGGCCAGCGCGAGTGGGGCCGGCTGGCCGTGTTCGCGGGCGACCTCTGCTTGCCCGACATAAGCGGCATGCGCTTCGGCGAACTCGGCCTGGTCGAAAAGGATGTCACCCTGGAACGCAAGCTCTCTGGTCTCGACGTCAAAGATCCCTAGTTCGCGCGCGGCCGCCGACGCCTTCCGGCTCAGGTCCAGAGCGCTCGAATCGTCGCCTTGATCGTGCGCGACCAGCGCGAGCCCACTCCACGCGGTTCGCTGCCCGTTCGGATCGGACAGCTCGTCGCTGATGGCCAGCTGCTCGCGATAAAGACGTTCGGCGCCGGTCTGATCCCCCATCAGCCGCCGCGTCTCGGCTTCGTTGCCACACGCCCGCGCGAGCACACTTGGGCTGTCGATCAAAGCGCAGAGTTGACGGACCTCAGCGTGATGCGGCATGGCCTCGGCCAACTCCCCGCGTTCGCGATGAACGCGCGCCTGGTTGTCGAAGGCGCGTATCAGCTCAGACGTTTCGCCGAGTTCGCGGAAGATCTCGGCCTCGGTTCGATGCAATTCGAGCGCGCGGCCCGAGGCACCGCGCAGGTCGTGAATGAGAGCCTGCAGCCCGTAAGACCGGGCCAGTCCGCTCTTGAGGCCGACTCGGCGGCAGATCGCTTCTTGCTCGATGAACATCGTCATGGCGGTGTCGTGGTCGCCGAGGGCCATCACGATGACACCGTGATCGCCGAGCGCGGCTTGGAGTTGATCGTCGAATCCACGCTCGCGGCAGATCGCCTCTTGTTCGTCGTGGGCCGAGCATGCACCGATCAGATCGCCCCGCTGGCGAAGGGCGATCGCGCGGCTGCCGAGCAGGCGCGCGATCGAACGCGCATCACCGCTGCGGCGGCAGATCGCCTCCTGCCGGGCCAGCAGTTCGAACGCCTCGTCGATCCGGCCGCGTCCCTGGAAGCAGGCGGCCCGATTGCCCAGGACGATTTGCAGATCGTCCAGATCGCCGCGTTCAAGCGCGAGCCTCTCGGCCTGGCGAAGCGCGTCATCGGCCCGCGCGTACTGGGCCGACCGCTGCAGGACCATCGCTTCGCCGACATAGGCCTGCAACAACCCGGCCTCGTCGCCAGCCTGCTCGCACAGCTGCCGGTGCTCGTGGACGATCCGCTCGGCCTCGTCCCAGAGCCCCTTCTTGGCCAGGACTGAGACCTGGTTGTTCAGCACCATCCGCAGCCCCGCGTCGTCGGCCCGCCGCCGGCAGATCGCCTCGTTGTCGCGCATGGCGGCTAGCGCCGGGTCGAGTCGACCGAGACGTTCCAGCGCGATTGCGCGATCGCGAAGCACTTGGACGAGCAGCGGTTCGTCACCTGCGGACCGGGCCGAGTCCTCGACGTACCGGTAGATCGCCTCAGCGTTCGTGGCGTAGTCGGTGTTCAGGAAGAGCCGGGCGACGAACCAGGCCTGTCGAAGCGGGTAGGCCAACGGGTTGGAGACGATCTCGCCGAACGCATCCGCAAGTCGATGACTCGACTGTGCCTCGAGCGCGGTCCATAGCTCGCGGTACTCGAAGGGACGAGCTTCGTAGAGCGGCTCGGCGAAGTCGACATCGACCAGCAGCCGGTGTAGGCCGGCGAAGTCAGCGGCGGCCAGCAGCTGCCACGGTTGCTCCTCGAGGCGGCGCGGGTGGCGGGGCGGCAGGTCGGCGAAGTAGGCCGCGAGTCGCCGGTGGTCAGCGGCGTCGATGTCGCCCGTCCGTCCGACGTAGCGGGTGGTCGTGGCGTCCCGCGCCTGCGGGTGAGCGAAGATGAGACGTCCGCCCCGGTCGGCAACGACCGACTTCGAGGCTCGCCGCAACGGTGCCCACACCGCGTGCGGCAGCGGCTGCCCCGGTGAGCCGAGCAGGTCGAGCAGCTCGCTCTCGGACAGGCCCGAGCGGGCCGCGCGCAGACTCCGCAGGGCCGTTGCGACCAGACCGGGACGGCCGCGCTCGTAGTCGGCCTCCCAACGGTGAAATATCGACGCCAACAAGGCGGCCGCGTCGGGCTCGCTCAACAAGGCGGTCAGGCGTTGGTGGACGGTGTCGTGGGCTCCGTGCACGCGCAGCTCGCCCAGCAGCAGACGCAGGAACAACGGGTTCTCGGTTTGTCGTGCGGTTATCAAGTCGTCCATCTCGGCGGCCGCCAGACTCTTGCCGTACTGACCGAGGTAGCGGCGCGCGATCTCGGCCCGGTGGGCCGGCTCGAGCCGCCCGACCTCGACTTCGCGATAACCGCGGCGCCGCATCTCGTCGAGTGCGCGGCTGGGCAGCGCGGACGCGATCACCCGAACGCGCTCCGGCAGCGGCTGTGGCAGCCAACTCAGGTCGAGCGCACCCTCGTGATCGTCGAGTTGATCGAGCCCGTCGAGAACCAGGACGACGCGAGAACGTCCAGAGGCGTCGCGGAGCGCTTTGGCGAAGGCGTCACGAAGTGCGTCCGGGTTCTCGGGGATGTCAGCCGACAGGTCGTATTCGTCGATCAGCCGGCTCAGCACTTGGCGGCAGAGCACCGCCCAATCGGTGCTCGACGGCGACGCGGACGTGAAATGGACGATGGCATCGAGCCAGCGAAGCGCGGTCGTGGCCAGCAGCGCCGACTTGCCGATGCCAGACGGACCGGTGACGACGAGGGGTGGTCCGCCGGCTTCGAGGTAGCCGCCGATGACGGCGAGCTCGTCGGCCCGTCCGACGTGCAGTTCGGCCTGTGCGTGCACGACGTCTTGCTGGTGGGCGATCTGCGACTCGAGCGCACCGGGCGGCGGTCGGTCGGGATAGTCCTCGCGCACGAGTGCATCGAGATCCCGACGGACGAGATCGCCCAGGTTCTCGACCGGTCCCGACCACTCCCGGACCGTCAATCCGCTGGCCGTGATCCGGTCTTTGAGCGATTGAACCCGCTCGCGTGACGGCGACGGATCGCCGTTGTGACTGGTTCTGAAGTAGAACAGGGCCCGGGCGGCTGCCTCGGGCGCGGCCAATGCGCCGTGGAACATCTCGATTTCGGTTACCGATTCGCCGATGTGGTCGGCCAGCCACGGATGACGCTGCAGCATCGCTGGTTCGACGCCCTGGATCTCGGAGCCGTAATGGTCGCCGAGCAGCCCGATGAAGTAGGGCCGGCAGTCATCGATCTCGTCCAGGCAGATGCCCAACATCTCTCCGTCGCTGACCTGGGCGTCGGTGATACCCCACCGAAGGTCGACCTCGATGCAGGTCAGGCCCCGCTCGTCGCAACTCTCCTGCAGCGCCGGGAACACCCGCTTGACGAGCTCTTCTCGTTCGCTGTGCAGGTCGAGGAACGGTGAGGATATGAAGACCCGAATCGGGCGCGGCAACTCTCCTAAACCTGGGCCGGACATCGAAACCGACCTCCTGGTACATCCCAAAATCCCTAAATCGCCTCACCCGTACGATACAATTGGTCTGGGCATTCGTCAGGTTCGCCTCGCCGGGCGATCGACGATCGGGCGACATGGAACAGAAATGACCTTCGAGATCGTTGCGGCCGGCCCGCGGCGGCGGTTTGGCGAAAGATTCGGCCCACCGCTACTAGCCGCCATCGGTACGTCCGTCGTAGCAGCCTCAGCCATCTGCCTACTCCTCGTGGGCCCGCTGCTGATCGTATTTGCGATCCAAACTTTCGCCCCGGACGAGCAAGCGGGGCGGGTTCTATCGCATGTTCCGGACGTGGTTCGTTCGAACCTATGGCTGATCTGGCCAACGGCCGTGATCGCTATCGGCGGTCCGTATCCAGGTGTGCTGATGCAGAACTCCCGGCGCAATCGCGCGCTGTTCTTGAGACGGTTCGGCGATACGGACGCGACGAGCGCCGTTTCTGCCGCCCTCAACCGGATGGGCCGCCGTTGGCTGGTAATTACGCTCGACGACGGCAACGTGGCCGCCATCTCGACCGGCGCGCGAGCGATCCGATCGGCGCTGTCGATCGGTGGAGCCGCGGCCGAAGTCGGCATCGAAATCGCGGTAGGGGTCGCGAAGATCTACCGGGCACTTTTCGTCGTGTGCCTGCTCGGGTCGACGGTGTACTTCCTGGTTGCATTCGTCTCGGGATCGACGTCGGGTTGGAACATCATCGGCATCGTCGGTGTCTGCGCCGCAATCTTTGCGGCTGGCATCATCACGGCGCTGCTCAGCGTGCCGTTACTCTTTTCGGCTCTTGCACTGGCCGACGATGCGAAGCGGCGGGACAGCAGGTATTCCGCTGGATCCGTCGAAGACCTGCTCGAGATCCGCAACAAGTTGAGGGACCAAACGCGGTCATTCTTCGCGGCCAAACTGGCTGTCGTCACCGTCGAAACAAGCCGCGACGCAGACCTATGGCGAGCCGGCGTGTCTGGGTTCGCGTTGCACGCCGACGCCGCGATCATCGACATCTCGTATCCGACCGGGCACGTCGCCTGGGAAGTCTCCGACATGCTGACGCGCCTCGGCGAGCGCTGCGTAATCGTAGGGGAGGCCGGCCGACTCGAGGCGATACAAGCCGCGACACCGGCCGACTCGACCGCTCTGGATGAACTCCTGATCGGTCGCCGGGTTCTCTCCTACCAGCCCACCAGGCATGGTCTACGCCGCTTCGCGCGGTCGCTGCAAGCCACTCTGGAAGCCCGAATCCGGGGCGCCGTCAATGAGAATCAGGATGACACCTTGATGGACCCGGCCGAGCGGGCCGACGCGCTGTTCAAGAAGTCGCACTGGCGGTATCAGCACAACTTCAGCACTACTGATGCGGTCAGCCAGACCCGCGAGGCGATCCGGATCTATGCCGAGTTGGCTCATGCCGACCCAGCCCGGTTCGCCGACAAGCACGCGCAAGCGGCCCGACTGCTCGAAAGCCTGGAGGTGCGTCAGGCGGCGAGCGGCCGTCGATGGTCGCGCCGGCGATAGTACCCTGCGCTAGCTCGGGCCGACTAGGCGAGCAGTGTGGGGCTCAACAACCTCGGCCGCCGCGTTCAACCGTGAGTTCAGGCGGCGTGACGGTATTCGCTGGTCACTCCACCGAGGATCCCGATCCGCTCGACAGCTCCCTTGCGGTTGGCCCCGATGTCGATGTCTGCGATAGGCGGACGCTGTTGTAACGAGCGGTGCGGACGATGAGTGTTGTACTGCTCCTCGTACTCGCCCAGCACGTGGATGAGTCGCCGCTCGCTGAAGATCAGCATCCGGTCCAGGCATTCACGCCGGATCGTGCTCACCCACCGCTCGGCATAGGCGTTGGCTTTCGGTGCCCGCCGGGGCTCCGCAGCACCTCGATACCGGCGCCAGCGAACACCACGTCAAAGCTAGCCGTGAACTTCGTGTCGCGATCACGGACCAAGAACCGGAACCCGTCAGCCCGCTCCCAAGCGCCATCAGGAAGTTGCGGCCCTGCTGGGTGACCCACTCCCCCGTTGGATGCCGCGTGACCCCGAGAATATGAACCCTCCGGGTGCCGACCTCGAGGACAAAGAACACATAGATACGTCGCAGCAGGACGGTGTCGACAGTGAAGAAGTCGCATGCCAGCATCGTCGTCGGTTGGGTCCGGCAGAACTCCCGCCACGACGGACCGCCACGTCGTGGCGCAGGGTCCAGGCCCGGCCCGATGCAGGATGTTCCACACCGTGGCCGGAGCCCCAGAAGCATCCGAAAGGCCGCGTACACAGCGCTGAACAACACGCAGATGACCATGCCGGAGCCCGGCAAACACGAGCGGGCCAAGGCTTTTGAGCCCCACCGGCTCACGTTTGCTCTCGGCTCCTCGTCGTCGCCACTGGAGTGAGCGGTCCGGCTAACCGATCCCGAAGGCCGGTCGCCCGGGCAGCCTGACGTTGCACGCAGGCGAGCACGGAATCGGCCGATCCGACGAGCCGCACCTCGTCCGCCGCCCGCGTGATCGCGGTGTAGAGGGTCTGTCGGGTAGCTAGCGGCGACAACGCGAGCGGCAGCAGCACCGTCACGACGTCGAACTGGCTGCCCTGCCCACGATGCACCGTCATGGCATGCAATGGGCGGACGTCCGACAACCGGGCGAGCGGCAGCACGATGGGCTCGCCACCGCGGCGGAACGCGGCGGCCAGTTCGTCTCCCTCCCGGATCACCACGCCAGTGTCGCCGTTGTAGAGGCCGGTCTCGTAGTCGTTCGACGTCACCAGCAGCGGCTGCCCGGCGTAGCGGCCGTCGGGACGCGGGGTCACGCGCAGATCGAGAGCCAACCGGCGCTCGATGAGATCGGTCCACCACCGCACGCCACGCGGCCCGGCCCGGTGGGCGCATAACAGCCGGTGCCGCTCGAGGGCGTCCAGCGCCTGCGTCACGTCGCCGGCCCGGGCTGCGTCGATCACCGCACTCTCGTAGGCCACGACGCGATCGACGACCGCGGCGAGCGCGGTGCTAGTGATGGCCTCGTCTTCGGCCGTCTCGAAGAACGCGAGACCGGGTGGCTGGGCCCGTAGCAGCGCGAGCGCGTCGTCCGCCCGGCCGGCACGGACGTGCTCAGCGAGTTGCGCGATCGGGCCGCCGGCGTCGAACCGGTGGACGGTCCGAAGCAGGGCCACGGACTCGCGCAGCATGGCACCGGGGGCCTCCGCACGAACGTCGGCCGGGACGCCGTCGGTCGCTTGCGCGAGCGAGGTACGAAACGAAGCGGTCGCTGGTCCAACGTCGTCCTGGTCGACGAGGTCGCCGAGCACTGCCCCGGCCTCTACCGAGGCGAGCTGATCGGGATCGCCTACCAGCACCAGCCGGGTCGCGGGCGCAAGCGCTTCGAGCAGCCGGGCCATCAGCGTCAGTGACACCATCGAGCTCTCATCGACGACTACCACGTCATACGGCAGTCGGTTCTCGTGGTCGTGCCGGAACCGGCTTGACACCCCGGGCCGCCAACCCAACAAGCGGTGCAGCGTCGAGGCCGACAGCCGCGCCAGCGACGCGCGATCCTCTGCGGTCAGCGGCCCCTCCGCCGAGTGCACTGCCTCCTCCAGCCGGGCCGCCGCCTTGCCGGTCGGCGCTGCCAGCGCGACCCGGAGCCCGGGCCCGAGCTGGCGGCTCAGCACGGTGATCAGCCGGGCCACCGTCGTCGTTTTGCCGGTGCCTGGCCCACCACCGATCACACTCACCCGCGACAGCGCTGCAACCGCCGCCGCGAGCCGCTGATCCGGTTCGTCCGCCTCCGCGAAGAGCGATGAGAGGTCCTGTCGCAAAACCGCAAGATCGAGGTCGGACGGGCGGTCGGCACTGCGGCGCAGCAGGTCGTCGGCCACCTGCGCCTCTTGCCGCCAGTACCGGTCGAGCCACAGCCGCGACGCCACCATCTGCAGTGGCGGGCCGCCGGCTGTCCCGGTGACGAGCGGGCTCGTCGTGCAGGCCGCCACCCACTCGTCCAGAGCAGGCCAGTCGAGGTGCGGAGCGGGCTCGACCTCCTCCTGGTCCGCATCCGCAACGATCGTCTGGGCCGCGTCGGCCAGATCGAGCACCACCGAACCGTGCCGCGTTCCACGCACGACGAGCGCAATGGCGAGTAGCACACGATCGTCGGCCTCGCGTGCCAGAGCCCCGAGCCGCGAGGCCACGTGTACGTCGGCCGCCGTCAGCACTCCAGCCTCGTTGAACGTCTTCAGCAGCCCCCTCCCCCGCGTCGCGATCACGTTCGTCACGACAGGCCCTTCGCAAGGACGTCCGACACCGCGACGACAAGAGAGGAGGGCGGCTGCCAAGCGAAGACCCCCGGCACGGTGCCGTCGTCGGCCACTACGTCTGGCCCGCACATGCCGCGCAGGAACAGATACAGCACGCCGCCCAGGTGAACCGACGGGTCATAGCCGGGGACCCGCCAACGCAGAAACCGGTGCAGCGCGACGTCATAGAGCAGCGCCTGCAGCGGGTAGTGCGCGTGCAGCATCGCCTCGACCATCGCCGGACGGCGGTAGTCCCACGCCGTCAGTGGCGCGTCGGGCGAGCCGAGCCGGTTGGTCTTGTAGTCGACGACGACGTAGCGCCCGCCGATCCGCAGCACCGCGTCGATGCTGCCGCCGAGGTAGCCGCGTAGCGCCGCGTCGCCGAGCACCGGATCGTCGAGGAGCTCGGCGTAGGACGCGAGCGGATCGGACGCCGGCAGGTGAGACCGGAGCAGGCCGGCGAGATCGCGCAGGTAGGACGTGCCGTTCGGCCGGTCACCGCCGCGCATCGGCAGCTCGAAATTCAGCTCCGTCAACCGATCGACCGGCGCAATGTCGACCAATGCACGTCCGTCGGCGAGAGGGCCGAGCGGCGTGCGCAACGACGGCAGCAGCGACTCGGAGAGCAGATCGGCATCGAGCCCGGACGGCCCGAGCCGGGCGATCTGCAGCCGGACCTGCGCGCGCAGCTCGTCGACGAGTTCGGGCGAGGTCGGGTCGACATGCTCCAAGACGGTGTGGACGAGCGTGCCGAACGCGGCGCCGCCGGGCAGCGCCTCCATGGGCGACGCCACCGCGAGCAACTCCGCATTGGACGGCGGCGCCGACATCGGCGTCTGCGGCTCGTCGTCCTTCTCATCCACTTCGGGCTCGCTGCCGATGGCGGGCGTCGCGTCGTGCATCCCGGCCCTCAGAGCGCTGTACGACGTGCGCCGCCAGGACGTGTCTAGCGTCCGTCCAAGGATCGCGGCGGCAAGCGAGGCCGGCGTGGCGGCAGGTCGCTGCCACGCCGCAGCAACGCGTAACGGCGCTGCGGTTACCGTCAAACACCCGTCCACCGCCCGCGACGACAGCCGGGCGAGCGCGGCAGCGTCACTCGGCACCGGCACCCGCTCCTCGATCCCGGCCGAGGGAGAATCGGTGAACAGCAGCCGATGCAGTGGCGCGGACGGCGTGTTCCGGTCACTCGGGGCCCACCACGCCGTCACTTGCGACTGCGCGCGGGTCAGCGCGACGTACAGCAGCCGCAGATCCTCGCCGAACTCCTCGCTGTTGTGCCGTCGCTGGTCGCCGGCGAAGTCCGGGCTGCCCGGCCCGCCGACGTTCCGCACACGACGGGCGGAAGCGTCGTGGAACCGCGGGATCTCCTGCTCGAACGCGTGCCGGTCCCACCCGAACGGCACGTGGACAATCGGGAACTCGAGCCCTTTGCTGGCGTGCACGGTGACGACCTGCACCGCGGCGTCGTCGGAATCGAGCCGGCGGCTGCGCTCGACCGACGAGTCGTCGCCTGATTCGTCGACCCGGTGGCGCAGCCATTCCAGGCTCCCGGTGAGGCCGAGCGGCCCGGCCATCGCGGCCGCGTGCAGCGCCTCACCAACGTGCCGCAGGTCGGTCAACCGGCGCTCGCCGTCGAGCTGGCCGAGCAGCCGCGACGGCAGCCGCTGGTCACGGCTGAGCGTCTCGAACAGCGCGGCGATGCCCCGCTCCTCGAACACGCTGAGCCAGTACCGCAGCCGCAACCCGAGCCGGTCGACGTCGACCGCCTCGAGCCCGGCGGCGTCTAGCCCGACGAACGGCGAGATGGCCAGCCGGCGCAGCCGTCCGCTGCGGTGCGGCTGCTCCAGGGCTTCGAGCAGGACGATCCAGTCGGCGCCGGCCGCGGTGCGGAACACGCTGGCCGTCGTGCGCTGCACGGCCGGAACGCCGGCGGCGAGCAGAGCCGCGTGTACGAGGTCGAGTTGCTGGCCGGTGCGGACGATGACCGCGATGTCACCGGGACGCACCAGCCGCTCAGGCGAGCCGTCGCGCGGACTCAGCAGCGCGCCGGAGGAGAGCAGGTCGACGATCTCGGCGACCACGTCGCGGGTGACGAGGTCGCGGGCCGGCCCGACCGCCAGCCTGTCCACGGCACCGCGCGGGACTACCCGGACGCGCACCGGCGCACCGGCGACGTCGAGTGAGCGGCCAGCGTGCGCGGCCGACACCGGCTGGACGACGATGCGCGGGTCGCCGAGCGCGGCACCGCGGAACATCGCCTCCAGGCCGCGCAGCAGGTCCGGGTCGCTGCGCCAGTTTTGCGCGAGGGTGGCCTGGTGGTCGGCGAGCTCGGCCGCGGCGAGATAGGCCTGGACGTCGGCCCCACGGAATGCATAGATGGCCTGTTTCGGGTCGCCGATGAGGACGAGCGTGGCCGCGCCGTGGAACGCGAGCCGCAAGACATCCCACTGCACAGGGTCGGTGTCCTGGAACTCGTCGACGAGCACGACACGGTAGCGCGCCCGCAGTCGGGCGGCGGCTGACGGTCCGGTGTACGGATCGGCGAGGGTCTGCTGCAGCCGGGTGAGTAGGTCGTCGAAGCCGAGGATCCGGCGCTCGCGCTTGCGGCGGTCGACCTCGGCCCGCACTGCGGAGGCGAACCGGCGCCGCAGTGCGGGGGTGTCGACGGCCGCGCTCTCGTCGGGCACGAGCACGGCCTGGCCGTCGTTGACGACCGCGCGGGCCAGGTCTTGCGCCGCCGTCAGGGTGAGCGGCGGGATCTCGACGTCGCCGTGAACCCACTTGCGCAGGTAGAGATCCTGCACGACCTCGAGGATCAGGTCGTCGAGGTTCTCGACGAGTACGGCGCCGGCGTCGACATCGCCGGCCGTGCCGAGCCCGATGAGCACCTGCTGGCAGAACTGGTGGGTGGTGGCGACCGTCGCCGAGTCGAACGAGCCGAGGGCGAGGACGAGGCGGTGCTGACGCAGCGCAACCTCGACATCGCTGCCGGTGGCCAGGTACTGCAACAGCGCGTCGTGCGACGCCGCGCGGGCCGCGGCCGGATCGGCGAGCCCGTCGCGCGCGCTGACTAGTCGCTCCCGCACCCGGTCGCGCAGCTCCTGCGTCGCGGCCCGGCCGAACGTCACGACCAGCAGCTCGTCGAGCCGGGCCGCACCCTCGGCGACGTAGCGTGTCACCAACCCGGCGATCGTGAACGTCTTGCCGGTGCCCGCGCTGGCCTCGAGGACGGTCGTCCCCTGCGGCAAGTCCCCCAGCAGGTCGAAGTCCCTCACGGCAGCACGTCGACTTCTACGATGAGCAGTGGTTCCCAGACGAGGCGGGCCAGCGCGCCGAAGCGGGTGGGCTCGTCCGGGTACCCCTCGCCAGCGTTGGGGGCAGCGGCGGTCAACCGCGTGAGCGGCGCACCAGCGCCGAAGACGAGCACGTGTTCGGGGTCGTCGCGCTCGGGCCGGAACCGGTCGGCCTCCCACTTCTGCTCGGCGTTGGCCAGCGCGTTGGCGGCGCTGACGTTACGATGCCGGCGGGCGGCGTAGATCGCCGACGTCTCCAGGGCGAGCGGCAGCGGCTCGCGCAGCCCGGCGTCTCGCACGCCCACGAGCCCCTCGAGGACGCGCCTCGCGAGCGGTGCGTCGATGCCGTGGAGGATCGAGCGACGGGCGCCGTCCCGGTCGCGGCCGACGGCGATGGCGCGATACCCGGTGTCGCCCGTCATCGCCACGACGGCGAGGTAGCGCACCCACGCGGTGAGCCGATGCTTCGCGCCCAGGCTTGAGTAGGTGGTGGTCAGGATCGCGTGGTCGCGCACGCCGTTGACGGTCCCGGACAGCGTCCGACCGTTGGACAACGGAACGGCGATCTCGAGCGAGCGCGCCTCAACTCGTCGTTCGATCTCGCTGGCGTGCAGCAGTGCGTCGACCCGCCCTCCGATAACCCGCAGGGCCCGGTTGCCGAGCGGGCCGGGCGGCAGATCGCCGCGCAGGCGCTCGAGCTGGGCCGCGGTGCGCTGGGTGGTGCCGGACATGCAGCGCTGCAGCACGCGCTCGCCGATCGCCCAGCCCTGCAGGCCGTCGAGCTCGACGGTCAGCGCGTCGTCGGGGTCGTCGTCGGGGGTGGCCGTGCTGACGTCGAGCCGCTGCCGCAGGAACGCCTTGGCCGGGTGCTGCAGGAACCGCACGAGGTCGTCGAGGCCGACGTTGTCTGACGGCGGCGGGTCGCCGAGGGGCGCGCTGACTAGTGGTGGCACTTGGTGGCGCGGCGACGCGGCGGCGCGGGCGCCGGCCAGGCCGGACGGGTCGAAGGAGAACGGGCCGAGCGGGCCCAGTTGGGCGGGCAGGAAGTTGCGCCGGTCGAACGGCTGCAGCGGGTGCCGGACGACGACGTGGCTGCGCGCGTGCCCACCGCCGGGCGCCTGCGCCGTCGCGTCGACGGCGTCGAGCAGCTCGCCGAGCGGCACGCACGGCGGTACCTTGGCGCCGTTGCGCGGGTCGGCACCGGTGTAGGCGATGATGAGGTGCTTCTGGGCCGCGCAGACGGCGTCGAGGAACAGCTGCCGGTCCTCGCTGCGCACGTCGCGCTCGCCGGTTCGCGGCTCGCGGGCGAGCAGGTCGTCACCGTCGGCCACGCCCTGGCGCGGGAAGGCGCCGTCGTCCATGCCGAGCAGGCACACCACGCGGTGCGGCACCGAGCGCATCGGGACGAGGGTGCAGACGGTGAGCGTCCCGGTCCGGAAGCTCGCCCGGGTGGGACGGCCGACCAGCCGCGTCTGCAGCAGCACGGTCACGTCGGTGCGACCGAGCCGGACGTCGGTGTCGCCGGCGGCTTCGGCCACCGCGTCGAGCTCGCGGCGCAGCTGCATCGCCTGCCACGGCTCCAGCGGCTCGCCGAGGGACATCACGAGATCGCCGAGCAGGGCGGTCCACTCAGGTACCGGGCGCTGTTCGTTGATGGTGCGGACCGCGGCGTCGATGCGGTCGACGAGTTCGGCGAAGCGGCCGGCGAGATCGATGTCGCCGCTGTCGACGTCGTCGAGCGGCAGCGCGTCGGCCAGCCACTGCTCGCCCTCCTCCATCGCGACGCCGAGGAGCAGCCGATCGACGGCGTCGTGCCAGGTGCCTTGCCGCAGGTTGCCGAGGCCGTAGTCGGCGCGATGGTCGGCGTCGAGTCCCCAGCGGGCGTTGGCGGCGACGGTCCAATCGCGCAGTCGCTCGATATCGTCGTCGTCGAAGCCGAACAACTTCCGCACCGGCGATGCGCCGGCGAGATCAAGCAGCTGGGTCGCTGTGACCCGGCTCGCGGCAAGCTCGAGTAGCTGGCTGAGCAGGCTCAGCAGCGGGTTCGCCTGGCGCAGCGAGCGGTCGGCCAGCTTCACCCGCAGACCGGCCGCAGGATGACCGCCCGGCTCGTCGGCCATCCCGAACGACGCGGCCACCAGCGGCGCGAACGCCTCGACATCCGGGCACATGATCAGCACGTCGCGCGGCTCGAGCGTGTTGTCGTCTGCGAGCAGTTGCAGGATTGCCTCGCGCACTACCTCGACCTGGCGGGCCGGGCCGTGGCACGCGTGGATCGTCAGGCTGTCGTCGTCGGGTTCGATCGCGGTTCTCTCGCGCGGGACGGTGTCGTCGGCAAGTTCGGTCTGTAGCCGTCTCAAGAGTGTGGCCGGACGTTCGCCGATCGGGTGGTGCTCGTGCGCCGCCTCGGGAACGGCCATCTGGAGCAGCTGCTGCAGCTCGCGGACGTCGCGCGACATCGACGCGAGCAGCGGGTTGCGGACGAGCGTGTCGAGCGCGCGTCGTCTGGGCTCGATGTTGGCCGTGGCGACCTTGTCCCACAGTGCAGGTGAGGGGTGGTGTAGCCAGAGGTGGATCTCGTGCTGCTCGGCCAGCGCGGCGAGCACCTGCACCCGCGAGGGAGAGATGCGCGTCGGGCCGAAGATCGAGAACCGGTCGGGCAGGTCGGAGTCCGTCCGACGCAACTGCTCACACGCATGGTCGAGCAACTCGGCCGGCGACGGATGGCCGATCGCCTCTCGCATGTGGCGCCACAGTTCGGGCTGCCAGGCCAGGTCTTCCGGGAGCGGGGTGCCGTCGCCCTGGTCGTCGCTTCCGTCGTGCCAGGAGCGGAGCATCGCCGGGCGCGAGCGGCCGTACGCTTCGAAGTGCCGGGCGAGCTTGCCGGCCACCGCGAAGCGTCTGCCCTTGTCGCCGCTGCCGTCGAGCCCGAGGTGCGCGGCGAGGACGCGACACCACGGTTCACTTGGCGCGCATTCGTCGATGACGCGCATCAGCGGCCAGACGGACCGCTCGGCCGACCACGCCTCGACGCTGTCGGCGTAGTCGCTGCTCGCGGCTGCGGCCGCTTCGTCGAGGATTCGAGCGTAAGACGGGAACAGGACGTTCGCGCACACCCCGTCGCCAGCCTCCGCGCCGAGCACATGGCTGAGCTGCTGCGCGAGCCATCGCTCGACCCCCTTGCTGGGGACGGCCACGACCTCGGTCCCGAACGGGTCGCCACACGTTTGCGCGAGCACCCTGCCGAGCGCGGCGACAAGCGGGTCCGCCGTCTCCGACCGGTGGATCAGCAGCACGGTGGACGTGTCATGTCAGCCGAACAGTCGATCGACGAGTTGCTCGATCGCGTTCGACGAGATCGAACCATCGACACCGTCCTCCGTTGTCACCAGCGTGCCCGATGGACCGCCGCTCTCGGTCTCGGGGAGTACGCCGTGGCTCGCATACCAAGCCTGCTTTGCTATCCACTTCCTGCGGTAGGACGGTCGAGCGAGCATTCCTAGATGTTCCCAGTAGATCGTCGTCCCAGTTGTGTCGTCGACAATGGTGAAGTCTGGCGATCGCCACGATCCGTCCGGCGCGACGAACGGACGCTCGTACTCGAACTCGATGTTCTTCGAGTACAACAGATCCGCGATGATCAGCTCAGACTTCGATCTGACTAGGATCCCCTTGCGCGTCTTGTGGACGAGCGCCGACTCGAGGAAGCGGCCGTCGAACTCGACCGGTGCTGGCGCGTGGAATAGGTTCGTGAGCCGCGCGGACGTCTCCGAAAAGCCCGCGCTCGCGTACTTCTTGAGATCGGTTAGTGGGCCCTGATATAGGACAGTGACGTGCTCTCGCTGCCTCGTCAACGCGGTGTATAGCAACTCACGGGACAGCAGTCGACACGGACTGGGGATGACGACGAACGTTCGTCCGAACTCACTGCCCTGCGATTTGTGGACGGTGATGGCGTAGGCCAGCTCGAGTAACGAGCTGCCATCGTCGCCGCCAAGCTCGCGGAACCAGAACTTGTACGCCGTGCCCGGTTGAGTGGAAAACTCCACCTCAAGTCGATCTAGCGGGACATGCTTGCCCTTTCCTCGGAAGGGTCCGGTCACTACGCCAATCTCGCCGTTCGCGACGTACTCGATCACGTCCGGTGACGATGGGAAGTAATGCGTACGTTTCCCGTTCTTGATGTTCATGACCTTGTCGCCATAGACGATTTCGTCTGGTCCGGCAGGCTTTGGAATCTTGCGCCAGCGCGGGTCGGTTGGGCGGGCCAGGTCCAAAGCCCCCTGGCGATAGGACTTCTGCAGCAATCGGTTGAGTTCGGCGATCCCTCCGGCGGATGCCCGGACCGGAGAGAGGACCTGCCACTCCTCGGCGGTCTTCGCTGCGCCGATGTTGAAGTAGTGATGGTTGCCTACCCGGGTGGCTCCACACGACAACTGGAATCCATCAGCGTCATCGCGGGAAGACATCAACGGGAGTCCGCGTAAGAGTTCGTCACGCAGTGTCTCGTGCAAGTCTTCGGCCGAGTTCCACTGCCGAAAAGCGATTGTCGGAAGATCCTCGCGCCCGAGCAGGTCCCACACCTCGTCAGCGCCAGGACTCGGCACCTCTCCGGCGAACCATTCGGCAAAGGCCAGGTCAGACCGCTCGAACGACGATCCGGTCGTAACTTGCCGTCGAGGAACGGTCAGCTCCGCGTACGACGCTCCCACCCGTGGAACCGCAAGCGTCCCGCATTGGTCGCGCAAGTAGGTGACGATGTCGACGAATGGACGGCCGACGCCAATTGGCGGCAGTTGCCGTGGGTCGCCGACGAGGATCAATCGGTCGAAGCCTTCCACCCCGTCGAGGAGCGCATCCAACGCGTCTTCGGTCAGCATCGAGCATTCGTCGACAATGACTGTCCGCGCTGCACTGATGCGGTTGTGGTCAGACCTTCGGTAGCGGCCAGTCGTCGGGTCGTAGCGGTCGATCGCAACGAGGAGTTGGGCCAGCGTCTGGGCCTTGGCGCCGGCTGTTCGACCAATCGCCTCCTGCATCCTGACTCGTGCTTTGCCGGTTGGAGCGAGCAGCAGTAGCCCCGCGTGACGCGACTTCCGGTAGGGCGGAAAGGGCACGGAGCAAGGTGGTCTTCCCCGTGCCGGCCGAGCCGATCAACACGGATATGCGCGAGGTGGCGAGCACCTTCAATGCCGCCGCTTTCTCGCTGCGCGCCATCTCCTCGTCCCCGTCGTCCTCGGCCGGTACGGGGCCGAGCTGATCATCGACGACGCGTCGCCAGTCTGCCGTCACGGCAAGCGGCTTCGCCGAGCGGCGTCGATCGACCTGCCGCGCGATTGCACGTCTGGCGTTGCTCAGTCGCTGTAGTTGGTAGGCGGGCAGGCCGTCGCTCATCGCCATAGTTTCGACCTCTGGTGGCAGTGCGTCAGCGCACACGGCCATAACGTCTAGGCTCACCGGGCAGGCAGGTTGTATCGGCTGATCCCGTATGGACTGAACTACCTGTGATTGCGATTGAAGCGAATTGCCGGCGTCTGCCGCGCGCTCGAGTTCGTCGACGATGAGGGCACGCACTCGACGCGGGTCCACCGGATCGTCGACGGCGGATAGTTGCGGCAACGGATGTGTGCGACGCACGACCTCGTCCGGAAACACGCCACGGTCGACGGTGCTAACTGCAACTGCCTCTAGCGCGTATCGGTCGCGTTCATAGATCAGATACGGGTTCGCCAGCAACTGCGAGTCGAGCAGATCGATGCCGGCCTTGGCACGCTCGGTCTCCTGATACAGGCGAGTCGCCTGGGCGATGGTGAGATCGAATCGCGAGAGAAGCTGCAGCAAGGCGCGGCGCTCGTCCGAAATTGCGGCCCAGACCTTAGCCATGGTGGCCGAGACGCTGACTCCGGACGTGTGATCGGATGGATCTCTGAGCCAACGGTCGACGAGAGGCCAAGGATCTTCGTTCTCCGCGATCTTCGACTGCGCCGAGAAAGCGAGAAGCACGCCCTGAGGTATGCCGAAGGCCGTCAGTGCCGCTCCGAGACCGGGGCACGGCCCGCGGGCACTCCAGACTTCCGCGATTCGATCGCTCAACCACTGTCGTGCACTTGCCCAGTCGCCTGCTACGAGCGGCGCCGAGCGAACTACCGCGCCGTCGAGGGCAAACAGCGCGGCGAGCGCCCCGTCGTGGCTGATGTGCTCGGATGCGTAGGAGAATTGCGAGCCAAACTCTTCAGGAACGAACGCTGCGCAATCAGCCGGGTCAAACGCGCCGTCTGTGTCCAACGCGAGCAGGTCGTGGTACGGCAGCAGGAAGCCGTCCTCCATCGTCGGCCGGATGGAATGTCGTACCACCCGCTCCCACAACACCGAACCGAAGCCCGCACCGTTCTGTACGTAAGGAACCACCGTGGCGACGCTTCGTACCCGGCCGGCGCCGACGAGGATCCGGCGGGAATCCGCCGACAGGGGGGATTCCTTCGCGTAGAAGAACGCCAGGCTCTTGTCTGGTTTGTCGGCGGAGAAGAAGGTGTCCAGCAGGAGCTGTTGATTCTGCGCGTGCTGCACCCACCGGGGATCGCGAAGGCTCGCTTCAAGATCAACCGCGTCTTCGAGTTTGTTCTCGTACGGCAGTTGGTACTCCTCGGCTATCTCCGCCGCGCTAGCTCGCAGCATCCACCTGAACGGCACGCAGTCGGCCGAGAACCCCGGGACCTCGTAAGTGGTCGGCTCGAACCTCCGGTACACGTCGTTCCAGCTGGCATATGGGTGACGCTTCGTCACGCTGCGTGAGCGCGGCGACATGAACCCGGCGCGTTCGGCAGTGCACGGCGGGAGCTCGTGGTCGGCAAGGTCGGCCCATGATCTACCGGCAAGCCGAACCTCCGTGGCGTCATCGCGCCCCTCAGCTATTCGGCTCTGGCGAAGGCACGCACCGTTGCCGATCGGGTCGTCACAGATCGAGCCTTCCCACCGCCGGTCGTGCCACGGGACTCGAATCGAAAGATGCCGGAAAGGAAGCTCCGGATAAGCCATCGGCCCTAGCCCTCCAAGATCTCTATGCGAGCCACCGCCAGAAGCCGGCTATCGCCGGCACCGTGCGCCCGGTGCTCGAGCCGCTCAACTTGGCGGACACGCTCCGTCCGTAGTTCTTCGCCGAGCCGCTCATCCCGGGCTACGTTCGCCCGCCACACCGGCATGATCCTGCGAGTCTCGGCCGTGTCGGTTGCTTCGAGGTCAGCGAGGACTCGCAGCGAACTGGCGAGCCGGTCGCGGGCAGCTTCGTCACGGTAATCGAAGTACGTACTGAGTTTGATTCGTTCGCGGGCAAGCTGAGACTCGGCATCGAGACGCGCCTGCGTTTCGATCTCATCAAGACGACCGAAGCCCACTGCTTCGGCGGCCTGAAGGGCCCCGTCGAGTTCGTCGAAGGGCACGTCTTGGGCAACGAGTGCGTGATCGTTGGGGAACGATGCGGCACGTCTCATGAGGCGCTGACCCAACTCGGTATCCACTGTCCCAGAATCGTGGACGAAGTAGGCGACAACTTCTCGGCGGTCCTTGATTCCCGGAACACCGAGCTCTTGCACGACTAGCCATCCAGTTGCCATCGCCAGCTCGCCGGTCGCATCGATTTCGAAAGCGGCGGAGGATCCGGCGTAACCCGGTCCGGTGACGTGCGCGATCAGGTCGTCCACGACTGGGTGCCCCAAAGCAAGAAACTCGATGTGCTCGCTGTCGGGTTTCACATCAGGGCGCAGGGCCACCGTTCGGCGTCGTTGATCTTTCGTGTGCTTCGGGTAGTCGCTGAGGAAGGGCTCGTGGAACATGATCTCGTAGGTCCCGTCCTTCTCGCGATGCATGTATGTGTTGACGTCAGCGAGAAGGCGCAGGACGAATGCCTCCAGGTCTGCTGGTGTGATCGAGAATCCGCCTTCCGTCAGCTTTGCCACGAGCTGTCGTGAGTAGCTCTTGGTGTCCATGATGAAGTCACGCAGCTTCTCGTCAGCATCTCGCGCTCTCACCAGCTGTTCCTCGAGCCGGTCCTCAAACTGACGCAGCGCGCGATCTCGTTCCGCACCGCCCAACTGAAGGATCTTGGTCAGATCGCGCTCGGTGTCTCCTAGGATCGGGTCGAGGCCGCCTGGCCTGACCCCGGTTGGTTGATCCAGGTCGAGTGAGAGTCTTGCGGCCCACGTTGTGGGCAGGAAGGCTTGACCACGATGACTACGAGGAAGCGGCACAGCCCGGAGCAGGTCGTGCGGAAACTGGCGCAGGCTGATCGGATGCTGGGCGAAGGCAAAGACATTGCCGATGTCTGCCGGGAATTGCAGGTCTCTGAGCAGACCTATTTCCGGTGGCGCAACCAGTTCGGCGGCCTGAAAGCTGACGACGCGAAACGGTTGAAGGACCTGGAGCGGGAGAACGCCACCCTGAAGCGGCTGCTCGCCGACGCGGAGCTGGAGAAGGCCGCGTTGAAGGAGATCGCCCGGGGAAACTTCTGAGCCCGGAACGCCGGCGCGCGGCCGTTCACCACCTCATCACCACGATGGGCGTGAGTGAGCGGTTCGCGTGCCGGGTGACCGGGCAGAACCGCACCACACAGCGACACGAACCACAGGCGGCGACGCCGGCCGATCCCGACGCGGCGCTGCGGGCTTGGTTACGGGAGTACGCGAAAACGCATCCGAGGTGGGGATTCCGCCGCGCGTATCACGACGCCCGCGGCGAGGGGTGGACGGTGAACCACAAGAAAATACAGCGACTCTGGCGCGACGAAGGCCTACGCGTGCCGCAACGCCGCCGCCGTAAACGCCTCGGCACCAGCACCGCCCCCGGCCTACCGAAAGCTGACGCACCGAACACGGTGTGGGCCGTCGACTTCCAGTTCGACGCCACCACCGACGGCCGACCGATCAAGATCGTGTCGATCATTGACGAGCACACCCGCGAATGCCTCGGTGGGCTCGTGGAACGGTCCATCACCGCTGATGCGTTAGCCGACGAACTGGACCGCGTCGCCGCCGGTCGTGGGTACCCCGTCGTGCTGCGCAGCGACAACGGCCCCGAGTTCGCCTGCGCGGTGATGACCGATTGGGCCGGTGAACAGGTCGGGCTGTCGTTCATCCCACCCGGCGAGCCGTGGCGCAACGGCTACGTCGAATCGTTCAACTCACGCGTCCGCGACGAATGCCTCAACATCAACATCTTCTGGTCCCTGGCCCACGCGAGGGTCGTGATCAGCGACTGGAAACAGGAATACAACGAACATCGGCGGCACTCGGCTCTGGGCTACCAAACCCCAGCCCGCTACGCTGCCATCTGCACCCACCGAAACTGACTCTCACAAACCGTGGATCAATTCACGGGGTCCGGCCACGCCGACCGTCTCTTCGAAGATGTTGATCCGGCGTTCCAGGACGTTGAGAACTCTCTCCTCGACCGTGCCTTTCACCCAGAAGTTGAATACCTGGACGGTGTCAACTTGGCCGATGCGGTCGATTCGGCCGATTCGTTGCTCGACCCGCATCGGGTTCCATGGCAGGTCGTAGTTCACGAGCAGATGGCAGAACTGGAAGTTCCGGCCCTCGCCGCCTGCTTCAGTGCTCAGGAGTATCGACGGTCCGGCGGCAGCCCTGAATCGGTCCACTTCCGCGTCCTTCTGCTCCGGCTTGAGCTGGCCATGGAACATGCACACCTCCCAGCCCAGTTCCTCGAGCCGTCGGCGAAGATGTTCTTGGGTCTCTCTGAACTCTGTGAAGAGCAGCACCTTCGGATTCGGTTCCTGCTCGGCCAGCACCCGGAGCTGGGTAAGGAGTGTCTCCGCCTTGGAGTCGACTGGGACCTTGTCAAGGAGGGCGACCAACCGGGTTAGCTCGTTGGCCTCCTCAACATCGGCAACAGCCCCCTCGCCAAGTAGCGCGCTGACGAAGTCGTCGCGCTCCATTCCCTCTTCGATGTCAGCCACCAGACGGGCTGCACGCTTGCCCAGCGTCGGCTCAAGTGCGCGCTGCTCGAGCCGGATGCGTCGCTTGTCGAGGGACATGCGCAGTGCGCTGATGCTGCTCGCCATCATCTTCTGAAAGATCACCATGACGAATCCGACGGCCTGATCATTGGTTCGATCCGCGCGGGCATACCCGTCATGGACGTATTCCTCGACGGCGTCAAGCGCTCGACGCTCGTCCTTGGTGAGGTCCACCTGCGACCTGTGCGCATGTCGGGGCATGAAGCCACCTACAAGTTTCTTCCGGTTGCGGATGAGTACCTCAGAGAGCAGGTGGAGCGCAGAAAGTTCAGCGCACAGCTCCTCGACGGAAGTTCGACCATCGGACAGGCGTGCCTCCGCCTCCGCTTCCTCGAGATTGAGCCAGCCAGCCACGCGGTCGATCACCGACCTGCTTTCAACATCCGGAATCGGGAATCCATGTTCTGAGAGGTCGTGGACGAGCCGGTTGAGACCAGGGACTTCAGAACGGTGCCGCTCAAAGTGCTCAACGGTGGGGAATAACGCCGGATCTAGCAGCTCGACGAGTGAGTACAACTCACGCGAGTCGAGCTGCATGGGGGTCGCGGTGAGAAAAAGCGCTGCGCGTTTGGAGAAAGCGGCCGGAGATACGAGGTCACGAACGACGCGGTACAGCAACGTCTCTTCTCGTCGGTTTCCGGTGATACGCGCGCGGGCGTGGTGCGCCTCGTCCACAACCACCATGTCCCAGTCGGACTGGGTGGCCAACTTGGCCCACTCGGGCCCAGTGATCCACGCGCTCGAGACGATTACGCTCTCGTACGCGTCGAACGGATTGCCTTCGTAGCGCTGGGTCTCCCGTAGGTACTTGACCGTCTGACTGTTGATGATCGAAAAGGTCTCGTTGAACTTGGACTTCAACTCAAACTGCCACTGACGGATGAGGTTTGGTGGCGAGACCACCAGACATCGAACAGCCGTTCCGCGGGCACGGAGCTCTTTGAGCACCATGCCCGCCTCGATGGTCTTCCCAAGACCGACCTCGTCGCACAGCAGGTAACGGTGTGGGTAACTCGTGACGACCCGGTGCACCACCGATACCTGGTGGGGCTTCAGATCGACCCGGGATTCCCCAAGCGACACCAAGTCGTTCGTAGCCTGCTCGTTCTCGTACCGTCGAGCCGTGACGGCCAGGTAGAACTGTCGTGCGGTGCCGAAGCGGCCCGCGAGCATTCTGCTCCGCGGGTCTTCGAGGACGTGTGGCCTCAGATCCGCCTCTGCGACAGTGACGAGGCGATTGTCTATGAGGACCTGCCATCGCGGCGGCGAGACGGTCGTCATGCCCTGCACCATGCCGATCGCTCCGGTGCTTGCACGGCGGACCATGCCTGTCAGCAGAACGCGCTCGATTACTTGGGCGTGAACACTGAACGCCTGGGGCTCCTCTACTCCGTCGAACATCACGCGGACCTGCTGCGTCGCCACCTCGACCACAACGCCGATGGGGGATCCGGGGGCGGACGGCCAGCAAGCCAACGCGCCTGGAATCAGCGCACGCAGATCGGCGGGATTGTCTACACTCACGCGGTCACCTCAACCTGGGTCACCGCTGAACATATCCGCGGCCGGCTCAAAGTCGATCACCCGTTGCGCCAGGTTCGGCTTTCGCGCAACCGCACTCCATCGCTGTGAGCGTCGGCGCCTGCGCAGCCGTCAACGCCTCGGGTGTGGACTTGAGGTGGCCGAACTCGGTAACACTTAGCTCGCGATCCTTAAACGTCTGAAGGTAGCGAGGCTCGTGCTCCAGCCCCTGTGCCAACAAGGAGTCGAGGACCTCGTCGGCGCGCGCCAGCTGGCCCCTGGCGACGGCAAGGTCGAGGCGCATCGCGGGACGGCACGCCAGGAACTTGGTGAGATCGGTCGGGCTCGCGAACTGTAGATCGCCGGCTGTTTGCACGGATCACCTCGTCAATCGCCACCAATATGCCCTGACGGTCTGACACTTTTCCCTCAGGCGCGATGCCTCATGACGTCGGGCCCGCGCGTGTCGAGAGCACTCCGCATGGACTCGGTGACAGGATTTCGGTATAGTTTCATGTCATGAAGACTACCTCACTGAGCCCCGGCAAGCACCTCGCTGGCGTGCCCTCGGGTTCCTTCGTGCATGTCGACACGCTTCCTGGCAGTCGTGGAGCGGCGAGTTCAGCCGCCTCCCGGGCGCACAAACACGGCGATCTGATTTCCATCCGCAAAGGTCTCTACTGGAAGGGGGCACGCACGCGGTATGGAATGACCCGGCCCTCTTCGGAGGCGATCGCTGTCGAAGTGCTGGGGAGAGTCGGTGTAGGACCGAGCGGCCACACAGCTGCACGGGCTCTCGGGCTCACCACTCAGTTACCCGCAACTCCGGCTCTCACCGTGGCTGGTCCAGTCCCGACGTCCGTACCGGGCGTCCGAGTCTCTCGACGTAACAACATGCGCCGCCGCGAACTCAACTACACCGAGATCGCCCTCCTGGAACTGCTCCGCGGCAGCTGGGAGTCTGTCGTGGAAGGCGGTTGGGCTGCTCTCGTCGCGGCAACGGCCGATGCCTCCGAACGCGGGACATTGCGCCTCGATCGCGTCGCTTCCGCTGTAGATGGCGAGCGCTCCCCCACCGCGCGGATTAACTACGCCCGCCTTGCCAACGATGTACAGAACAGGATCCGCGCCGTGCTGCCCGTCGACCAGGAGCAGGCTACGCACTGATGGCCCTGCTCAGAAGCGACCCGGACAGCCTCGACGCTTTGGTCGCGACAACCGCTGACACCCTTGGGATCGACGCAGCCTTCGTCGAGAAGGACTTCTGGGTGATCGAGGTGCTCCGGGCGGCCACTCGGGAGGTAACGGTGCTCGCGAAAGATGGGCGAGAGCATCCTGTCCAGACGATCTTCAAGGGCGGGACCAGCCTCAGCCGTGCGTACGGGCTCATCGAACGCTTCTCGGAGGACGTCGATCTGCTCGTCGCTTTTCCCACCGTAGAGCTCTCTATCGGAGCTCGCGACAAAGCACTCAAAACGATCCGCGACGCGGTTGCAGCCCATCTGGGCGCCGAGTTCACCGCAGTCGCCAGCACGACCGGAGTCAAACGCAATATCCGCTACGCCTACCCGACCCGACGCACCTCCTCCGCGGTCACCGAGGGCGTGCTGCTGGAGATGGGCTCTCGCGGCGGCACCTACCCCACTCAACTTCATGATCTGCGGTCCCTCGTGGCCGAATATGCGATCGGCACGCTGGGCGACACCGAGACGAGCTGGGAGGAATTTCTGGCAGTGCCGGCATCCGTACTTGCGCCCGAACGGACGCTGCTGGAGAAGCTCGCCCTGTTGCACGAAGGGGCTTCCCGTTTCCCAGACGACCACGCGCGCTCGAAACTGCTGCAAGGCGGGCGTCACTTGTACGACGTGCACCAGCTGCTCGGCTCAGAATCTGTTCTCGGCGCCTTGCGAACCCAGGGCCCGGCCGGAGTCCAAGCCCTGTGGTCCGACATCGATGAACATAGTCAAGAAGCAGATTTCAGCTTCACGCCTCGACCCGCTGCGGGCTTCGGCGGCAGCCCGTTGCTCGACAACAATTCACCCTGGCAGTCAGTTGGCCGCCAGGGCTACGCGACCGCAATGGATCTGGTCTACGGCGAAAGACCGAGCTTCGAAGACTGCATCGAGATCATCCGTGCGCACGCCAGCCTGCTATAGCTCCGGCGGACGCCGCGTCACCAGCACCGTCCTGAGCGAAACTGAGCCCGCCGCCAGCGGGCGCGCCACCAGAGTCAAGGATCCATCGCGATTCAGGTCAGCCAACTGCCCTAACTGCGGTACACCGGGGAGTACAGCAGCGATGCTATGGGATGTGAATCCTCAGACGTCGGGCTCGCTCTTCGAACGCATGCTGACCGCCTTCGAGGATCTCGCAAACCTGTTGCCGAATAGCTGGGTTCTCAAGGCCACCGCTGGTGTAGGTCATCACGGGTAGCCGCCCAGGCCGGTGCGCGCTGGCGCTCGCCACGATTACCTGGTCGGCGTCGGTGTTGACCACCAGGTTCGCGTTGTGGGTCACGATGATGATCTGGCGACGGCGCCGGGTTTCAACGAAGCGCCCGACCAACTCGTCGAAGATCGATTTTGGGTCGAGATTTTCCTCGGGCTGGTCAATGATCAGCGGCCGGTCGTCTGACTGGTCGACTGCCAAATACAGCAGCAGGAGCACGATGCCGCGCGTACCCGGCGAGAGCTGCTCGATCTCCACGCCGTCGTACTGCACGCCGTACTTGACAGAAATGTGATCAGAGTTGTTGAGCCAAGCAGCGACGTCGGCTGCCCACTTTCGGAAGGCCTGCTTATCCGAGCGCGGCGCCTTAGCTTGCTGGATGAAGTGTTGATCGTGCTCGTCGCGAAACTCCGCCATCGCCTCGGCGACGTCCGCGCTGGCACCAGACTCCCACGCAGATAGCAACTTTTCGCGCACCTGGTTCAGTAGCTCACCATGGCCACGAAACTCCCCGGTGCGCAGGTCCAACAGAGCTTCGCCTCGCTTCGCCCAGGCGTCGACATCGACCACACGTCGGACGCTGAACGTCAGCTTGCCCAGCGTCCCCTCCTCCGCACCGAGCACGCCCTTGAGAGGCGAATACATCGCCTCGAGCTGGGCCTGCTCCGAGGCGAAGCCGTCGAACAGAGAGGCGTAGGCCTGCTTGCGCTTGAGCATTAACGCCTTGACGCGGCCAGAGGCACCTTCGGCCTCCTGGATGCTCCGATCAAGAGAGACGATCGCCGCCTCAGTCTTGGCGATCTTGTCGTTGAGCGTCTGCAACTGTCTCTGCCGATTGGCATCCAGTCCGATCAGTTCACCGAGCCGCCATGCCTCAGCGCGAAGTGCATTGAGTGTCGCCTTCGACAGATCGGCGGTGTCAGCCACATACGGGCCTAGCTCATGTGCCGACTTGGCTGGCTTGGGGATCGCCGGGCCGACCAGATCGCCGATGGTTGTGCGCAACGCTGCAAGACGATCGCCGACAAGCCTGCCCGGATCGCCGCTGAAGCCCGGGTCGAAGTTCTGCCATTCGGTGGCCGTCAAGTCAGCACCGGCGTATTCGCGCTCGAGCTCTGCTCGGATGGCGGGCAGCCGTCGAACGGCGATGTCCTTGACAGCGTCGCCTAGGTCGGAGACCGACTTGTCTCGTCTCTTCAGGACGTCGACCTCGGCCTGTTTGGAGACGAGGGCTCCGTTGAGAGCTTCGAGCCGTTTGGCCCGCTCCTCGCCACCAACGACAACCAAGCCGCCGCGTGCCCGCTTGTCCTCAGCGAGGAGGCCGACAAGCCTGGCCCGCTCCTTCTCGAGGCCAGGAAGGTCATCGCCGGCAACTCGCTCAGCCTCGATCTGTTCGGCAAGACTGTCCATCTCATTCTGAGCGAATCGACGCAGGTCTCGTCCATGGCTCGCCCGCAGGTCTAAGAGCTCACGGAAGCTCGAAGCTCCCAAGCGATCCTCGTAGAGATGCGCCTCGAAGATCACGCGTTCGATCTCAGTCAGCAACTCGTCGGTGATGCCCTCCGATGAGCAGAGACGTTCGACGAACTGTTGCGAGAGATACTGAACGCGCGGCTCATCGTCCTCAAAAGACCAACTTGGCGGAAGATCAGAATCTGAGGCGGCGCCGTCCCCCCAGGCCAGAGCCACGTTGCTCCCGGCCAGGAGGTGTCCAGCCCGCTGCAGGAACGTCTGATCGGCCTCGTCCGTGCTGGAAGCTCCGGCGCCGGCCGCGATTAGGTCCGCGAGCGCTGTCTTGCCGGAGCCACGTGCGCCAATAATGGCGACTAGGCCAGGTGCAAGCGGGATCTCGGGCATCGCTACCCAGTCGGCGCCCGAGACGGTGATGCGGTCGATAACACGATAGTCGAGTGCGCCCTTGGGCGGACGATCAGCAACGATCACCCGATCCTTCGGCTCGAGACAAGCCTGGAGCAGAGACTCGAATGTGGTATCGCCCTTGACCCAGGTGTAGCGGTTCTCAGCGGGCTTGCCCACCGCTTCGAGCTTGTGGGCGTCACTGCCATGGATGCAAGCCTTGAGTCCGTCGTAGCGCTTCGTCAATTCCTCAACCCTGAGCGCGCCTTCCCCGACCCAGAAGTTCCGCTGCGCCGGGGAACTCGCAAAGATCACGCGAGCGAGTCGCTCGATCTCCACCCGGACAGCTTCGAGCGAGCCACCGGCATCGCGCACTCCAGAGGTGCCATCCGTGCTCCCAGCAGCCACACCGATGATGATGTTGCGCTGAGCCCAGCCGCTCTCCTCAAGGGACTGCTTGAGGTTCTCAAGACTCACCTTGAACAGATTGGTGCCTGCGGTCAGCGCCGCCCTCTCGTCGGTGATCGAGGGGTTGTGCGCCTTGCCCAATCGAATGAGGTCCGGTGGATCGCACACATACGACTCGCGGCCTGACGAGAACTTCAGGGTGCGCAGAAAGCGTCGAGTCTCCTCGACATGATTGGGGTCCACGGGCGAGACCAGCAGATGGATGTTGACTGGGTGGTCGCTCTTCGTCGCGGTCGGCAGGCGCAACTCGATGTTCGCGAAGATGACGCCCACGTCCGGGAGCCGACCCGCTATCTGGAAGTCACGCACCTTCTCGTACTCATCGACGGTGCAGTAGTCGGTGATGCCGAGGGCTTCGATCCGTGGCTCGGACTGCTCGAGCCGCGTTAGGTAGTCATCCCAGGCATCCTGGCCGAATTGATTATTCATCGCGGTGCCGGGCGTGTGGATATGCGGATCCCAGCGCCGCCAGACAGATCCGCGCGGGTCCGCCTGCGACTGAATCGGGTACGTATTCATTCGCTGGGCTCGCGGAGGTAGGTAATTCCGAATCCCTTCACCTCGCGGTACTTCTGGTACTTCGTTGCTAGATCGAAGGGGCTGTCGACCATCCGCTGGAAGATGTCGAGACCACGCCCGAGCAGGATCTTCCAGCCGGTGTCGGTGGTGATCGATCGGTCGTGAATGGCCTGGGGTTCGACCAGCTCGACATCAAAGACGATGCCAAGGACACCGGCGCTCTTCTTGATCTGCAGTAGGTACTCAAGCTGGCGCTGGAGCTTCTCGGGGCCGTCTTGGTTCTCGACGGTGACGAGCTTCAGCACGACCTCATCGGCAGGATCCTTTGTGCGCGCGATGCCCTCGACCAGCTCCATGAGATTCCTGGCCTGGTGGAACATCCGCACGTAGGGATCAACGATCGTGATCTCCCCCGCGCCCCCGAGATACGGCACAAGCAGCGACTCGAACGAGACCCCGCGCTGCCCTTCTTGATAGTCCCGGTGTCCCTGGAACAGCTCGGGCTCAGGCTTGGCGTCCGGCGGCTCTTCACCGTCTCCGGCATTGGCTGCCTCGGTCGTGCCGCCGAGTGGGTCGGCGTCGGCTCTCGCGTCCTCGCCGTCGTCCTCCGCCTCGCGCGCAACGCGGTAGTACGTCGGGTACTGATCTTCTTCCAGCGTGGTTACGGCATGCCAGGTGTCGTCGGTGTCCAGGTAGCCGAACTTGACGTCGGGCATGGTGGAGTCGATGCGCAGGATCTGGTCCTTGACCCGCTTGCGGCCCTCGATGGCGAACCGGAGGATCTCCTCGATCTCCTCCTTGGTGGCCTGGCCGTCCGGATACAGGATCTTCATCAGGCCGGAGAACGTCTTATGGATGCCGTCGCGGTCGCGGGTGGAGATGTCCGGCGAAAGCGTGAAGTGCTGCTGGTAGCGGTCGGAGTAGTCCTGCGAGCGCATCGACTTGAGGACTTCCGCGATGTAGTCGACGACAAAGCCGTAGCCGTCGGAGAACATCTCGCCGCGGATGATGTCGACTTCCCAGCCGGGGATGTAGTGGTGCAGGCGGTCGAGGAAGGCGGGGTCGTGGTAGGACTCGGGCAGTTCGTCGAACAGGTCAGAGTTCTTGAGCATGAACGGCACGGTGTGCGAGGTGTTGCCGATAAAGACCATTGAGGCTTCGGCACCGAGGGTCTCGACACCTCGGGAGAACGACTTGTTCGCCATGTAGTTCTTCATGATGTCGACAAGCGCCTTGTCCGTGCGCTTCTTCTTGCCGGCGAACTCGTCGAAGGCGACGACGTCCCAGTACCCCACCAAGCCCAGCCGCCCGTTGGAGTTGTTGACGAACAGCTTCGGGACGGTCACCTCCCCACCGGAGATCAACATCCCGTGCGGCGAGAACTCCGAGAAGATGTGGGACTTGCCGGTGCCCTTTGGGCCGAGCTCTACGAGGTTGTAGTTGCGCTCGACGAACGGAATGAGGCGCACGAGCTGGAAGAATTTGCCGCGCTTGCTGAACATCTCGGGGTTGAACCCGATGGACTGCATCAGGAGGTCGATCCACTCCTCCGTCGTGAACCCGCGACGGGCTGAGAGGTACTGCTCGACATCGAACTTCGACAGCTGGATCGGTTTGATCGAGCCGAGGATCCAAGGCACGGTGCGTTGGTCTTCGTTGTGGAAGTACTCGATGTCGCAGATGCACCAGACGCCGCCGACCAGCAGCTTGGGATGAGCCTTGATGATCGGCGAGTCAACGATCACGCCCTTGATGCCGAGGTTGGCAAACTCCGCCTCGTAGACGTCAGCCTTCTCGTTGAGGGAGACAGTGACCTTGTCGATGACCCGGTGTCGACCGCGTTCCTTGATCGTGGACTTAACCAGCTCCGACTCGCTGCGGTGCACATAGTGCTCGGCGAGGATCTTGCGAACGGTGTCGATGCCGGCCTGGATGGTGGCTTCATCATCGGAGGCGGCGTACTGCCCGAGCAGGTACTCCAGGACGTACGAGGGCACGATGGCGTTGCCCTTGACAGCTTTGACCAGGTCCTTGCGAACGACGACCCCGCCGAACAGCAGGTTGATCTTGTAGTCGAGGTCGCTCTGCTGCGGCGTACTTGCCTCGGGCGTCTCGTTCTCGGTTTCGCTCATCGTGCCTCCCGTCCTCTCTAGAAGTCGAAGTCCGACGTAAACGAACGCTTCAGCGTGTAGACCGCCTTGGCGAAGACCCGCCACTGGTTGGTGTTGGGGATCTGCTCTTCCAAGCGGAACTCCACGGCACGGTTGTTGTAGTCGCTCGACTCTTGGCTGAGCAGCATCTGCGCGCTCTGGTAGCGGTCGCGCTTGTCGGCGGAGATCTGATCGAAGGTCAGGTTCTCAAGGTTCGAGATGAGGGTCTCGCCGACATACAGCCCGGCTCGCAGGCTCCGTGGCTGAACCTTGTCGATAACCGGCTCCGTTTGGAACAGCCGCACCACAACCTGGCCGGTGGTGATCTTGTCGGACTCGGGCCAGACCTCGACGTTGACCAGCCTGGTGTCGCTCTTGCGCTTCTTGTTGACCGCCAACACGGGCACGACGATCTCCTGCAGCGTCGCTCCGCCGTGGACGAAACGTGAGCCGCCGCCGGCCACCCGCAGCCGGTGAATCGACTTGGGGATCTGGACTTCCAGGTCGCCATCCAGCCCGAGCTGGGCGGCCTGGAAGGTGGCGAAGGCGGGATCGACCTTGAGGCCCGTGCCGAGCACGAAACGCCGGTTGACGACCTTGATGTCGTCGCCCTGCGGCTGGGTCGAGAGGAAGAAGGTGTCGGCCAGGGCCTCGTCCTGGAAGAGGAAGCCGTGGTCGGCCGTGATGAAGATGTTGGTGGCGTTCGCGTTGGCCAGCCTCTTCACCAGGTCGACAATGTCGCGCAGCGTGTCCTCGACGGCCTCGAAGACCTGGCGCTCGGTGCCGGGCTTGTCCCCCGTGGCATCGATCCGGTTGTGGTAGACGTACAAGACCCGGTTCGCCTTGTACAGCTCGCGACGCTCGTCAGCGCTCAGGGCCTTGAAGTTCTCGGCCTGGATCGCCGAACCACCGACGGCGTCCAGGATCTTGCCTCGGTTTTCGGTGCTATTGGTCGGCTGGCCATCAGCCAGCACCGTCTTGGCGTCGGCCGAGTGCTTGAGCGTCGTGTGCGGCAGCAGCGCCGCCATGCCGAGCTGGGTGTAGCTAGGCAGCACGCCGAGGACGGCCTCCAGCTTGGCGTCGAAGCGGTCCTCCTGCCGGATGAGCGAGCCGAGCTCATCGGCCACCTCGTAGCGCATGGCATCGGAGATGATGACGACGGCCTTCTTGTCGCCGTCGCGCACCAACGGCTCGACGTAGCGGGAGTAGAAAGCGGTCTGGGAACGAAGCGCCGTCGAGCGCCACTTCTCGAGCTGGTCAACCTGCTGCTGCCAGGCGTTGCCCAGCTCGTAGACGAACTTGTTGGTGTAGCGCTTCTCGACCTGCTCACGCAGTGTTTCCAGAGGCTTGGGGTACTCAGCCGTGCGGGCGGCGAATACGAACTGCCGGTACAGCTGATCGATGCGGAACCACTCGCGCCGGTAGCGCTCCAGCCCGTCATCGAACGACTCTATGACGAGGTTCAGAGAACCCAGCTCGCCCAGTAACTCCGAGGCGCTCGCGACAGCCGTGTACAGCTGCTTATAGCCGTCGATCCAGACGCTGCTCTGCCGGGCGCGCACCACCTCGGCCACCTCGCGCGGCGTGACCGTCTGCTCGGCTACCGCCCGTGCTAGGTCGCTGATGATCTTCTGGTCCGTCTCCTCGAAGAGGTCCACGCTGACCAGATCACGGAAGCTGGCGTTCTCGATCTGCGACTTGTAGTCGAGGTCGCCGGAAGCCCGCTTGGCGAGCGTCGCCATAGCCTGCTGGCTACGTCGGTCATTGCGCAGGCTGGCGAAGTCGAGCTGGATATTCTGCAGTCCACCCGGCCGATCTGACTTGAAGCCCTCGATGGCCTTGCGGAAGATCCACAGCACCAGGTCATCGATGCTCGGCGAGGACGACTTGTACCCGTATATCCGAGCGACGCCCTGCCAGTAGAAGTCAACGAGGGCGTAGTCGACCAGGGCGTCGTACTTGGCATGACCCCCTCGCCCGTTCTCTGTCAGGAGCGTGCGCGTGATCTCCAGCAAGCTGTGCTCGCGCTGCCCGAGCACCACCGCGCTGATCTTGGCTCGCAGCCTGGCAGCATCGTCGTCAGGACTGAGCAGTGCCTTGAGGCTCTGGACGCGCTTACCGGCGTTGAAGAACTTCTCGTGTGCCGCGACAACCTCGCCGATGCCGTCGCCTGCCAGGCCGAGATCCTCTGAGACCAGAGCGGTGCGGTCGGCAGTGAACACCCCGTAGGCCAGCTCCAGGTCGAGCAGCCAGTCGCCGATGCCACTCGGCAGCGGACCAGTGCGGTAGACCAGGAATCGGTCCTCCGGTTCGTCGTGCAGCAGCCGGTTCTTAATCGCGAACTCGTCGTTGACGACCCGGAGAGTCTCGATGCCAGCCAGGTCGAGCCCGTCCAGATCCGCGGCGTACTGGCCGTCCGGGTCGTGCCAAAAGACGACTCGGCGGGTCTCGAACCAGCGCAGCAGGTGCGGGCGGACCGTGGCGGCGTCACTCATCGCTGGCCTCAAGCCCGGGGATCTTCTTCAACGCCGCACCGAACTTCGGGTAGTTCGCCTTCACGCCGTCGTCCAGATCGATAGCCAGCTGCCGCGACGCCAACGGGTAAAGCACGTCGTGCTCATACTCCTCGAGTTCCACCAGCACCTTGCGAAGCCGGTCCGCCTCCTTCTGGGCCGCCGCTTGCTGACGTGGCGACTCACCACTAGCGGCCAAAAGTTCCTGCTGGTGCAGGCTCGACGAGAGCTTCACCTGGAACTCGCGCAGGTACTCGTTGAGCACCGTCGAGACTGTGGACGGCGTATAGCGATGCATGTAAATGAGGGCGTTGAACGAACCCGCGGGGGATGAGAACAGCCAATAAATTGGACGCTTTTTATAGCGCTGAACGTGGTCGCTGTAGAACGACTTCACGAAGTAGTCCCGGATGTCTCGCACGCCTAGCGACTCTGTGACGAACCGCAGGTTCCTCTCGAAGTGCTCCTCCCCAAATGCCGTGCGGAGGAAGGCCCGGAACCGCCCGACGATGTCGTCCTCAAACCAGTCGCCATCCACAACGGGGATGACGTTGTCCGCGTCAGGCTTGAAGCTTGGCGCGGGCACCTTGGCAAGGTAGTCCCGCAAGGTCGCACCCTGATCTGCGAGGACGAGTCCGCCAATGTCTAAGCCGTAACGACCGAACATGCAACCCACTGCATATGAAACCAGATCACGGATGGCCATGCGCGGGTCGGTCTCGCCGATCACTATCGACGCAGGATCGACCTCGCTCGTCATTTCGTTATGCAGTCCGTATTCAGTGATCCAGAGTTCATTATTCCGCTCTTCGATCCGTCGGAGATCTTGTCTATCCTCAATTTGCTTGGCGACAAACTGCCCGGCCGTGTCCTCGAGCGGACGGCCGTATTTATGTATGGCGACAAGCGGGCTGCCGACGAAATCCCACGAAACCTCGCGTTCATCCCAATCTTGGCGCGCTAAGCGCACTGCTTGATCCGCCAGATCCGCGGCTTCTCGGAGCCCGCGCGTCGAAGCGGAAAATGGTAATTGGGCAATATCGCCCGATAGGAAGTGCATCGTTGGGTTCAATACTCGCAGCATTGCGGCTGCAGTTTTCGAATTGAGAAAGGCAAGTACGGCGAGCAAGTGATCAGATGATGGAAAACAGGCAGATCCCGTGCCATTAAAGAGCTGGCCGCCTAAACTCAACCTAGCCGTAAACTCTCCGGACGAAAATTCACCCCAATTCACGTTTGGTTTGAATATGTAGTCAAGGTTGAAGTTGGTAGCCCAGACACGGTCTTCGGTCGGGTGACGCTCGTTCTGTAATCGATTTCCGTCGTCCAACCAATCAACAACATGGCTCATGTTCCCCCACCATCTCCGTGCTGCTCCACCCTTGATGAAGGCGAACCACCGCAACTGTGATCGTTGGGCATCGACTCGGGATTCGAACCTGTCAAGGCCGCAGTTCCGCGCCGACACTTCAGACCAAGTACGAATGAATTCGTCATTCCGGGCTGTAATCATTCCTTTTCGCGCTTCTGCAATAGCGCCGAGGGGCACACGGTTCTTGAAGTTGTCCAACATTTCGTCGGAAAGCCAGTAGGCAATCGGCGACCCCGCGATGCCCTCGAATCGTTGGGCGCTCACCACCCGCTTGAATTCATTCGAGGTGGGGAATTCGATTGGCACGCCCGCGGAGTCCGTTTCGAAATACCGGATCGACTGATAGTTGCCACGTAGTTCATCTGAGCGTGAGTTCAAAAAGACGGTTGCGCAAGTACCGAAGTTGATGCCCATACTTGTGCCACCCTTACCGAGGTACGGAAGGTGAACCATTGACGCGATTGTCCGTGATTCAAGTAAAGACTTACGAAGCACTGCATATCCGCCGAGGAACATCCACGTCTCCATGGTTATCAAGGCGGCGTATCCGCGTTCGACCGTGAGCGACAAAGCTCTTTCGATAAACATGGCAAACAGGTCTGCCTTGCTTCTTGGATAGAGCCGCTTCGCCGCGGCCTTTAGCTTGGGATCCATGTTGCCATTGCCCATGTATGGCGGGTTCGCCACGACGACCGCGTACTTTGCGGCAAGGAACCGCGCTTGTAGGAGAACGCGTCGCGCCCGCGCGATTGTGTCCACCCTATAGATGTCGCCGTGATCATCGAGTGACTCGACGTGAGGAATCAGGCGGGCGGTCAGGTCGGCATCCGCGTTAATCAACGAGCCGAGCGTGTCTGCCTCAGCAAACTGGTTCCAGAAGGCACTCTCTTCGCGGCGGCCTCCGCCAGGAGTTGCAAGAAAGTTCAACTCTTCGGCGCCAAATGAGATTGGTTCGATTACACCGATGTTTACTTCGACCTGCTTGTTCAAGAAGGTACGTTGCTTGGCGCGGGCCTTCATTGTCAACGCGAACGCCGCCAGTGCGCCAGCACGCGGATCGATCTCGGTTCCGTAGAGGTTGTGGACGAGGATCAGGCCTGGGATCTCTGCGGGGCTATAGCCCTCCTCCTCGTATATCAGGTAAAGCAGATCGAAGGCGTAGGTGAGCATGTGGCCCGACCCGCAGGCCGGGTCGATCACCTTCAGCTCCTCGGGGCAACTGATGTTGAGAAAGCTGAGCTCCTCGTCTATTGGTGCGATGTAATACGACATCTGTGCAACGAGGTGCGAGGAAGGTCGGTTGAGCATCCACAAGCGCCCGAGGGAGTTCTCCACCAGGTAGCGAACGATCCAGTGCGGCGTGAACAGCTGCGTCGCTGCGGGGATCTCGTCTGCTCCGGCCTTCTTGTTCTTCTTAAAGCCGGCGAAGACCTCGTCTTTCCGCTCCGAAATGTAGAACTGGTAGAGCCAGCCGATGACCTCGACGTCCTGGCAGACGTCCTTGGTGAGCACCCTGACCGCGCGGCTTGGCACCGAGTCGTCAGCCAGAAGATTGGCCGGAACGAGCAGCTCGGTGAAGTCGCCTTCCCGCTCGAACATGAACGGCATGGCGCGGTTCCAATAGCGGCAATAGTCCGCGAGCAGGAGGGCGTACGCCTCCCCCTGCGCGTCGTCGCTGCGCCGGGAGCCGTTGAGCAGAGCCGTGACCGTGTCGCGGATCTTGGGTCCAACCACTGCGGCATCGATGTTGCCGCGCTTAGCTTCGGCAAGCACCTCGGGCTGGCCGGCCTCTACGCCTACCTGCGGGGAGACGACACCGACCCCGGTGTAGCCGTTGGCGTCCATGAACCGCAGGGCGATGATCCGGTTGAACCACGTGTAGGCGACTTTGTCAGCGACGGCTGCTCTGCCCTTGTCACCCCCGCCCGCTACCTCGACAGCCTTCTCCAGGTCTTCAACGGACTTGGGTTTCTCCACCCGCTCCAGCGACGCAGGGGCAATCACGAGGGCGATCCGAGCGGTCACCTCGCGGATGAGCGCTGTGCGGGCCCAGGTGGCAAACGACTTCAGCGGCGCGGTTTCCATCAGAGAGAGATTCGCTTTCCGGCGTTCAGAGTCTGGACGAGAGCTGTACGGAGAGCGCTCAGGTAGCGGTCGACGTCCGGCTCGGTCTCCAGGACCCCGGAGACGCCGGTGGCCGAGATTGTCTTGACGGACACGGTCTGCTTCGACGGTGGTTGCGTACGGCCGTCGCCACCACCGTTGTCGGTGTGGGGCTGCGCATCGGCCAGCTGGTCGAGCAGCCCCGGGTAGATGGTCTCCTCGAAGCTCGACCCGGTCTCGCGAATGAGGGCGATCTGGTTCAGGGCCCGCACACGGGCGATCGTCTGGTCGACCCGGCGCAGCACACTCTCCTGGGCGGCCGAGGTCGCCTTGGCATGGAACGCGCTCGCTTCGATCTCGGCCTTGCGACCCTCGATCGCCTCGACGACCTCGGTTCGATTTCTGGCGACGACGCCTTCGATCAGAGTGCGCAGCTGGTCAGTGGCTTGCTTGAGCTGCGCCATCTTGTTGCCGCGGAAGGCATTCGGGTCTTCCAGCGCTGCTCGTACCGGGACCTCGATGTCGGGCGGCAAGTAGCCAAGGTTGCTGCTGTTGGTGGTGAGAAGATCGGCGGCCTCGTCGAAGATGACCTTCTGACCTCCGCTGAGGAACGCGCGGATCGGGTCGATGGTGCTCTCCTTGGCGTCGAGCAGCTCGTCGCCATTGTTGAAGTCGGTCAGGTACCAGTCGTCAGGTTTGCCGACCACCTGGTCGAGCAGGTCGATCGGCGCGGAGAGTTGGGCCACGAACGGGTACTTGGAGCCAGTGACCGTGGCTTTGAGCTCGTCGCGCTTGGCCCTGAGCTTGTCCGCGCCGTGGCGAGCGAGTTCCAGCGGATCCTTCGGGGTATTGCCCTCGTCGAAGAAGTCGGCGCAGAACTTACGGAAGGCTGCCACCTTGCGTTCGTCGAAGGTCTTCTGTGGTGCCACGACGGCATGCGCATGCTTCTGCGTATTGCGCAGGGCCGTCGCGACTTCAGAGCGCTTGAGGACGTTCCCATCGACCGTCAGCGTGACCTTGGAGGTGCCAATCAGGAAAGCGATCAGGACCTCGATCGAGGCCAGGTCCCACCCGTAGGGCTTGGCCGTGAACGTGTCGACGATGGTCTTCACCGTGACCTGCTCGCCGAGGGTCTCCTTGCGCAGTACGAAGGACAGCACTTCTTCCGACGGCGCGAACAGCTTGCTGCCGGTTTCGGCGTCGAACAGCCCGCCGTCCGGGTTGGCGGCTCCGGCAACCTGCTGCTCGCTGTAGGTCGTACCCCCAAGCAACTTGAGCTGCGTGTAGACGCGGCTGATGAGGTCCTGGAAGCCGTCGCTCACCCGAGCCACGGCGTCCTGCGAGCTGGAGGTGATATCTGCTGCATTGATGATCAGAGCGGACTTGCCGACCGAGGTCTTGACGCGCTGGATGAGCTCCTTCTCGCGGTCGATGTTCTGTGCACCCTTGGTCTGCAGGATCTGACCCTCTATGGCGGAGTTCGAGGTGCCCTGCTTGCGCTTGATGTACTTCTCAGTCTTGATCAGCAGCCGCAGGTCTGCAAGAACCCGGGCGTCCGGTTCAAGGATGACCCGCAGCTCGTCCTTGCCCGCGCTGTGCATGCGGATCTCGTCGGGCGTGTACGGGTACTCGGGCGAGATGAAGTGGACCGCCAGCTCTTTCTGGGAGCCGTGGGCCTGGTCGTCGAGCTTGAAGCCGAACGGGAAGTCCTGCCCGTTCTTGGCGTAGCGGATCTTGCTCGTCTTGATGATGTCACCGGACAGGATCTTGAACAGCCGACCGCCGACCTCGGAGGCGTCGATCTCGACGTTCTTGATCTCTTCCTCGATGACCTGCTCTTCGTTGGTCAGGTACTCGTAGGTATTGCCGCTCCGCTGGATGTAGGTCTGGGTCTCCAGAACGGTCAGGGCTTCCTTGACCTGCTCGGACAGCGCCGGGAGGTCGAGGCCGAAGCGGTCGTAGACCAGCACGGTGAGGTTGCGCGGAGTGGCCTGGAAGCTCTCGACGTATTTGACGAGAAACAGTGCCTTGAGCAGGCGGACTGCCAACGGGTTGTCGAGGTTCCGTTCGGCGACGTCGATCGAACGCTGCGCGGCCGATTTCAGCGAGGCACGGATGCCGGCGAACATGCTGTCGAAGGTCGCGAGCTGGCCGACCTCGACGTTGCCGATGTCCTTGGCGACCTGCTGGACGACGCCGAGCATGGAGCGCTCACCGACCGAGCTATTGCGGCCTTCGAAGACGTTGTGATCGGAGATGCCCTCGATCGCAGCCTGGAACAGTGGGAATTGGTAGCTGACGAATGGGTAGGTCCCGACGAAGTGGGCCTCGTCGGTGTAGTTGCGGTAGGACTTAGCGCCATCGACGAAGTCGAACAGCGTCTTGAAGTTGGCGTGCTGGTCGGCGTAGATCGTGGCGAGCGCGCTCACGCCTGCGTCGTTCTTGTCCAGCAGACGCTTGCGGATGACTTCCTCGACGTCGGCGCTGGTCAGCTTGAGGCGGATCTTGAACCGGGCTTGGATCTTGGAGAAGTCGTTGCCCTGCTGGCGGGTGCGGTCACCGATGACCTTTTCCATGTCCTCCTGGCTGGTCACGAACACCCACGAACGTCCGCCACACTTCGTGTTGAGCGACTCGGCGATGGTCTGCAGGTTGAGCATCAGCTTGGTGTCGGAGCCGATGAACTGGCCGACCTCGTCAACGTAGAAGTTCAGCCGGAAGGCCGGGTCGTCCTGCTTGTCCAGCCAGGCCTTGACCTCGTCGGCGAAGTCCTCGATCGAGACCGAGTACGAGGCGCTGTACTGCCGGATGATGCCGTCGGCCGTTCCGCCGTTGACCTCGGCGAAGGCTCGGTCGATGCTTGGCCCTTCCAGGGCACTCTGCTCTCGTCCCTGGTTCCACGGGATGCCGGCGATTCGCTCGAAGACGTCCTGGAAGGCCTGGTATTGGCCGCGGCTGTCCAGGTCGCGCTCGAACCGGGCGACGTGGCCCTGGTTGCCGTAGTAACCCCGGCTCTCGTCGAAGACCTTGACGAACACCTTCAGCAGGGCGTCCGTCTGGTCCTTGGAGATCAGAGTTGCCTTCTGATCGATGTTGAACAGCAGGCTCTTGCCGGGGATGCGGTCGGCCTTGTTGAGCAGACCGGGCAGGAACGCGTCGAGCGTCTTGGCGCGGAAGCTGTCCGAGACGTTCTGGCGCGGGTAGTCCTGGCCTTCGACGTCACCCAACAGGTGGGCCAGCATCTTGAGCATGTGCGACTTACCGGAGCCGAAGAAGCCGGAGATCCACACGCCGTTGGCGTTGGTATAGGAGGTGTACTCCTCCAGCAGGACCTCGAGACCCTTGGCGGCCTCGTTTGTCAGGACGTACTCATCGACCTCAGTGCCGAGGTGCGCAGCGTCATCAGCCTTGATGACGCCCTCGATCGGACGCTGAATGTCCTTGGCGAAGATCTGGTCGAGCTGCATCGAGCTCACGCCTCCTGTTCCAGGATGTTCTTGGCTCGGTAGTACTGGTCGTCCTTGAGCCGACCGAACAGCACGAGCGATGAGCCCAACGTGTCGGACTGCTCGTAGCGGCCCGGGAAGAACATCAGCATCGGCCGGCCCTTGACCACCGACTGCAGGTTGTTCAGCACGTTGTGCGAGCGGATGTACGGAAAAACCTCACCAATGCCGGTGAGGAAGAAGATGTCGAACGTCGCGCCGGCCAGCCGGTCGCGGATCGCCGGAGCGATGTGCAGGTGCGGGTCCAGCATCCCCTGCAACATTTCGCGAAAGTCGTCCTTGTCGAGGCCCGGCTCGGCAGCGCTAACCCGATCCCAGACGTTCCGCTCCTGGAGCAGCTCGACCGATAGGTCGTAGAGGTTGATCTCGAAGATCGTCACTCCAGCGCCGGCAAGCCGGTTCTTGATCCGCTTCTTGGCCGCAGCCACAGTCAGCGCGTCCTCGGGCGGGTAGGGGTATATGAAGAATGGGACCTCGTTGCCGAGCCCTTCCATCTCGAGGAACCGGCGGCCACTGAGTACAGCGAACAGGTGCTCCTCCTGCTCGGGCAGCGTCTTCGGGATCACGACACGGCCCCTTGCTGGGTCGGGAAGAAGCGCACGTCACTCGGCGTGCGCGCACTCAACCTGGCTGCGACCCGCTCGGACAGCACTGCAGGCAGGATCGTTCCGGCGTCAGACAGCAGGTCCGCCTCACGCAGCATCTTGAACACGTTCGAGCGCAGCTTCTGCAGCGTCGAATCCTTGAGAGCGACTAGCTCTTCGTGCCACAACCCCTTGGCCCGGACGAAACTGTCGAACTCCTCGTAGCCGAAGGTCTGGGCAAGCAGTAGGTACCGCTCCCGGAGCACCTCCTCGGCGAACTCGCCGATCAGCTCATAGCGGCGGCACGCTGCCACCCACATGAGGTGCGCACGCTCCGAGGCGGTCGCCTCGACCAGCAGCGCAACCTCCTCATCGGTCAAGACCGATAGCCGCTTAACCGTCTCGCGGACGAGCCGGACACCCGTGCTGTGCGTCCGGGCCTGCAAGAGGTTGCCTTCGACAGCGTCGTCCCGGACCTGCTCCCAACCTCGCCCGTCGATGAACAGCGGAGCTAGGAGCGCGCCCTCGCGGGTGAGGAGAGCACCCGTCGTGAACGACAGCGCGTAACGACGAGGCGGCATCGTCGGTGCGTCATTCATGGCTCCCCCTCTCTGGATCGCAAAGTTCTTCAGGCTATCGACGGCTACCGACAGATTCCGGCCCGTCACGAGACACCGGGGACGACGTCATCACCCGGCGAAGCGGCGCTGCCGCTCCGTACCCATTCGTCGACTTCGCTGGCTTGGAACTTCCACAGGCGGCCCACCTTGTGGGCAGGCATGCCCTTTTCAGCGATCCACGCGTAGACCGTGTCTTTTGTGACTCCAAGGTGTGTCGCGATGCCATCGGCAGAAAGCCAAGGTTCGGCCACTAAGGAACCTCTCAGGTACTGGTCGCAGCAGGTACATACTCTTCGGACCCGCACCTTACAGGAAGTAGCCGGTTGTCACCTGCTTTGACCGGGTTCTTATGGCTCAGGCTCGGTCTGGTGCTCGTACGCGACGAATGCGGCGGAGAACGGGCTGGCCCTCAAGATCCAGCTGGACCTAATCGTCGGCCGCCTGGGCGTTACGTCGCGGTCGGCTAAAAATCGGCTGGATGAAGCCCGGCTCAGACGCGGCCGGGCGCACCGCCCAGCGCCTCGATCCGACGGCCCATCTCGGGGTGGCGGCTCAGCAGCCGAGCCACCAGGCCTGCGCGCCGCCGCTGCATGCCAACGAGGACCTGCAGTGCGCCCGCCAGTTGCGGCGCTACGCCGACGTCGGCGGCATACCGATCGGCTGCGTACTCGCTGCGACGACTCACCGCGGCATCGGCCAGCGGACACGCCATTGCGCAGAACGCGACCGCACTGAGCACGACCGCGACGGCCCACTGCCGTTGCTGCACCGCCTGGACGACCGCGACCGCCACCCCGGCGAGCGCGACCAGCCCCAGCAGCCGCAGCGGTTGCCGCCGCCCGACCGTGGCCAGCCCGATCACGATCACCAGCCGGGAGGCGAACCGCCACGGCAAGGCAAGCCACATCGTGACGAGCGCGAACTTTGTTGCTCTCGTAACGTGGTGGCCCAATTCGTGGGTCAGGATGGCCACCAGATACTCCTCGCCCAGCCGGCGTGCTTGAAATTTCGCAAGTACGCCGGTGGTGACCGCGACACTGCGGCCACCGGCCGCGAACGCGTTCGGCTCACGGCTGCGCTGCACGTAGAGGTCCACCTCGCTCGCGGCCATCCCGGCCCGAGCGAGCGCTGACGACCACGCCCGAGCCAGCAGCGCTACCTGTGCCTTGGTCGGCCGACGAAAACCGGCACCAACTCGGACTGCGACACGCTCAGATACCAAGCTGACCATAGGCCAGGCAGCCAAGCAGAAGCGGCTCAATCGGCGCGCTTGGCCAGATCTCTTCATCGTCAAGAGCACGTTCTTCGAGGGAATGATCAGCCCCATGCGCCGGCCTCTTCCTCGAGTTGAAGCGAGAAGGAACGCGACTCAAGAAGCGCAACGGTGACTGGGCTAGTGAGCACATCGAGGAGCAGGCGGCCGTGCTCGGCCAGCTCCAGGACCAGGGCTACTACGCGGTATTCGCCGTGGGGTACGACCAGGCTGTCGAATACATCGAAGAATATCTCGGAACCCCGCAAAGTACGACGTTTTGAGCCTTGCGCATTCGCGCGCGATGCCCATAGTCTACCGTCAACATTGTATGTTTCTTGGGGGGAACATATGCGCCTATCGCGCTCTCGTACCATCATCGCTTCCGTGGCCGCCATCGCCACAGTCACAAGTGCGGCCATCATACTGACAACAACACCAGCCGGTGCCACTCCGCTGGCCACGTCCACGGTCTGCGGAGCGCACCCAGGCGAGACGGCAGCGACCGGTCAGCTGTGCGTCACCATCGACGAGGTGAGCAGCGGCAGCTACACGGCCGAACTCAAGGGCACGAATCTAAGCCTCAGCGTCATCATCTCTGGGCTGAATGTGGCCACCCCGGTCGGCAACTGGCAGTCGGAAGGAGATTTCGAACAAGACAAGACCTGCACGGGGCACAACGACTGCAGCTATGACTACACGTTCTCGTACTTCAGCGCCCCTGGGTACGCTGGCACAGCCACGCTCGTGGAGGGTGCGGACAGCGCCTCCTGGCCTCCCATTGCTGTCACCTTCGCGAACCCCGGCGTGGCAGCCACCCCCACGCCTTCTCCGTCCCCGACTCCTACGATTGTCCCGGCACCGTCTCTCACGGCCGGCGTGTGCAGACCTGACGGGTCCTACGACGTCATAGTGCATACCGCGATAGACGTGACCTTCGAACACGCCCAAACAATCAGTGACGGCGACAGCTTCGTCCAGCTTCATTACAGCCCAGGCGAAACCGTGACCTTCAGCGTCCCCAGTGGGGCATACAGATTCCCCAACGGTGACTTCGATGTGGATGTCGCGGTACCGAACTGCATCACGGCAACGCCTTCCCCAACGGCCAGCCCGAGTCCAACGCCACAGCCCACCCCGGTCCCTACTCCGGCACCCTCACCGATCAGCACGCCGCCTAGTGGACGTCACAGCTACACACTGAGCGGCCTCGCGTACCTCGGAGGCTTCACTGTTCCGGTCAAGGGAACGATCAGCCTGGATGTCACTGGCACCAACGTCAAGGGAACGTTCTCTGTCTCCCCTGCCTCGTTCACGTACAACCTCTACGGCTGGGTACCAGTGAGCGTCACCCTCAAGTTTGTGACTGGGCCGGCTACCGGCACTGTCTCTTCGCAGGGCGCGTACAGCTTGAATGTGCCGGTCAGTCTCGCGGTGCCGTCTGCCAAGCTGCTCGGCTTCTACTCGCTGGTGCCGTACGCTACGAGCTGCAAGTCAGCTGGCCCCTCGACGCTGGCAATAACCCAGTCGAGTAAGACGGTCGTCGGACAGTCGACACTCAAGCCGATAGCAGGTTGCGGGATGATTCAGCCGCTCATCGGGCAATTGGGTGGGACTACTCTGTCGGCGGTGTTTAACGTCAAGTAATTAGATTGGGTATTGCAATTGGTAAAGAGGATAATGTGGGTTTAACTAAATCGGAAATTGTCGAATGAAGAAACCGTATCCACATTATCTTCGCAACAGCCGTACTCCTAACTGCAGCAGGTGCTGTTGTGGCTGCGTCGCCTCACCAGGAGTCCGCACAGTCCGCCCAAGCGACTCAGCCGGTAAATACTGCTACTCCAGCTGACACGCCAGTCCTGGCCGCCCCTGTGACGTCAGACGAGCCCACAGGATGTTCTGCGTGTCCGACTGCGGCTCCAAAGTGAACCGGTCCGCCCGAATTTCGACGTGGGAACCTCGAATGCCGACCTGGTGCCCGTCGCCCAACTCGGAGCGCAGGTATCTGGCGACATGGTCCGAGATCCCCGAATCCTGCCCGAACCCGCGGAGGTCTACGCGAAACGCAGCCGGGTAGTGAGCCTGGTTGTAGTGCACGTCCTTTTCGAGCGTGTAGACGACGACGCCGTCGTCGTCGAGGTGCATGGTGGTGCTCATGTGGTCTCCCATGGGGGGTCGGTTGACTGTTCGGAGGCCACCATCGTGGGGAACACCATCCCCACAATCCCCGCAATCCCGCAATACCCATGCACCCCTGGCCGTCGGCGGGGAGGCTCCGCCGCCAGCGCCGACGTTCAACCGGCGAGGGAGAGGTACCGCGCCGGTACGGCGTCGGTCAGCCACACGCCGTTGTCGGAGACGAAGAAGACGTGCCCGTCAGCGGCCATCCGCGCGGCGTCGATCTGAAGGATGATGACCGGGCCGCGACGGCGACCTGCGACGACCTGCGCGGTGTCGCGGTCCGGGGACAGGTGCACGTGCTGGCGTGCTTGTTTCGTCAGGCCGGTGTCCTCGATCTGCTCCCACGCTGCTTCGGTCGTACCGTGGTACAGCGTGGCCGGCGGGGCAGCGGCCTCAAGCCCCAGGTCAACAGGTATGGAATGGCCCTGCGCGGCGCGGAGCCGGTCGGTGATCGGATCCAGCGTGAACCGTTGTTTCGACGACGCGGCGACGACATCCAGCAGACCGGCCCGGTCGCAGTCGACGCCGACGGCCCGCAACGCCTCGAGCAGATGCGTGACGTCCACCCACCCGGCGCCGTCAAGAGTCAGGCCGACCGACGCTGGGTCGTGACGCAGCACGTAGGACAGCCGATGCGACAACTCCGAACGACGGGACATGCCTTTCAGGGTGCCACCTTCCAGTAGGTCGGCAGTGGCCAGCCGCGCACGGCACTGGCCGGCGACGATGCGCGTCGGCGCGCGGTTGAGTGTTCCGACACTGCAGGTGTCAGGTGCCGTATGCACGTGACCCGGGTCGCCCCCGGACCGCCCACATCAAGGAATCCCGTCCAATGTTCACTTCCCTCAACGTTCGCGTGACGGCTATGTCGCCGTCGTCTCCGCGTTCCTCTACCAGCCGCGTACCCGCAGCACCGGCCGTCTCGGTGCCGCTCGTGGTGTCACGTTCATCGAGTACGCCATCCTCGCCGGCATCGCCGTCGTCGTCGGCATTCTGTTCCGCACCCAGCTCGGTGACATCTTCTCCTCGCTGCTCAACCGCATCAGCGGTGCCACCAACCAGTCCAACGTCAGCTAGTACCCCCTCGGCTTCGGCTCGGTCGCAGGGACGGGACCCGACACTCCTCGCGATGACGCGCCGGCCGGCGAGTTCGGTCGCGGCGGATACAACCCGAGGCGGCGGTGGAACCCACGGACCCCGCAGTCCGTGGGTTCTGTTGTTGCATACGCCTCGAGGGTCATCCCGCTGGCCGCCCCCGGGTCGTCGGGGGCCCGTCCTTTTTGCCGAACCGGAGACCATAGTAGAAGCCATTGACATGTCCACCCTGCTACGGGCGGATACCCGGCGGCTGCACCGGCCTGCTCGTACTATCGAAGTGGCTGTAACGCACTCCCGCTACCGCGCCGGTCGTGACACTTACGGCAAAGGCCGGCAGCAGTCGGCTTCAGTCAGAGAGCAGGCGGGGCTGGAGGGTGCGCACCCCGGGGATCGTCCGGCTGTTCCCGACGTCGTCGCGGATCCACCAGCGTCTTCGGCGCACGGCGTCGGAAACAGTTGGTGCTGCGGCGTGGATGGTGACCACGCCGAAACCGGCGAGAGCTCGGTGGCACACACAGGCACGTGAGTCGCCGGTTCCGGGTCTGTCGAACGTCGCCGGGTAGCGGCGTTTGCCGGACCTCGAGGAGCGGCGACGGTGATGCGGGAACCGGTGTGCCCGGCAAACTACCCCTGAAGGAGAAGTACCACCATGGACCGCAAGACTCTGCTAACGGGCCCAGCCCTACCGGAAGACGCCCGCCGGGGTGTCCGAACCAAGCTGATCGAGGAAGGTGTCCTCGTCGACGTTTCTATCCGCCGGATGCGTGGACGCCGACGTCATTGCCGGCGGCATGGAAGACATGGCCAGCCCCTATCTGATGCTGGCCCTCAACGGCAAGAGGTACCTGCATGCGCCCGAGCCTGCCGGTCAGAACTGCCCGATCTACTTGGCGCGATCCCGTCGCAGAAAGGGCTGGGAAGAAGTCTCAAATCGGGCTGGCCTTCGACCCTTCTAGTCCCGCCGCCATAGTAACCCAGGTAGCAGTGACCCATCCCGGCCGCCGGAAGACCGACAGAAGGCACGGCAGCCGGACGAGGGCCACCACCCCGCCCAACACGACTCGACCACCAGGAGAAACCCGCACCCTAACCTGAATGACCCACCGGATCGATGCTCACCAGCCGGTCCGGCGAGACGTTCAAACGCTCCCGGCGATCGGGCACTTTGTGCTGCCCGGATATATGTCGACGGCCAGTGAATATTGATCACCGCGCGGCAAATGAATTTTGACCAGCTTCCCTTAGAACCTGTGCTCAGTCGAGTGCAGGAGGAAGCGAGTGTTAGACGTGGAAGATTGGGCGGAGATCCGTCGGCTTCATCGGGCTGAGCGGGTGTCGATCTCGGAGATTGCGCGGGTAATGGGCGTCTCGCGGAACACGGTCAAGGCGGCGTTGCGTCGTGACGGCGCTCCGAAGTATGAGCGGCGGCCGGCGCCGACGTTGGCGGATGAGTTCGAGCCGAGGATCAGGGAGTTGCTGCGGGCGGTCCCGACGATGCCGGCGACGGTGATCGGCGAGCGGATCGGGTGGCCGCATGGAATTCGGACGTTGAGCCGGCGGGTCAGCGAGCTGCGCCCGTTCTACGTTCCACCGGACCCGGCCGGGCGCACGGCGTATGAGCCAGGGGTGATCGGTCAATGCGATTTCTGGTTCCCCGACGTCACGGTCCCGGTCGGGTTCGGGCAGTCCCGCACGGCCAAACAATTGCCGGTGCTGACGATGGTGACTGGGTATTCGCGGTGGGCGTCGGCGGTGCTGGTGCCGACACGGACCGCGGAGGATCTGTATGCCGGGTGGTGGCAGCACATCGCAGCTCTTGGGTCGTGTCCGCGGGTGTTGGTCTGGGACGGTGAGGGTGCGGTCGGGCGGTGGCGTCAGCGGCAACCGGAGTTGACCGGTGAATGTCAGGCCTTTCGCGGCACCCTCGGCGCGAAGGTAGTGATCTGCAAACCCGCTGACCCGGAGGCCAAAGGTCTGGTCGAGCGGTTTCATGACTACCTCGAGCGGTCGTTCCTGCCTGGGCGGGAGTTCAGCAGCCCCGCCGATTTCAACACGCAGATCCAGGCCTGGTTGGTCACTGCCAACGCCCGCCATCACCGCCGGTTGGGTTGCCGCCCGTTGGATCGTCTCGACGGTGACCGGGCCGCGATGCTCGCTTTGCCGCCGGTCGCACCGGTCACCGGGTGGGCGAGGTCGCAGCGGCTGCCGCGTGATCATTACGTGCGCCTGGACGGCAACGACTACTCCGTGCATCCCGCCGCGGTCGGTCGTCGGATCGAGGTGCGAGCCAGTCTGCACCGAGTGAAAGTCCACTGCGGTGGGAAGGTCGTCGCCGATCATGACCGGGTCTGGGCCAAGCACCAGACTCTTCACGACCCCGACCATCTCGCTGCGGCCCGTTCGCTGCGCCGCGACCGGTTGGAGGTCGTGCACCCCGCCGCTGCGCCCGACGTCGAGATCCGGGCGTTGACCGACTACGACGTCCTCGGCGTCGATCACGGTGCCGGCGCGTGATGGCCACCGCCCGAACGGGCACGGCCAAGACCAGCGCCGCCGACACCACCGCCGAGATCGTGTTCCTCACCCGCCCTCTCAAAGCACCGACGCTGCGCGACGCCGTCGGCCGCCTCGCCGAACGGGCTCGGGCGGAGTCGTGGTCGCATGAGCAGTTCCTCATGACAACTAGCTCAGGCGCCCACATCCGGCGGATTAAAGTGAGTAGCTCGTTGCGCGAAACTTGGGCAAATATCAGTTCCGGGCCGGGGGGTGTCTCGTCAGGGTGATCGCTGCGGCACGCGCGGGACGTTCGGCTCCAGTGAACGGATCATGGACCACCACATCTGGGTTGGTGCTGGTGAGCGTGTCCCGGGCTATCCTCGCAGTGCTGTCGTCGAGTAGGCCGGCGTGGTCAAGAACCGTTGCCAACAGGTAGGACCGTTGCGAATCGATCGCCGGCTCGCGGATGTGCTCGGTCTCGGGGGTCTGCGCCCAGATCGGGGTGCTGGTATCCGCGGAGGCAGGATCTTGGATCGCGGATCGAAACGCGGTGACCGCGTCCGGGTCGTGGCGAAGTCGCCGCATCAGCGGGCCTGTCAGCAGGGCGAACAGGTCGGCGGCGTCCCGGAGCATGATCTGCTGATGTGCTCGTTCTACGATCGCAGGCAGAACGCTCGCTGGTGAGCACCGGACGGCGACGGCGAGCGAATCGATCCACTCGCGACGATCCCGGGGATCCTCGGCGCTGAACCAAGTCTCCAAATCGGCGAACATCGTGCGACTGCGCTCGTCGTTTGGGAACAGTTCACAGAACACTGCCCGAAGTTGCGGGTCGGTCTCGAAACCGGGCTGTTGCGTCAGTGCGTCGCGGAGTGTGTCTGCGGGGATCTGCCACGAGTCCGGATCGACGAGCAGGTCGTAAACCTCGTCCGTCTCTGTCCGGTTCAAGGTAGAGGAACCTTCTCGAGTCAGGCAGGCGGCGAAGAGGTCGAGATCGCGGCGTCCGCCGCGATGTAACCAGAGCAGATAGTCCGCGCTGCTGCGGAACTGAGGATTCGCGTCTGCCTCAGCACGGACGAGTTCGCCGACGGAGGGGTGAGGTGATGAGCTGGTACTGAGCACACCGAGCACGGTTGCTCGAGCATTCGCGCGCGAGTCCCTGGTGTTGGAGGCGGACAGCAGAATGAACAGGTCGTCGCCGAAGTGGGTGGACACCTCGTCCCAGTTGGCGTTGAGCAGATCGACCAGTTCCCGGTCGACGCCTCCGAACAGATGCCGAAGATGCACGCCCGGTCGGGTGGGTTCCCCGATGGTCTCCAGGAGCCCGTCATGAAGCCCGAGGTCGCCGAGCAGCAGCATCCCGACCCACCCGGTCTGCCGACGGTCTTCCAGATCGGGACCGTACGCGCAGAGTTCCGCTCGCACCTGCGCGCGCAGCCAGTCGGCGGCTTCCTCGGCTTGCGTGTGCTCAGCGTTCGGTGAGATCCCATATCGCTCGACGCGACGGATTAGTCCAGTCAGTGCAGTGCGCTGTACCCATACGTCCGGGTCCTCACTCCAGTCCCTGAGCAGATCGCGCAGGGTCGAGGGGGTCAGATCGGAGCGGGTCAGGGCATCTACGAGCACCTCCCGCAGCCGCGGTGGCAGGTAGGCGAACTGATCGAGAACCGCATCCATCATCATGTTCGCGGTTGCGTCAGCGCGGGCCCCGTACGCGCGCACGATCGCCGGGGGTGCTGGGTCGTGGATGCCGCTGCTGATGTGCCGGGGGTGCTGCAAGGCCTGCGACGCGAATGCGACGACCGCTTTGTGCGCCGGCCACGCGGCGATGATCGCGTCGACATGCCAGGTGAGGTGTCCCGTCCCAACCGCAGTGCAGCGCGTAGCAAGTTCATCCGGATCGTATTCGTGCAACATGGCAGCGGACTCGGCGTCCTCCCGGGTGCTGGCGAAGTGCGCCCAGGCATTGGCGACGGCCGTCGCCACCACAACTCGCGCTTCCCCGTCACCCTCATCTGCCGAGGACCGCAGCAACGTGACGAGCACTCGGAATCCTTCCGCTGCACCGAGCGCCTCCAGCGCGAGCGGTGCGAGCGGTGCAGCCGACTTCAGAGGCCCGTGCAGGCGCTCATCGAACGCCGCGCGCACCTCGGGACGCTGCCCGAACCGTTGCAACAGCACCGCCCCAACGCGGACGGGACGCCACGAGTCCAGGGCGGGCATGAGCACATCGAGCGCTTCGTCGTCGGGCAAAGAATCCGCGAGAGTGATGGCGCCGTCGCTGAACCGCACTTTCGGGGCTTCCTCGCGGATAGTTGCCACGGCGCTACGTGCGAAAGCGGGATCTGCGCGCCACGACTCAGGGATGAGCGCAAGGTTGTGCAGCACGAGTCCGTGGCGGTCGGGGTGTTCTAGCTCGTCGGCCACCCAGCTCTTGATCGCGTCGTCGTCGCTGAACGTGGTGCACGCGAGTAACCAGGCCATCGAGCGGTCGCCGCCGTTCTTGCCGTTGCCAGACAAAGTCTCTAGCACGAAACGCGCCGCTTTCGGCTGCCCGGACACCGCGTGCTGCACGAACGGGATGGCGAGGTCCTTCCAATGCTCCCGCGGCCGCAACCCCTCATGCCTCAGTAACCCTCCGAACCACTGCCTCTCCGCAGCGGCGAGATAGTCGAGCTGCCCTCCAGCGGTTTCGCAAAGAAGATGCAGAGCGCAGACTCGCAGCTCCGGGGTGATCTGCGCTCGCGCCCACTCGAGAAGGGCGGGCAGATCTGGCCAGTCCGGCCACCCTGTTCCCAGGCACAGTAGCGCGAACGCCTGATCGATGGCTTTCGCACCGTTGCGGACGCTCGTTTCGATTCGGGCACCGACCGAAGCGTCGCCGCCGTAGCGGATCGCGATGGCATGAGCGGCGTTCAGCTGCACCGTCTCGTCCTCGTGCCGCAGCCCCCACAGCAGCGCAGGAAGCACCCCCGTCTCGGCGACTGCGGTATCTCGGAGCGTCCACAGCGGTGACGTCGGCTCGGGGTGCGTAGCGTTGAGCCATCGTGTGAACGTTGCGAGCAGCAACGGTCGCAGCGAGGCGTGGTTCGTCATCGATACCAGCGATGCAATCAGCGTGACCCGGTGGGCGGTGTCCATGTGCTCGTTGACGCGGTCAATGATCTCCATCACCCACTGCGACTGCTTCAGCGTGGTGATCGCAACATCGGCGGCGATGGCCTCGCTGATTAGTTCGTATCTGTCGACCGGGTCCACGTCGGCCTGCTCGCTGAGACGGCTCAGCAGGGACGCGTTCACATGCGCGTTGACCTGCGTGGCGAGGCCGGCGATAAGTACATCCCGCCAGATGGGGTCGCCGGCCCGAGCGATCAGGGCGTTCTCCTGCTCCTCGGGCGGGAGCGTGGCCAGGTGCTCGCCGGCAAGCTGATCGAGCAGAACCCGATGCAAGAACCCGACCATCCCAACGCCTTGCGGGACGAGCAGCCCATACTCGTCCTCCGCCTGCGACAGCACCGCCGTCGCGACCCGAGCCGCGTCGGCCGCCGGGTATGCCAAGCCGTCGTCGCGGCGAAGCTCCTCCCGGAACCGTCGCTCCATCTCTTGCCGGGGCCAGATCGCCGCGCCGCCCTCTATCCGGGCCTGGTAGGCGACACCACGAAGCACCGTGAGCATGTCGCCGGTGGAGAACTCGGATCCCGCCGCAGAGGAGGCGCGGCGACGCATCTGCGGGTGCTTGTCCACCAGAAGTTGGACGAGCGCGGAGAACAGGTGGAACCGTTGCGGCGGTAATGACTCTCCACGCCACGACTTCGCCAGCAGCCCGAGGAACAGCGGTGTGGTCAAGAGTGGGCTCAACGCCGGTATCTGGGCCAGCTCCCCCAGGAACGACCCCGCGTGCGGGCTGAACGGACCGTCTCCATCGATCGTGTCGGGCTCAGACAGCACCCGGGTGACCAGAGCGACCTGCTGAGCGTGGGTGAGAGGTGCGAGGACCGCTTTCGCCCACGGCTCCACCCAGTTCAGCCGGTCCACCGCGTAGGGGCGGGCGGTGAGGATCGCGCCGATACGCCGTTGGGACACGAACGACTCGATGAGCCCGAGCGCGTACTCCGCGGATGCGGGGTCGTTCCACTCGTCGACACCGTCGACTAGCAGGATCGCCCGTTCGTCGTCCAGCGCCGGCTGAGTGAGATCCCAAGCCGACGGTCCACCCTGCTGGGTGACCCATGCCTGAATGGCCGAGACAACCGAGTTCGTGGTGGATCCGTAAAGGTGGCGACACAGGAACCCGAACGGCAACCACAACGGCAAGTCGCCGCTGTGCGCCCGCTGCAGCGCCGCGGACTGCGGTTCGGCAGCGAGGATGTCCGCGGCGGTGAACATCAGAAAGCTGGACTTGCCCGACCCAGGCGCGCCGATGAGCAGCCGGAGGCGCGCGGACTCGGTCCATTCGTCGACGGGAGTGCGCGCTCGATCCGCATCCGCCGACCTGATCGGGTCTCGCCGCGTAGGCCTGCGTGTGCGGCGGCGCATGATCCGAGGAGTTCCTGTGTATTCCTCCAGCGGTTGAATTGACACCGGCGCCTCCGACTGCTCGGGCTCCACGGCGGTCGCCCGTGCTGTTGTGTCATCGGACACCGGATGCGTATCGAGAATCAAATACGACAGACCCCGCGTATGTGTGCCGGTGACCGTCGGCGAGGCACCCTGCGCGCGGAATGCAGCCCGATAGAGACCCCCGAGGGCGCCGCGGGCCGCGCGCGCCTGCTCGGGGGTAATCCGCCGGGCGAGCTCGGTGGCGCGGTCCTCTCCACAGAACGCGACCACCCACGCACGGCCGAAGAAGTCATCCACCAGCCGAGGGTGATCGCGGAGCCGGGCGGCGACCTCCTCCGCTCCCCACGGTTCAAACTCGATGCCCTTCTCCGAGAGTGTGTCGTGCGCGGACCGGACGGCGACATCCAGCTTGATATCGCGAAGCGACGAACTCGTGGCGTAGTAGAACCGGGAGCACCGATCGGCCCACTCGCCGGCGAGAAAGTCGGTGACCGCCGAGGCAATCGACGCGGCGGTGAGACCCTTCACGCGCCGTGACTGCAGCGCCACGAAGCTTCTCCCCGCCGTAGCGGCGGCGTCCAGCGAGGGCGCCGTTCGCGCGTACACATCGATTCCTGCCTGGGCTTGCCCGGGCAGCCCGTAGAGGATCGCGTGCTCGACGTGTGCTTCGGTTTCCAGCAGCCGGGTGAACAGGCGTTCTGCGTTCTCCGGGGTCAACTCGCCTACGGGAAGCAGAGCCGGCCGGGTTTGTACCGGCGGGTCCGGCCACGGACCGTCCGGGACGGACCACAGCGTCGCCGGCAGCTCAGGTTGTTTCTTCGTCACGCCGCCATTCTCTCGTTCGAAACTGATGGTGCGCTGCTTGTTCGCGGCGTGCCGTGAAGCGAGGCGGCGTCGAGCCGGACCCATCTGTCAGGCCATTGACTTTCTCGGGTGGCCGCACGCCTTCCCGTGAAAGCGTCCGGGCGCTCGCCGCACCTACTCCGATTTCCCGAGTTGTTCGATTCGGCGGCGACGTGAGAAGAATCGATCTGCTCGCTTCGACCTACGACGATGCGGACTCGATATCGACGGCTCCGCGCGTGTGCCGAACAGTCGGCGATTGGTAGGAATGTGTCGTGTCCTGTCTGTCTACCGCTGAATGCTCGTGCAAGCTGGAGCGATGGCTGTAACTCCTCTGCAGGCTGGGCTCGACGTGCTAGATCGTGCAGGTCGGTTGCTCACACTAGACCCTGGTACTGAACAGGTCTCTTTGCTCCAGTACGACATCCGCCGGCAGTCGGTTGCAATGGCCGTGGCCGCGCTTGATACCTGGATGCACTGGTCGATCAGACGGGTCGACCTCCGACACCTATCCAGGATCTTGGCGAATGTGGACGTCCCATTCGGCGAGCTGGTTGGGTCGGGCAACCGCTCGGTCGAGGCACGTCGGCAGGGTGTCGACGATCGACCTCTGGTTCGAGCGCGAAATACGCTAAACGAGCGGATCCTCGGCATGACCTTTCAGAGCGCGCGTCAGTGGGAAACCGGTTTCGCCATGCTGGGCGTCGCGAAGGGGTTGGCTAGAGCGGCCGCTGCGATGACGCCGCCTGAGACTCGATCGGCCGTCGAGGAACGACTCAATCGTCTGAGCCATCGCCGTAACAAGATCGTCCACGAGGGTGACCTCATGCGCATGATGCGTCCGCAGAGGATCAAGCGGGAGGTGCTTTCGCGCGGGGAGGTGGACGATGACGTTGCCTGGGTTCGCCGGTTCCTTATCGCAGTCGACGCAATCAGCTGACGCGAATGGATCCGAGTTGTCGCGGCGCATACCGATTCATCTGCCCACCGTCCCGCCAGCCGGGCTACCGCGCCTAACGACGGCTATCGCGGGAGTTATCTGGAGCCGAGACCGGATGGCCCTCATGGAGGGCTGGGCCTGCACAATGACGGTATGCCCGTGCCGTGGACCGAGGTTGAGCAGCAGTTGAATGACGACGGCAACATCGCGTCTCTTTGCGACATCGTCGTTCCAGCAGCGGACGCAGGCGACTGGCAGCGCGTGCTCGATCTGCTGCGCGAGCACGTGATCGCATGGGAGGTCGGCTATGCCGAGGATGGCGAACGGACAGAACTCCCTAAACTGGCCCAGCATCTCGTCAGCCGATCAACGCAGGCAAATGTCCTCATCTCGATCAACTTCGCTGGTCTGCCGATCTACGGCCACGTCTTTAGTGATGACTGGATCGAGTTCGACGTCCCAGCACGCGACATAAACGGTCAAGAGTCACTGGATGTGCTCGCTGGTTTTGTCACCGTATTGGGCCGCGCAGTGGGCAAGGAAGTCCGAGCCACTCCTGAGGCAGCTCACGACGCACCGATGTTCGTCTACGACGCGTCTGTGGATGCGGTTCGCATGCCGTAGTTCGTGCCCAGCCCGAACTACCGGACATCGGGCTACCGGACGGATAGCGTTCGCTGTCTGCGGCAAAGTCGGGCATTTGTGCTGGCGTTACTCACTGACCTCGATGTGGAACTTGTCGTCGTCAGGCAAGTCCGCGAGTTGCCGTGCCATGTCGGCGTAGAGATCAAGTAGCTCGGCGAGTGGCACAGGCCTTCGCGAGGTCCGTCCGAGGTCTTGACCCTCCTTGGTAAACGGGAACGGGTATACCGAGAGTCCGTAGGCAAGGGGCAGAGCCGCCACTTCCTGCTCCCATCCGCGCCAGCGCATCGCCCCGTAGAACTCGGAAACAGCCCCGCCGAGCATTGCGCCCACGAACGCTCCGTGACCAAGCTCGAGCGGCGTCCATGTAAGTGTGTCCGGTCCCCAATACGCGACTTCTTCTCGTGCGCCCGGCAGGTCACCTCCGTTGACGGCGAAATACCCACCGAGCACGTCAATCGCGACGACGAGGAACCGTTCACCATGGACAGCGATCAGGTCAGTCAGTGAGCGGACCGATGGCAGTCCGTCCGCGCCCGCACCGAGGATGCGCAACCAGCCGTGATCGATCCGCAACGCACCGCACTCCGAGGTCAGTGCTCCAAGTGCGCTTCGCGCAGTTACCTGGACCTGCTCGATCGCCATTGCGCGCTCGGAGATCTCCGCCGAAACCACCTCGACGCTGAGCGGCGAGGCCGCGATCTGATCCTCGATGCTCGGCCATGCAGGATCCGTTACGTTGCACAGCTCGGCAGCTGAACGCCATTCCGTCATCCCTAGATGGTGCCTGATCGACCGGCCAGCGATACCCACAGATCGGTTATGTCCGCCAAACGGCCAGACACCCTACTGTCCGATCTGCGCGTGCCCACCTCGACGCGATCCGTGTCCGCTATCGACGGATCCCGTGCGGCACAAAACGCGCTGTCCGCGGCAAGAGCGGACGTTGCGGAGGGCGCACGAGCTGGGGGCACGCGTCGGGGCGGCGGCAAGGACGGCGCAGCAATAGCCGAGCTGCTATGTCATATTGGCGGGGTGCGGCGCGGTCAGAAGTCCAACTCCACCCATCGAGACCCAGACCGGGTTCTGCGGCGGCAACACAGATGACGGACCCCGCCGCGCCGATTGCGGTGCTTGGCAACGTGTCGATCAGGTTCAGTCCGGCGACAGGCCGCGGCGGAACCGGCGACCTCTACGTTTATCCCGGCGAGATCGGCGTCCGTCTGACCCGACGGCTGTTTTCCCGCATTTCCGAGGGAGCCTTGATCCGCCAGCCCGGTGGCGTCGTACATATGAACATCGCCCGCTTTCCGCCGTGGTTTGACACCGTCGTCCTCATCCACCAAGGACCCGGCCAGATCTGCCTGGTGGGAATGCCCCGCTCTCACCGAAGACGACTCATCGCAGCCCTGAACACGGCGGGCCTCGCCTACGAAACCACCAGGCGAACGATTCTCACTCTGTATATGTCGTCGTAGGACCGAGCGAGGTGTCCGGCCGCTTGGTCGGACGCTGTCCCGATCAGGACGCCGAAGTTTTCATGTGCGCAACCTCCAAGCCATCGGAAGGGAGATCAGCGACGGGCGTATTGACGGATCCCGTGCGGCAGGAATGCGCTGTCCGCGGCATGATCGGTAGAGCCGCTCCGGCGGCAAACCGCGTCATCAGTACAGCTCGACTTCCCACGGTTCGAGGTCAAGCTCTCCCGGTGGAAGGCCGCCGGTGCAGTACCGATACAGCCATGTCGCCGCCCGCTTCTCGGCGTACTTTTCATTGATGGGCGAACCCGCGTCGTCAAGTTGCGGAACGGGGGCGAAGACGGCAAAGCAGGTCTCCATCTGGCTGGGAGAGTCCTTGAGCTCGTCCCAGTAGTTGATTCCTTCGAGCATCGGGTGACCGACGGAGCCTCGCGCAACCCAGCCAGCGAATCGTCGAATGGCACCCGACGTACCGTGGCTCAGGGTATTCGTCATCCAGCAATGATCCCCTGATTTCGCTGCGCCGCGAACATCCGGAGATCGGCTACTTGTCCGGCCAACACTTCGCGCCCGACGGACTCATATGCGCGACGCCGACCCCTGCTCACTAGCGCCCCGAACGACGGCTACCGCATGGTGGAAGCTCAGCCGCTGCACCATTCTGGTTTCTGCTAGGTGGTTGAGTCTTCAGCCCTGTCGGCGAGTTCGAGGAGTGCTACAGCTAGATCCTTCGCGTCCTGGGCGGTCAGTTCGACCGGGTCGTTGCCGTCGAAGGCGCGGAGCATTATTGGCTCGTCGCCATCAAGCCAGAGGTCCACGTCCTGAGGAACACGACTCGTCGGCGCGACATGGCTCGATCTCATTTGCCGGGGCTCCATGTGACCACACTAGGCCGCCGATCGACCCGTCTTCCTATCCCTCGATGACGTCGCGCCTATGCTCCGTCGGCAGCGTCGGAGCGCCCAGTGCTCCCTGTGGCGCCTTCGGGGCCGTAGCGGTCTCCGATTGCCGTGAATTGGCCAACAGGGTTCTACATCAGGATCCGATGACCCGTAGCGTTTGACCTTCGCGTCCCCCGTCGGAACCGCCATTCGCGCCGCGCGGAGCAGACGGTTCGCATGCCATCTACGGCAGATGAGGATGAGTTCCGGGCTGGCCGACGTGCAAGGCTACTGGGCGTGACCGACAACGCCCCAGTGTCCTACGACCAGGCATTCGACGACCTAAGCGCTGTGTACTTGGAGGACTCATGGGTCCTAGCAGTAGCTGCGGCGGCGTCTCAGATCAGGTTTATCCTCGACGCCGTATTGACGCCTGATCATCCGAGCTACTCGGTCCCAAGCGTGAACGAACAGCACTGCTATTGCAGGGGAACGCTCACGATCAGAAGCGTTGATCCAATCGATTTCGTGCCAAGTGGACAGCCCGGCACACACGACCCGAGCGGCGAGATCGACTTCGGCAACATCGACACCTTCCGGCGCGTTGAGCTGGCCGGAGTCTCCGTCTGGCAGCTCGCCGGAGACTGGGGAACGGCGTCTGTCAGGCGGCCGCTCGTCGTCCTGACTCTCGACGCCTGACGCACGGAGATCGACACATCCGGAGGAACCCTGCGACCTACAGATTCATCTGGACGGCGCAATGCGGCAACCCTCGGCGAGCAGATCGACGGCTATCTCGCGCCATGGGGTTCCTTTTGGTGTGTTGCGGTTGGGTCCTTCGCTTGCGTGACACGATTGGCGGTGTGGCGGGAGACCTCATGCAAGAGCAGTGGAGCCGAGTCCTCGACTGGCTGCGGACGAATGCGCCGGCTAGTTATAGCACCCTGCAGCCGCCGGCGACCTACGAGGAGATCCTGGCCGCGCAGCAGCGGCTGGCAGTTGCCCTCCCTGTCGGGTTGGTCAGCTTGTTGTCGATGACGAACGGTGTACCGGCTTATCACCCAGTGGCGGAAGTGTCGTTCGCCTCGCGGTTCCTGCCTGGCGGCTACATGTTGCAGCCCGTTGCCGATATACCTGGCTACGTCGACATGCTGAACGGCATTCTCGATCAAGGTGACCCGATGCAAGCCGGATGGTGGTGGCATCGGCAGTGGCTGACGTTTGCCTCTCACGTCTGCGCCGACGCGCTCTTCCTCGATCTGCGACCTGGACCGGACTACGGGCGGGTCGGAGCATTTATGCACGAAGAGATTGCCGACTTCGACGCTGGTGCGCACACCCTCGAGGCGTGGGTCGCCGGTATCGCTGACGCGTTGGAGGGGCAGTACGACTTTGGGTACTGGCGCCCGGCCGTCATCGACGGTCGCCTGGAATGGGACGTCATTGCTGACCCGTCCGACCGTAGAGACCCCTAGCGGATACTCCGGGCTACAGTCCGCCGCCCAACAGAGCCAACCTGCGCGCTCAGCAGGCAATCCCGTGCTGCGTCACCGCCGCGGGTAACGAAGGGTAGCGCCCCGTCTGCGGCAGCGCGGACGATATTGTGCCGATCGTGCCGGTCCACTTCATCGCTCATTGGCATCACGACGATCCGAACGATCCGATCCGGATCTACGAGGAAGTTGGAGACGACCGAACCGAACTGCGGAAGGTCGAGGAGTTCCGGGACGGAACGCTAGCCCGAGCCGACTCAATCAACGATGGGCCGACGAGCCTCACATGGGAGCCGATGCCGGACATCGTGGAAATCGAAGACCAGCCAGACTTCTCCGTCGAACTGATCAGCGCTGAACAGTTCGAGGCGACCTGGACTCAAGCGAGCGACCCAGTGCTCTGACGAAACGCACCGGCATCGACAGATCCGATTGCCGCCAACGCCATAGGCATTCATCTGCCCCGGTTGCCCGCCCGCCCTCGGCCACGCCGAACGACGGATAGCGCGCGCTTTCGTGCTGCCACGAAACGCCGGACTGCCAGCCAACGGTGTCCAGGGCACTGTGGTCGTGTGATCGACCTCAATAGTGGCGACGAGTCGCGACTGCTTGCGGCCGCCGTACCAGGCGTAGGCCCAGCCGGTGTACTCGCGGGCTGACGCGTTGATCAAATGATGACGACGTGCCCGCCGTCGATGTCGACCCACCTCTGCGTCAACTGCGGCGATCCTGCCGGCATCACCATGGTCAGTAACAGAACGCCGGCGGCCGAAGCAGTGCAACGACCTTGTCAGGCCGATCCATCTGGTCAACTCCGTGAGCATTTTCCCCGCTCGACGCCACCCCGACCGCCGCGGGGCGGCGTACAGCAGTTCTGAAGCAGCCGCGAATGGGTTACCGCGCGCTGATAGGTTGATCTTGTCATGCCTACCTCGCGCCTCGCTGTCGCGACGGTGAACACCTACCTCGGGCGGACGATCAAGACACCGCGAGGACTCGCGCCTCTTGCTCGGGCCGACGTCATTCTGATGCAAGAGTTGTTCAGTCCGGCCGCCTACGGGGTCGAGACGAGCCTGCAGGACGTGGGTTTCGATCTCGTCGCCGCCGAGGGGCACTTCGGTCTGGGCATCGCGGTGCGGTCGGACAGCGCATATCGCAACACGGGGCAACCCATACGTTCAACCGTTCTGGAGCAGGCTGGCAGGGCCGAGAGTGCCCTGCTGTCGAAATTCTCGAGAGAGCCTCTGGAGTACTCCGATCTGGGCGTGCTCGCGGCGCAACTCGATGGCCCGGGTGGGCCTCGCCTGGTGGCTGTAACGACTCACCTCCCAGTCGTGATCGCATTCCGCCAGCGGGCCCGCTTCCTCTCGCGCCTTTCGCTCGAGCTCGCGGACCCCTACTACGACGGGCCGCTCGTCCTCACCGGCGACATGAACCATTGGCCTGGACCGAGGAAAGCCGACCTCGCATTCCGTCGTCGCGCCGGCCTCGCCGCCGTCGACCTGGGCGAAGACATCACCTGGCCGTCCCGCAAGACCGACCGCACCGAGAAAACGGTGAACCGGGTCGTCGGCGCCCAGCTCGACGACATCCTGTACCGGCCAGGCGCGATGCAGTGCGTGCACCAAGAGGTCGTGGATGTCGCCTCGGACCACAGAGCCGTCATGGCCACATTTACGATTACCACCACTGCGTGAACAACGCGCCTAGCTCATTCACCGACCTCGATCCGTACCGGCGGAAGACGGTCAGCGGCACGACGCTACAGCCTTGGCCTCGGCTTCTGCATCAAAACCGGCCCGCAGAAGACGCGCTCCAATTAGCGGTGAACGCAACGTCCGGTTCATCACCAAGCGCCGACGATCGGTTCCATACCAATCCATCTGCGCGCCGACCCAATCTCGCGGCAAACACTCAGATCGACGGTTCGCGCTCGTTGAGCCACCAAGCGCTGCGAACAGCCGTCAGTGTCGTTCGGCGGCAGGCCTAGCGACCAAGCACGATGGACACCGCTTCTTTTAGAGACACAACAACGCGTATGCCTGTCCGTTCCAGAAGCAATTGGTGGCTGTGACAACCGCACTGGGCGATTCACTTTCACCTTGGCCCTGCGCGCCGTGAATCACGCAACTCGTGTCGAGAGTCAGAGAATGCACAACGCCATCCTGCGCCAAACGTGGAAGAGGCGCACGGCAGACACCGAGCCATGCCTGCCATCCCGGTGGGATCCATCCTGCCGCCTGGCGTGTAACAATCGATGGCATGGAACACAAGGCGCGTGACCGGCTGATGCCATAGCGCCAGTTCGTACCTCAATCCGGGGATGCGGACTGGCGCTTCAAGCCATCGGAGTCACCGTGTCCCGCACCGACCAGCATGCCCCGTTCGCCATCAAAATCGCTCGCGGCGACCTGCCCGCCGTCGCCAGCCACGATCATCGTTACGGACCGTGCGATCTGCCTGACCGTTCGTCGTGCGCCCGCATGTGGTCTCCCATGTCGAGGTGCCGGTGGGAGTTCCAGTACACGGGCACGGGCGTCTGCTCATGCTGGATGTGTCACGCCGGTCCGCAGCGCCGGGCCGAACGACGTGCTGCACGGCACCGCGATCGGATTGATCTCGATGTGGCTGCGGTGAACTGGCGCAACGGCGACCGTTGCGCGTTCGACGAGATCAAGGCAACCGTTCCCAGCCGTTGGCGGTGACCGTCCAACGCAAGCTCTCGACTCAGACCACTTGGTCCGCCCGGACATTCAGACGGTCCGCGTCAAGGCCCAGTTCGGCCCCGATCGACCAGCACGCGGGCGTCGCCTCTGTTTTCCTGCATGTGAGTCACAAGTTCGTCCGACCTACCTCCTGACGGGCTGCTGAGCGAATTGCTTCTAGCGCTGTCCGTGTTGGGTTCGCATCTTCCGGTAGGAGGTGGCCGTACACCCGATACGTCGTATTGATGGACCGATGCCCTGCCCAGCGAGCCAGCCGAAGTGGTTCGGTGACCCCGGAGGCGATCCAGAGCGCCACCGCCGTGTGCCGAAGAGAGTGAGGCGCCGGAGTCGACGGATCGTTCTTGTCCGATCCGAGCCCGGCCCGCTCAACCGCCGGGTACCAGACCCGCTTGCGCCAGTTGTTCGGCGACAACGGTGCGCCCTGACGTCCCGCAAAAAGCGGGTCGTTCGCGCACAGCTTCCGCGTCGCGATCATCTTTTCCATAAGCTGAGCGACCGACGGTGTGATCGTCGGAACCACTCGCAGGCTGGCCTTCGTCTTCGGATCGCCCTGCGTTCGCCGCGTCGCGGCGCCTGAGACGGCCTTCGGAACCTCGACTGCACTCTCGACGACCCGCACGCGGCCGCGGACCAAGTCAAGGTCCTTCACCCGCAGAGCCGCGAACTCACCGATCCGTAGCCCCGTGTCGGCAACGAACGGCACGATCGGACGCCACCACGGATCCATGGCCTGCTCGATCGCCACCAATTCCGCCGGTAGGAGGAACCGCGCCTCGTCAGGATCCGGGTCCGGCGCATGCACGTGATCGGCCGGACTGGAAGCGATCAGACCCTCTGCGACCGCCGCCTTCAGACAGGCCGACAGCAGCTGCAAATTCTTACCGGCTGTCGATGGTGCCAACCCCGCGGCCACCATGTCAGCAACCCACGCAGAGACGTCTGATGGCCTGATGTCGCATAGACGCCAGTCGCCGAATCGGGGAAGCATGTTGGTGCGTGCGTTCGACAGCGCGACGCTCTTGGTCGATGGACGGGCCTTACGGATCTCGTGCCAACGCCAGAACCAGACCGACAGCGCCGTCCGGCCGCCCGACGGATCTGCGGAGCCACCGAATCGCCGGGAACGCATCTGCTCCTGACGGTGCGCGTCCGCCTCGGCGACCGTGTCGAAGGTCGCGGCGTGCCGGCCGCCGCCGCGGTCGTACCACCGAGCCTGGAAGGTGACCACGCCATCTCGGCCGACGACCCGGCGGACACCGACCGGCAAAACCCGAGAGGCCATCAGCTAGCCATCCGGCGAACATCGGTGGCCCGGGGCCGTCCGCGCCGGATCGGAGCCGGCATCACGGCAGGTTCCGGTTCGGAGACCTCGACCGATACCGAGGACAAATACACAGCGACGTCGCGCGGGTCGAAGCGCAGCTCGCGGCCGACCCGAACGAACCGGATTCGATGTTCGTGCGTGAGCCGGTAGACGAGCCGACGACCACAACCCAGGTAGTCGGCGAGTCGGTCGATATCCCAGAGTTCCTCCGGGAGGTCAGAGGCGTGCGCCACATCTGCGCTAGGGGGAAAAGTAGTCACCCTAGTTCTTGTGCCGTCAGCCAGCAAAGAGTCGGCACCCAGCGATGCGACCAGCGACTTTATCCCCAAGCAATGGGGATGAGGTGGGGATAAACTCCGACCACGGAGGCGAGGACTCTCGCCACAAAGCAACTGCACCCCAGCAAATCCGGGGGGTCTAAGGGTGGGCGATACTGGGATTGAACCAGTGACCCCTACCGTGTCAAGGTAGTGCTCTCCCACTGAGCTAATCGCCCTTATAAAGCACCGGAATCCGGTGCAAATTTAAAATCTGCGAGGCGGCGGCGGGAATCGAACCCGCGTACAGGGCTTTGCAGGCCCTTGCCTAAGCCACTCGGCCACGCCGCCCTGTGCATCGCCGCAATCCATGGCCGGCCCGCGCACCGAAGTGCGTGGCCAACCACTGCCTGAGGTGAAGCCTCGAGCGGACGACGGGATTCGAACCCGCGACCCTCACCTTGGCAAGGTGATGCGCTACCAGCTGCGCTACGTCCGCGTTACCTCGCAACGTCCGGCGTAAACCGAACATGTTGCGTGCCGAGCGGTAACTCTAGCGGATCGCTACCGTCAGGTTCAAACCGGCTCCCGCTCTGGCGCGCCGAGAAGCAAAATTCCCTTTGTTCATCGACGATTTGCCCGCACCTCGACCAGCCGCTCCCACACCCGACTGGCCTGCGTGGCCAGCTCTTCGCGCGATCCGCTGTTCTCGATCACATCTGTCGCGGCCGCTCGACGCTGCTCATCGGTCGCCTGCGCGGCCATCCGGGCCTGGGCCTGGTCGGAGTCCATTCCGCGCTCCCGCAGCCGCCCCAGACGCACCTGAAGGTCGGCCTCCACCACCACCACCGCCTGAAACCCCTCCTGCATGTTCTTCTCCACCAGCAGGGGCACGTCGTAGACGACGATGTCATCGGCGCTGACCTTGCTCATCACCTCTGCCGAACGCTGCCCGACCAGCGGGTGCACGATGCCGTTCAGCCGCTGCAGCGCCGCATCGTCACCGAAGACCAGCGCCGCCAGTTTTGGACGGTCCAGCTCGCCGTCAGGGCCGACGATCCCGGGCCCGAACTCGGCCACTACCTGGTCGAAACCCTCGGTGCCGGCCCGCACCACCTCGCGAGCTATCGCGTCGGCATCGATGATCACCGCGCCGTGAGACTCGAGTAGTGCGGCAACCGTGCTTTTCCCGGCTCCAACGCCACCGGTCAGTCCAACCATCATCCGGCCCACGCTATCGGTTCGCCCGTAAAGAGGACAGCATGCAAAACGGTGGCCCGGAGGAGATCCTCCGGGCCACCGTCAATATGCGAGTGCTACACCCGCCAAATGCCTACCGCTGCGTCAGGAACGCCCGGCCAGCTTCTCGCGAAGCGCGGCCAGCGCCTCGTCCGTGGCCAGCGTGCCGCTGGTGTCCTCGGTCTCCGAGGAGTACGAGGTGGCCTCGCCGGACTCGCTCGCCGCCTCCGCGTCGGCCTGCTGGGCCTCGGCGAGCTGCTTGCGGTGAGCCTCGAAACGCTCGCGAGCTGACGCGTAGCGCTTCTCCCAGGCCTCGCGCTGGGCGTCGAAGCCCGGCAGCCATTCCTGCGAGTCGGGGTCGAAGCCCTCGGGGTAGATGTAGTTGCCCTTGTCGTCGTACTGGGCTTCCATGCCGTACTGAGCCGGGTCGAACGCCTCGTCGGTGAGAGCACCCTCGTTGGCCTGCTTCAGCGACAGCGAGATGCGGCGACGCTCGAGGTCGATGTCGATGATCTTGACGAGCAGCTCGTCGCCAACCTGGACGACCTGCTCCGGGATCTCGACGTGACGCTCGGCCAGTTCGGAGATGTGCACGAGACCCTCGATGCCGTCCTGAACCCGGACGAAGGCACCGAACGGAACCAGCTTGGTGACCCGGCCCGGAACGACCTGGTTGAGCTGGTGGGTGCGGGCGAACTGGCGCCACGGGTCTTCCTGGGTGGCCTTCAGCGAGAGCGAAACGCGCTCGCGGTCAAGGTCGATGTCGAGAACCTCGACGGTGACCTCCTGGCCAACCTCGACAACCTCGCTCGGGTGGTCGATGTGCTTCCAGGACAGCTCGGAGACGTGGACGAGACCGTCGACGCCACCGAGGTCGACGAAGGCACCGAAGTTGACGATGCTCGACACGACGCCGGTGCGAACCTGGCCCTTGGCCAGCTTGTTGAGGAAGTCGCTGCGGACCTCGGACTGGGTCTGCTCAAGCCACGCACGGCGGGAGAGCACGACGTTGTTGCGGTTCTTGTCGAGCTCGATGATCTTGGCTTCCAACGTGCGACCGATGTACGGCTGCAGGTCACGCACTCGACGCATCTCGACGAGCGACGCGGGCAGGAAGCCGCGCAGGCCGATGTCGATGATGAGACCACCCTTGACGACCTCGATCACGGTGCCTTCGACGACCTCGTCGTTCTCCTTCTTCTGCTCGATGGTGCCCCATGCACGTTCGTACTGGGCGCGCTTCTTCGAGAGGATCAGGCGGCCTTCTTTGTCTTCCTTCTGGAGAACAAGGGCCTCGACCAGGTCACCGACGGAGACGACCTCATTGGGGTCGATGTCGTGTTTGATGGACAGCTCACGCGAAGGGATAACGCCTTCGGTCTTGTAGCCGATGTCCAGGAGAACTTCATCGCGGTCAACCTTGACGATGGTTCCTTCGACGATGTCACCGTCGTTGAAGTACTTGATCGTGGAGTCGATAGCGGCGAGGAAATCTTCCGCGCTACCGATGTCGTTGATTGCGACTTGTGGGATGGTAGGAGTAGTGATTGTTGACGACGTCATGAAGTAGTAGGTATCCAAAGCTCGATTCGGTACGACACAGGGCTGTGCCGCTCTTACAAGAGTACGGACAGTAGGCGACCCAGGTCAATGTGGCCTAGGATTTCTGCCGCTTTTGGTGTGCCAGAGCACTGCCGACTCAGACCCGCCGCCTGCCTCGCGATACCGCCACAAACCACCCCACACCGGCACATAGGAGTTCACCCATGCCCGAGACCCCGCCCAGTACTTCGAGCGGTAGCGCTTCGACGAGCGGGACTGACGTCATCGTGGTGGGCGGTGGATTGGCCGGGCTGGTGGCCGCGACAGAACTGATCGACGCCGGCAAGCGGGTCGTCCTCCTGGACCAGGAACCGGAGGCCTCCCTCGGCGGCCAGGCGTTCTGGTCATTCGGTGGCCTGATGCTCGTCAACTCCCCCGAACAGCGCCGCCTGGGCATCCACGACTCGGCCGAGCTGGCCCTCTCCGACTGGATGGGGACGGCCGACTTCGACCGGCCGGAGGACCACTGGCCGCGCGAGTGGGCCAAGGCCTACGTCGAGTTCTGCGCCGGGGAGAAGCGGGAGTGGCTGCACAAGAAGGGGGTGCGCTGGTTCCCGGTCGTGCAGTGGCCCGAGCGTGGCGGTTACCCGGTGGGCAGCGGCAACTCCGCCGAGGCCGCCTCCGGCCACGGCAACTCCGTCCCCCGTTTCCACGTCACCTGGGGCACCGGCCCGGGCATCATCGAGCCCTTCGTCAAACGCCTCTACGAAGGCGTCGCCCAGGGATTGGTCGAGCTGCGCTTCCGGCACCGGGTCACCTCGATCAACATCACCGACGGCGTAGTCGACGGCGTCGACGGAGAGGTGCTCGAGCCGAGCCCGGTCGCCCGCGGCGAACGGAGCTCCCGGGCCGTGGTCGGCGAATTCAGCCTCCGAGCCCAGGCGGTCATCGTCACCTCCGGTGGCATCGGTGCAAACCACGAGCAGATCCGGCGCAACTGGCCGGTCTCCTGGGGCAAGCCGCCGGCCAAGATGATCTCCGGCGTCCCCGACCACGTGGACGGCCTGATGCAGCTGGTGGTCGAGCAGGCCGGCGGCCGGGTCATCAACCCCGACCGGATGTGGCACTACCCCGAGGGCATCGAGAACTACGCCCCGATCTGGAGCAAGCACGGCATCCGCATCCTCTCCGGGCCGAGCCCGCTCTGGCTCGACGCCACCGGCAAGCGGTTGCCGGCCCCGCTCTACCCCGGCTTTGACGCACTCGGCGCGCTGCGCCACATCACCCAGGGCGGCCACAGCCACTCCTGGTTCCTGCTGGATGAGAAGACGATCAGCTCGGAGTTCGCGCTCTCGGGCTCCGAGCAGAACCCCGATCTGACCGGCAAGGACGTCAAGATGGTCCTGGGGCGGGCACGCAGCAGCGGTCCGACTCCCCCGGTCCAGGCCTTCGTCGACAAGGGCGCCGACTTCATCGTCGCCGACACGCTCAACGAGCTTGTCAGCCGGATGAACGCACTGGCCGGCGAAGACCTCATCGACGTCGACGACCTGCGCGCCACCATCGTCACCCGCGATCTGCAGGTGAAGTCAGGCCTGGGCAAGGACCCGCAACTGACCGCCACGGCCGCGGCCCGTCGCTACTTAGGCGACCGGTTGACCCGCATCACCAAGGCCCACGAACTACTGGACGGCTCCGGCGGCAAGCTGATCGCGGTGCGGCTGCATGTCCTCACCCGCAAGACACTCGGCGGCGTCGAGACCGACCTCAGCGCCCGTGTTCTCACCGACGACGGAACCCCGCTTCCCGGTCTCTACGCGGCCGGCGAGGTGGCCGGCTTCGGCGGCGGCGGGATGCACGGTTACCGTGCGCTCGAGGGGACCTTCCTGGGTGGCTGCATCTTCTCCGGCCGCACCGCCGGGCGGGCGGCGGCCGCAGCGCTGGCATGAGCGAACAGCCTGCAAAACTAGGGGCAGTCGGCCTCGGGCGGCGCAACGCCGACAGCGCCTCATCGGTACGGGCCAACCGCCGGTGGTGGGACATCGACGCCGACGATTACCACTCCGAGCACGGCGACTTCCTCGGCGACGCCGACTTCGTCTGGTGCCCCGAGCGGCTGCGCGAGGCTGAGGCGCATCTACTCGGCCCGGTGGCCGACCTCGCCGGCCGGCAGATCCTCGAGGTGGGCTGCGGCGCGGCCATGTGCTCGCGCTGGCTGGCCGGCCACGGGGCCCGGCCGGTGGCCTTCGACCTCTCGGCCGGCATGCTGCGCCACGCCAGGGCCGGGGCGGCGAACACGGGTCTGGACGTGCCACTGGTTCAGGCCGACGCCCAGTACCTGCCCTTCCGGAATGAATCCTTCGACCTGGCCTTCACCTCGTTCGGGGCGGTTCCGTTCGTCGCGGACTCCGCACAGGTGATGGCCGAGGTGGCCCGGGTACTGCGTCCGGGCGGGAGGTGGGTCTTCTCGGTGACACACCCGATTCGCTGGATCTTCCCCGATGACCCGGGGCCGGGTGGCCTCACCGCCACCACCTCCTACTTCGACCGCACCCCCTACGTCGAGTTCGACGCCGACGACGTCCCGACCTACGTCGAGCACCACCGCACCCTGGGTGATCGGGTCCGCGAGATCAACGCCGCCGGGTTCCGTCTGGTCGACTTGATCGAGCCGTCCTGGCCGGCCGACCTCACCCAGGAGTGGGGGCAGTGGTCCCCACTCCGGGGCGGAATTCTTCCCGGTACCGCAATTTACGTCTGTCAGTTGTAACGTATGCGGGTCAGCGGGACACCGAGGTGACGGGCGGAGGGGATCAGCGGAATGCGAGACGACCAGAGTGAGGGCACCGAGAAGTTGGACGAGCAACTGCCACTGACTCCAGCCGAGCCGACCCTCGTCGATTCCGTCGATTCCGTCGTTTCTGCGACCAGCGCCGACGAACCGCGCGAGCCCCTCGACGTCCCGGAGTTCAACGCACCGGCCGCCGGCGCGCTGCGGGCGAACATCTGGATCGCGATCTGCACCACGCTGGCCAACGTCGCGGCCTACGGCTTCAATGTGGTCCTCTCCCGGCCACTCGGCCCGACCCGGTTCGGCGAACTGGTCTCGCTGCTGGCGATCTACCTGCTGATCCAAGTGCCCGGCGTCGCGCTGCAGGCGGTCATCGCCCGCCGCATCGCCGCCCAGAACCATGGTGACTCCGCCGATGTCCGGGCCATCATCGGCGACTCGCTGCGGGTCGGCATCATTCTGGCCGGCGCGGTGGCGGTCTGCGCGCCGGGACTACACGCGTTCCTGCATATCGAGTCGTGGTGGGCGCTGGTGTGGCTGGCCGCCACCACGATCCCGACTACGATCAGCTTCGCGATCATCGGGCTGCTGCAGGGTCAGCAGCGCTTCTTCGGCCTCGGCCTGCTGATCCTCGGCGTTCAGATGGCACGGGTCGCGGCCGGCCTGGTCACGGCGGTGAGCGCGCACACGGTGGCCGCCGCGTTCTTCTGGTCCTTCATCTTCGTCACCGCGGTGACGGGCTTCGCCTGTCTGCGCGCACTGGCCACCTCGGATCCGCCGGTCGAACCGGGCCGGGTGCCCCACCTGGTCACCGTGCTGGCCCGCGACGTCGCCTCGATCCTGTCGATCTTCATCCTCTCCAACATCGACCTGCTGCTGGCCAAGCACTACCTCAGCTCGGACGAGGCCGGGAGCCTCTACGGCGCCGGGAACCTGATAACCAAGATCGCCTTCTGGGCCCCGGCCTTCATCGCCACCGTCTCCTTCCCGCGCTTCTCGCGCCCGGCCGAACGCGTAGCCGCGATCCGCAAGAGCGCGGCGGTCTGTGTGATCCTCAGCGGCATCATCGTCATCGGGGCCGCCGTCTGTGCTCCGCTGGTTCCGGTGATCCTCGGTAGTGACTACAAGCCGGCCGGGCTGGTCTGGGCCTTCGCGCTGCAGGGCGCGGCGCTGGCCACGGTGCTACTCGGCGTCTACGCCTCGATCGCCGTGCACGACCGCCGCCTGACCTGGCTGACCTGGATCGTGCTGCCGGCTGAGATCCTGGTGATCGTCTTCTTCGCCCACGACACCTCGGCCCAGATCCTGGCTACGGTCTGTACCGGTTCGGTCTTCCTGGTGCTGGCCGCGGCGTTCCTGGAGCGCAAGATCCTCTTCGGCAACCCGGCCACCCTCAAGACGCTCGAAGGCAGCTTCGACCCTGACTCGACCGCCTGAGGCGCAGGGCCGAGCCTGACGAACCGTCGCCGTTAGTGCGCCGCTGACTCCCAGGTCGTGCCGACCCCGACCGAAACCTCCAGCGGCACATCGAGCGGGTAGGCCGAACCCATCTCGGCAACCACCAGTCGCTCCACCGCCGCCCGCTCGCCCGGCGCGATGTCGAGGACGAGCTCGTCGTGCACCTGCAGCAGCAGCCGCGAGTCCAGCTTCTCCTCGGTCAGGCGACGGTGCACACCGAGCATCGCCACCTTGATGATGTCGGCCGCACTGCCCTGAATCGGTGCGTTGAGCGCCATCCGTTCAGCCATCTCACGACGCTGCCGGTTGTCGCTGTTGAGGTCGGGCAGATAGCGACGGCGGCCCATGATCGTCTCGGTGTACCCCTCGCTGCGGGCTCGCTCGACGATCGACTGCAGGTAGTCGCGCACGCCGCCGAAGCGGGTGAAGTACGCGTCCATCTGCCCGCGGGCCTCCTCGGCGGAGATCTTCAGCTGCTGGGCCAATCCGAAGGCCGACAATCCGTAGGCCAGCCCGTAGGACATGGCCTTGACCCGTCGGCGCAGCTCGGCGTCCACGGCCTCCGGCGGCACGTCGAAGGCCCGGGAGGCGACGAATGTATGCAGGTCCTCGCCGGAGCGGAACGCGTCGCGCAGCCCGTCGTCTTCGGAGAGGTGAGCCATGATCCGCATCTCGATCTGGCTGTAGTCGGCGGTCATCAGCGACTCATAGCCGGGACGGACGCTGAATGCCTCGCGGATCCGACGGCCCTCCGCCGTGCGTACCGGAATGTTCTGCAGGTTCGGGTCCGTCGAGGAGAGCCGGCCGGTGGCGGCGATGGTCTGGTTGAACGTGGTGTGAATGCGTCCGCCGTCGTCGATGAGCGGCAGCAGGGAGTCGACCACTGTCTTCAGCCGGGCCACTTCCCGATGCCGCAGCAGCAGACCGAGCAGCGGGTGTTCGGTGGTGGCATAGAGGGCGGCCAGGGCGTCGGCGTCGGTGGTGTAGCCGGTCTTGATCCGCTTCGTCTTGGGCAAGCCGAACTGGTCGAAGAGGATCTCCTGCAGCTGCTTGGGCGAGCCCAGATTGAAGCTGCGACCGACCACGGCGTGGGCATCCTGCTCGACGGCGAGGACGCTCGCGGCGAGTTCCCGCTGCAGCTCCTCCAGCACCTCGCGATCGACCCCGATTCCGGTCGCCTCCATGTCAGCGAGCACAAAGGTCAACGGCAGCTCGAGACTCAATAGCAGGTCCCTGGCCCCACGTTGGGTGAGGTCGTCGTCGAAGGTGACGGCGAGGTCGCGGATCGCGCTCGCCCGCACCGTCCCGGCCTCGGCCATGGCGCTGTCGGACTCCTCGACGCCCCCGTCGAGCGTCAGCTGACCGGTGTCTTCAATATTCGATCGCAGCTCGCGGTGCAGGTAACGGAGGGCGAGGTCGGCGAGGTCGAACGATCGCTGCCCGGGAAGGGCCAGATACGCCGCCAGCTGGATGTCGTTGGTGACTCCGGCCAGCGTCCAGCCTCGCTGACGCACGGCCAGCAGCGGGCCTTTGACGTCGTGCACGGCCTTCGGGACCGACTCGTCGGCCAGCCAGTCGGCCAGCACCTTCTCGTCGGAGTCGGTGAGCTGATCGGGAACGACGTAGGTGGCGTCTCCGTCAGCGGCGGCGATACCGATTCCGGTGAGCACCCCAACGCCGCGCCCCCAGGTGCCGTGGAAGGAGATGCCCGAGCGCCCCCCGTCCCGAGTGTGTTCGGCCAGCCAACTGGCCAGCTCGTCCACGCCGAGCCGGGTGGCGGTGACCTCGAACCCCTCATCGGCTTCGGGCTCGACACTGTCGAGGGTGTCGAAGAGTCGCTCGCGAAGCACCCGGAACTGCAGGTTGTCGAAGACTTGGTGGACCTCAGCCCGATCCCAGGTCTGGCGCTGCAGCGCGGGAACGGTGACCTCGAGCGGGACATCGCGCACCAACTCGGTGAGTCGGCGGTTACGCAGCACGCTGCCCAGGTTCTCCCGCAGCGCGTCGCCGACCTTCCCCTTCACGGTGTCCACCTTGGCCACCAGTTCGTCCAGCGAGCCGTACTCCCGCACCCACTTCGACGCGGTCTTCTCCCCGACTCCGGGGATGCCGGGAAGGTTGTCGCTCGGGTCACCGCGCAGCGCGGCGAAATCCGGGTACTGGGCCGGGGTGAGGTCGTACTTGGTGCGCACCTCGTCGGGGGTGAAGCGAGTCAGATCGCTGACCCCCTTTCGCGGGTAGAGCACGGTTACCTCGTCGCTCACCAGCTGCAGGGCATCCCGGTCACCGGTACAGATGAGCACTTTCGTGCCGTCGCTGGTCGCCTCGGTGGTGAGAGTGGCGATCACGTCGTCCGCCTCGTACCCCTCGACCGACACCGACACGATCCGCAGCGCGTCCAGCACCTCACGGATCAGCGAGACCTGTCCCTTGAAGTCGGAGGGAGTCTGGCTACGACCGGCTTTGTACTCGGCGTAGGCCTCACTGCGGAAGGTCTTACGGGAGACGTCGAAGGCGACCGCCAGATGCGTCGGCTCCTCGTCGCGGAGCAGATTGATCAGCATCGAGGTGAACCCGTAGACGGCGTTCGTCGGCTGGCCGGTGGTAGTCGAGAAATTCTCGACCGGCAGCGCGAAGAAGGCACGATAGGCCAGCGAATGGCCATCCAGCAGAAGCAGACGATCTGTTGCGCTCACAACACCGCAGTCTAGGTGGCCGGGCTGACAACGCGGCCAGCCCCGGTGCCGGTCACCGGCCGGACCGGGTGAGTACGACGTTGTCGCGCGGGTCGGGGCGCGCTGCGGTCAGGCGCCGCGGCCGAAAATCTGTGCCGGCGCCTTCACCGCGGCCACCCGGCCGCTACGCAGCCGGCGCAGGCGCGCTACCCGTTCGGGCGCCTCGGCGAGACCGAGGGAGCGCCGCAGCACCTGGGTGGAGGCGATCCGGCGCGTCACCAGCGGGGCGAAGCCCAGGCGGGCCAGGTATCGGTTGGCCTCCCGTGATCCGGTGACGGCGGTGGCCACGAGATGCTCGATGCCACGCTGATCCGCTTCGTGCACGGCGGCCACCAGCAGCGACCGGCCGACGCCTCGGCGCCGCTTGCTGTCGTCGACGAGCAGGTGGCTGACGTTCAGCACCGGCACCGGGTTCACTGCGGCCACCTGATCGATGTTGAGCACGACTAGCCCGTAGAGCAGGCCGGCCTCGTCGTCGACGGCGACCAGTACCGACACGTCTGGATCACCCAACAGGGCATGAATTCGCTTGGGCAGCTGGGAGAGCAGATCGGACTCGAACTGACGCCCGCCAGCCGCGCCGACGCTGAGGCCAGTGGACTTCACGAGCTGCGAGATCTGAGCGGTGTCATCGATCTCCGCGTGCCGGATTCGAAGCGGGATGCGAGACAACGACGACCTCTCTGCTGAGTTGGAGCCACTGTTTGCACGGTCACGGAGCTGATCTAGACGGTCCGGGTTGACCCGGTCCAGATGATCCCGGCCAGCAGAAAACCCATGTGCTTGAGGCGAAAAGTCGCGACTCGAACACACGCAGCTACTACTGATTGATCCGGCAACCAACTCCGTGACTGCAGACTAACCCGCCCACGGACGTAGCGCGAGACCCCCTCCTAGACACGCCTCCTCACGCAGAGTGGTGGACACCTAACGCCTCCCCGGTACCCCGGGCTCTGACGCGCTAGAACAGCGTTGCGACCGACTAGGAGGCGATCTCTTCGCCGAGGTAGGCGGCGCGGACGCGGTCGTCGGCGAGTAGCTCGGTGCCGGTGCCCTGCAGGACGATCTCGCCGGTCTCCATGACGTAGCCGCGGTTGGCCAGGCCGAGGGCTTGGGCGGCGTTCTGTTCGACGAGTAGGACGGTGACACCGGTGCTGTTGATCTCGCGGATGATGTCGAAGATCTGGGCGACGATGAGCGGGGCCAAGCCCATGGAGGGTTCGTCGAGCAGCAGTAGGCGTGGTTTGCCCATCAGGGCGCGGCCGATGGCCAGCATCTGCTGTTCACCGCCGGAGAGGGTGCCGGCGGGTTGTTTGAACCGTTCCCGCAGTCGGGGGAACATGACCAGGACCTGCTCCATTAGGTCGGCGTCGGTCTTCTTGAACCGGTAGGCGCCCATGTCGAGGTTTTCGGCGACGGTCATGCGGGGGAAGACGTGGCGCCCCTCGGGGACGTGGCAGATTCCCTTGCCGATGAGTTCGTGGGCGGGGACCCCGTCGATGCGGTCACCGTCGAAGGTGACGGTGCCGAGGACCGGTCGCAGCATGCCGGAGATCGTCTTCTGAGTGGTGGTCTTGCCGGCGCCGTTGGCACCGAGGAGGGCGACGATCTCACCCTCGCCGACGTCGAAGGAGATGCCCTTCAACGCAGCGATCGCGCCGTAGCGGACTTCGATGTCGGCGACTTCGAGCAGGCTCATTCCGCACTCCCCTCTGCGTTAGGCGACCGGGTTTCTTCGGTGTCGCCGGGTTCGGCTTCGGTATCGGTGCCGGGGATGGTGTCGATCAGGTTCATCTGCGGCTGGTTCGCCACCTCAGTCTCCGCCTCCTCCGCCGACGTGCCCAGGTAGGCGGCGACGACGGCCGGGTTGCGCTGGATCTGGGCTGGTGTCCCTTCGGCGATCTTCTCGCCGAAGTTGAGCACGATGATGCGATGCGCGATCGACATGACGAGTTTCATGTCGTGTTCGATGAGTAGCACCCCGATGCCGCGTTCGGTGTTGATCCGCTGGATCAATTGGGCCAGGTCCCGCTTCTCCACCGGATTGGTGCCGGCGGCCGGCTCGTCGAGCAGCAGCACGCCCGGTTCGGTGCCCAGCGCGCGGGCGATCTCCAACCGTCGCTGCTCGCCGTAGGCCAATGATCCGGCTAGCTCGTTGGCCCGCTCCGACAGCCCGACGTCGGCGAGCAGGTCGTAGGCCTTGACCAGGCTCTCGCGCTGCTCCCGCCGCTGCCTCGGCAGCCCGAGCATGGAGGCGATCGGGCCCGACTTCTGCCGCGTCTCGATCCCGACCTGCACGTTCTCCAGCGCGGTCAACGCCGGGAAGAGACGAATGTTCTGAAAAGTACGGGCCACTCCCATGCGGTTGATCAGATGCGTCTTCTTACCCAGCACCGAGGTCGGGGGGTCACCGGCTCGGCCCGACAGCTCGATCGTGCCCTCCTGCGGTGTGTAGACACCGGTCAACGAGTTGAACAGCGAAGTCTTACCCGCACCGTTCGGGCCGATGATCGCCAGGATCTCATTGCGGAACATCTGCAGGGAGACGTCATTGAGGCTGGTCACCCCACCGAAACGCAGCGTCGCGTGTGACACGTCGAAGACCACATCAGCGGCCCCGTGGTTGCCGCCCGACGACGCCGGCGCGGCGGACGGTGTGAGTGTTGATGTCATCGTCTTACAACCCTTCGCTCACGGGGACGGCCCGAGTCTCCGACGAGGCGGCCACCCCGAACCCGGACAGCTCCGCCTTGCGCCGTTTCGCCGGGAGCAGACCAGCCGGACGGAAGATCATCATCAGCAGCAGGATCGCGCCGATCCACATTTGACGGTCATCGGCCGGAACCTGATCCTTCAAGAACTCCGGCAGCCAGGTCAGCACCGCCGCACCGGCCATCGCACCGGCCAGTGATCCCATCCCACCGAAGACGACGTAGGCGACGACCAGGATCGAGTTGTTCAGCACGAAGTTGTCCGGGTTGAAGTACCCGACCTGGGAGGCGAAGAAGACACCGGTGATACCCGAGGTCGACGCACCGATCGCGAAGGCCAGCAATTTCACCCGGGTGGTGTTGATGCCGCTGGCCTGGGCTGCGATCTCATCCTCACGGATAGCGGCCCACGCCCGACCGATACGTGAACCCTCCAACCGGTAGAAGAGCACCACCACGATGATGATGATCACCAGCAGCAGATACCAGTACTGCAGGTTGTTCAATCCCCACTTGATCGACAACGGGCCCATGTGAATCACCGGGTGCGGCACCGTCGGCGACGGGCCACGGGTGGAGTTGGTCAGGTTGAACGGGTTGTTGATCGCGGCGATGCGGATGATCTCACCGAAGCCGAGGGTCACGATCGCCAGATAGTCACCGCGCAATCGCAGTGTGGGCGCACCCAACGCCAGCCCGGCGAGCAGACAGACCCCGACCGCGAACGGGATCGCCAGCAGCGGCGTCATATGCAGCCACGACGGCGGCTTATGCGGCAACGACCCGACCAAATAGGCGGTGGTGTACGAGCCGATGGCGTAGAAGGCAATGAAACCAAGGTCAAGCAGACCGGCCCAGCCGACCACCACGTTCAACCCGACGGCCAGCAGGACGTACACACCGATCTCGGTGACCAGCACCTTCTGCCAGAAATCTGTCATCGTCGGCGGGTAGAACAACGCGATCGCGATGCCGATCAGGATCAGGCTCTTGTTCGTCGAGCCGATCCGCTGCCCCATCGCCGCCGCGGTCTGACCCGCCTTTGACGCCGGCGCCCCGGAAGGCAGCCGCGTCTTCTCCAGCCCGGGCGTCGTCGCCGCCACCGCAGCGCCGGCGGCCAGTAGCGAGAACGCGAAACAAGCGAACCAGCCGCCAGCACCGAGGTTCTGCCACGGACCGGTCGAACCGACAATGTTCAGGCTCGGGGCCAACGTCGAGATCCGGTTCAGCGTCAGCAACGTCAGCACCACCGACACGATCCCCAGCACAGCCCCGATCCAGCCCAGCCAGCGCAACCGCAGATAGCAGGCCACCAGCGACACCACCGCGGTCACGAAGAACAGCGCCCAGCCCAGCCACTGCAGATACGCCAGCGCAACCGCCGACAGGTCACTGCCCTCGAACAAGGCGTAGGTGTCGGAGAAGGTGGCGTTCACCCCTTGTGGCGCGATCCAGGTGTTCGAGCTGAACGACAGCAGACCGGCCAGCGTTCCGGCCGCGGCGACCAGCAGACCCGGACGCCAATCCAGCAACTGGGAGAAGACTGCGCGTCCCCGCGCCACCTGATTCGGTGACAGCGCCGACGTCGCGCAGGCCACCGCGATCGTGAGAAAGCCGATCAACGCGCCGACCGCACCGAAGGAATGATCATCACTGCCGGTGAACTCAACTGCCAGCGAATGAGCGTAGAACGCGATCACCCCCGACACCAAGGCCAACCCGGCACCCACCCAGGCTAGGATCGCGATCCGCCGCATCGTCGCGGCCGCCGCCACGACGAACGTCACCAAGAACAGCACCCAATGCAGCCAACCGTAGAACGCCGCCGCCAACGGCGAGATCCCGTCGGCCGAACTGATCGCGGTGTTGACCGTGCCGAGCTTGCCGTTGCCGATCTGAGAGTCCCACTGCAGCAGGGTGTACGACGCGACCACCGTCAGTCCACCGACGAACGTGGGCGACACACCCGGCCGTCCCAGATACGGGCGGATCCGCGGCCAGTAGGTGATCAGCACACACGCACCGACTCCGAGGGCGATGAAGACGAAGACCCGCGGCTTGAGGACCGCCTGACGGAAGGCGTAGCCGTAGTCCTCCTGCACACCCTCCTGCGGCCCCCACATCAGGGCCAGGACGAGGGAGCCCGCCACACATGCGACCAGACGCTGCGCGAAAGGTGAGTTGTTGTAACGCCGGATCATGCCGCACGCCCCAATCGCTCACCGAGGATGCCGGTAGGTCGAACGATCAGCACCAACACCAGCACCACGAACGCGACCACGTCGGTCCACTCGATACCGATGAAACTGATCGGAGGCACCACAGACTCGACGATACCCAGCAGCAGACCACCGAGCATCGCACCCCGGATATTCCCGATACCGCCGAGCACCGCGGCGGCGAACGCCTTGGTTCCGACATCAAAGCCCATCGTGTTGAAGAACGAGAACGCCGTCCCGAAGAGGAACCCGGCAACCCCGGCCAACGCCCCACCGATCATGAAGGTCCGCGAGATCGTCTTGTCGATGTCGATACCCATCAACGCCGCGGTCGGCGCGTCCTCAGCCACACCACGAATGCCCCGACCCAGCTTGGTCTTGGAGACCAAGCGGTCCAGGAAGATCATGCAGATCACCGCGATCACGACTATCAGCACCTGAATCAGGTGCACGTCCGCCCCCGCTATCGAAAAGACCGTCTTGTTCTGGTCGAAGTACGTCGGGAACGAGTTACCCCGGAACCGGTTGAACAGCTTCCCGGCCAACTGCGACAAGAAGAAGGACGCCCCGATCGCGCTGATCAGAAACGCCAACTTCGGCGCCCCTCGTTTACGCAGCGTCCGGTACGCCACCCGCTCCAACGTCCATGCGACACAGATACCGGTCAACGCCCCGCTCAATACGCCGACCAGGAACACCACCGGCGCCTCCCACGACGAAACGTCCTTGCCGTCGCCGACCAAGGCATGCACCACGATGTAGCTTCCAAACGCACCCGACATGAACACCTCGCTGTGCGCGAAGTTGATCAGCTGCAGAACGCCGTAGACCAACGTATAGCCGAGCGCGATCAACGCATACATCGAGCCACGGGCAACACCACCGACGAGGTACTGCGGCAGCTCATGGAAGTAGTTCACAGGGGAATGCAACCTTTCAAACAACATCGCCGACGCCGCGGGGCTACGCCGAAGATGGCCGGGAAGAGTTGACGAACTTGCGATTGAACATACTGCTTCGCCTGCAGGAAAGGGCACCGCCACACCACCGTTCGGTGGGTGACAGTGCCCTTTCCCTTCAGCTTGTTGACATTGCCGGCTTAGCTGGCGGTTTTGATGTCCCCGAGGAGGCCGATGGCCCCAGCCTTCTGCTGGTACAGGTTGATGACCTGAGCCGAAACCTCACCACTGGGCAGGAACTTGATCTGCGTCGTGATGCCCTTGTAGTCGAGCTCGTTAACCGCGCTGAAGACCGCCGCGCGGGTTGCCGTGCCACTCTTGGCCGACGTCGAGATCGCGCTGATCAGGGCGTTGGTGGCGTCGTAGGCCTCCGGCGAGTAGGTCGACGGGTCGGTGTTGAACTTCGCCTTGTACGCGGTGTTGAAGTCCTTCGCCTGCGGAGCGACGGTGGCATCCAGGCAGCCACAGGAGAAGTACCAGCCGTCACCGGCAGCGCCGGCGGCCGTGGTGAACTTCGAGGACTTGCCACCGTTGCCGGTCATGGTCAGGCCCGTGTAACCGGCCGTCTTCAGCGCCTTGGCGAACTGCCCGGCCTGCGTGTCGTAACCACCGTAGAAGAGGGCACCGGCACCGGATGCCGCAACCGCGGTCGCGATGACGCTGTAGTCGGTGGTCTTGGCGTCCACACCCTGGCGGGTAACGGTTCCGCCGCCGGCCTTGACCGCCGTCTCGACCGCATCGGCCGCACCCTTGCCGTAGTCACTGAGGTCATCGACGACGAAGACCTTCTTGGACTTCTTCACCAGGTAGTCGCCGGCTTCCTGGCCCTCGAGGGAGTCCGGCGGAACGACGCGGTGGAAGGACTTGAAGCCGAGCGTGGTGAGCGCCGGGTTCGTCGCCGAGGGGCTGATGAGCACCAAGCCCGCCGCATCATAGGAGGCACCGACGGCCTTGGTCGCGCCCGAGAAGCTGGGGCCGATCACGCCGAGGATCGCTGCGTCCTGCTGCAGCACGGCCGCGGCGGCCGGCGCCTTGGCCGGGTCACCGACGTCGTCTGACTTGACGAGCTCGAGCTTGAAGCCGAGGTCGCTCTTGGCGTTCGCCTGCTCGACGGCGAGGTCAACCGCGTTGACCTCGTTGATGCCGAGCTGAGCGTTGTCACCCGAGAGCGGCCCTTCGAAGCCGATCTTGTACGTCTTTGACGCGGTGGTCGTGGTGCTGTCCTTCTTGCTGTTGGAGCACGCCGTGAGGGCGAGCGCCGCGGCGAGTCCTACGACCGCAACCTTCGTTATCGGAGTAATACGCACTGACAGACCCCTTAGGGAGAATCGGGCGGACTCATCTAGATGTCCGCTGTGATTCGTGGAGCCTAATGGAGGGGTCGTGCGTTCACACTGATTCGTTGGAAACCGACGGCCGGTCGTAACCAAATCTCCACACTTGAATCCAACATGCCGGCCCGCTACCTACCGGTAATGTTGCCCGTCAGTACCAGCTCGGCTACCGCGCGCATTGACGTGCGGTTATCCATCGCCGCTCGCTGGATCCACCGGAAGGCCTCCGGCTCGGAGAGTTTGTGCTGGGTCATCAAGGTTCCCTTGGCCCGCTCGATCAGCTTGCGGGTCTCCAGACGGTCCTTCAGATCGGTGACCTCGTGCTCCAGGGCCCGCACCTCGGCGAAACGCGCCGTCGCCATCTCGATCGCCGGCAGCAGATCCCGCTTCTGGAACGGCTTCACCAGGTAGGCCATCGCACCGGCCTCGCCGGCCCGCTCGACCAGATCACGCTGACTGAACGCGGTGAGCATGACCACGGGTGCGATGCGTTCCTCGGTGATCACGGCGGCGGCGGTGATGCCGTCCATCTTCGGCATCTTGACGTCGCAGATCACCAGGTCTGGCGTGAGCTCCCGGGCCAGCGACACAGCCTGCTCGCCGTCGGCCGCCTCGCCGACGACGCTGAACCCCTCCTCCTGGAGCATCTCCCGAAGATCGAGGCGAATGATCGCTTCGTCTTCGGCGATGAGGATACGAAGCGTTGATGTCTCTACCACTGGGCATCCTTTCGCTCTGCGCGAGGCAGGATCTCAGGCGAGAAGTTCGTTGCGGTTAGGATAGTCGGCGCGCTGCGCCCCTGTATCCCAACCGGTAGAGGAAATGGTCTCAAACACCATCTAGTGTGGGTTCGAATCCCACCGGGGGCACCACGGAACCGAAGCATCAAACGGGGCAAGGCCTGGCGTCGCTCAGGCGCTGTGCACCCGCACGACGCCCTCCTGCACGACGCTGGCGAGCAGTCGACCGTCCTGGGAGTACATCTGACCGGTGGCCAGGCCACGCCCGCCTGAGGCCGTCGGCGACTCGGTTGTGTAGAGGAACCACTCGTCGGCGCGGAACGGTCGGTGAAACCACATCGCGTGGTCCAGCGAAGCGAGCGCGATCGGGTCCAGCCGCCAGGCCAGCCCGTGGTGCACCAGCACCGAGTCCAGCAGCGTGATGTCGGAGGCGAAGGTCATGGCGCAGACGTGCACCAGCGGATCGTTGGGCAGGTACCCGTTGGCCCGCATCCAGACCCGATGCGGATTCGCTCCCCGCGGGCCTTTGCCCCGCTGAACCCACGGTGGGTCGTCCACGTAGCGGATGTCGATCGGGATTGTGAAGCGACTCATCGCTTCCTTCAACCCGGGAAACTCATCCTGCCAGTGTTCGACGCTGGGCAGCGAGGCCGGACTCGGCACGTCGGGCATCACGCTCTGGTGATCGATTCCGCCCTGCTCCAACTGGAATGAGGCCGAGAGCGAGAAGATGGGTTCGCCGTGCTGGACGGCCAGCACCCGGCGCGTGGCGAAGGATCGACCGTCCCGAACCCGATCGACGGTGTAGATGACCGGCGTCGTCGGATCTCCGGGGCGGATGAAATAAGAGTGCAGCGAATGCACGGGCCGGTCTGCGTCCACGGTCCGGCCGGCCGCGATCAGAGCCTGGCCGGCGACCTGGCCACCGAAGATGCGCTGCTGATCGATCTTGGGGCTGAGCCCGCGGAAGATGTTCTCCTCGATCTTCTCGAGGTCGAGCAGGTGCAGCAGTCCGTCCAGGCCGGTGCCGGGAACCTTGGTTTCGGCGTCGACGTCCGGCACGAAGTCGGTACCGAGGTCGGAGATGGAGTCGGCACCGTGGCGGGAGAGAGATTCAGCGGTCACGTTGGAGCACATCCCCGATGTGATGGACACGAATGGTGTTCGTGGCGCCGGGCGTGGTTGGCGGAGTTCCAGCAACAACGATAACGAGATCGTTGGGTCGACAGACCGCTCGCTGCACCAGCGCCGCGTCGACCTGGCGAACCATCTCATCGGTGGTCTGTACGGTCCAGACCAGATAGGCCTCGGTGCCCCAGAGCAACGCCATCTGGCGGCGCACATTCTCGTCCGGGGTGAAGACGATGAAGCGCTGCGACGGGTGCAGGCGGGCCAGCCGCCGGGCCGTGTCGCCGGTCTGGGTGAAGGCGACCAGGGCCACCGCCCCCATCGCGTCTCCGATGTCCTTGGCCGCCTTGGCGATCGCACCACCGGATGTACGCGGATTGTGCATCAAACCCGGCACAAACAGCCCGGACGTCTCCATCGAGTCGATGATCCGGGCCATCGTGGCCACCGTCTGAATCGGGTAGGTGCCGACGCTCGTCTCACCCGACAGCATCACCGCGTCGGCGCCGTCGAGGACCGCGTTGGCGACGTCCGAGGCCTCGGCCCGGGTCGGGCGCGAGTGGGTGATCATCGACTCCAGCATCTGCGTCGCGACGATCACCGGCTTGGCATTGTCGCGCCCGATCTGGATCGCCCGCTTCTGCACCATCGGAACCTGCTCCAGCGGCATCTCCACGCCGAGGTCGCCGCGCGCCACCATGATGCCGTCGAAGGCCAGCACAATCTGCTCGAGGGCGTCCACCGCCTCCGGCTTCTCGATCTTGGCGATGACCGGGCGGCGAATGCCCACGCGGTCCATCACCTCGTGCACCAGTTTCACGTCCTCGGCACTGCGGACGAACGACAATGCGATGAAATCGACGCCGAGCCGCAGCGCGAACTCCAGGTCGTCGGCGTCCTTCTCCGACATGGCCGGCACGCTGACCGCGACGCCAGGCAGGGAGAGACCCTTGTTGTTACTGACCTTCCCACCTTCGGTCACGTCGCAGACGACGTCGTTGCCCTCGATGTAGACGGCGACCAGCCCGACGTTCCCGTCATCAACCAGGAGGCGGTCTCCGGCCCGGACGTCCTCGGCGAGCTGCTTGTAGGTGGTGGAGACCCGGTCGTGGTCACCGAGAATGTCGTCGACGGTGATCCGCACCCGCTCACCGGTTGCCCACATCACCGGGCCGTCGGCGAAGCGCCCGAGCCGGATCTTCGGCCCCTGCAGGTCGGCCAGAATGGCGACATTGCGGCCGGATGCCTCAGCCTCTTCCCGCACTTCGCGGAAGCGCATTCCGTGCTCTGAATGCTCGCCGTGGCTGAAGTTGAGGCGGGCAACATTCATGCCGGCATCTATGAGCGAACGGATACGCGTATCGGTCGAGGGCCCGAGTGTGCAAACTATCTTTGCGCGACGTGTCACATCAAACAGACTACGGGGTTTTGCGCCGATCTCCCGACCGACCGGAAGCGTTTTTTGCATTTCGCACCCGCGCACGGCCGTTGGCTCAGCTCCGAGCCGCAGCCATCACTGCAGCATCCACATCCTCACCGGCCGCGGCCGCCCGGGCCGACGCCTCGACCACCCGGCGGTAGTCGCGGGCGATAACTGAGGAGAAGCGGTCGACCGCCCCCGGCCAGTCGGCCAGCAGAGCGCGCGCCACCTCCGACGCGGTCTGGTCGAAGTGCGCGGTGACGATCGCGAGGAGCTGCCGCGACTCCGTCTCGCTCAGCGCGCCGACGTCGACCAGCTCCGGGTTCACCAGCGCCTCGTCGAGGTCGAGGATGAAGGCCTGTCCGCCGGACATGCCGGCCCCCAGGTTGCGACCGGTGGGACCCAGGATCACTGCGACTCCCCCGGTCATGTACTCGAGCGCATGGTTGCCCACGCCTTCACAGACCACGGTGGCCCCGGAGTTGCGGACACAGAACCGCTCGCCGACGATGCCCCGCAGGAAGATCTCGCCACTGGTCGCCCCGTAGCCGATGACGTTGCCGGCGATGATGTTCGTCTCCGCCGCAAAGGATGCCGACGGGTGCGGACGGACCACCAGCAGGCCACCGGAGAGCCCCTTACCGACGTAGTCGTTCGCGTCCCCGAGCAACCGCAGCGTGAGGCCACGTGGCACGAAGGCTCCGAAGGATTGACCAGCCGTACCGGTGAAGGTGATGTCGATGGTCCCCTCCGCCAGCCCGTCGGCCCCGTAGCGGGAGGTGACGAGCGAGCCGAGCATGGTGCCCACGGTGCGATTGACGTTGCGCACCGGGATCTCCAGCTGCACCTGCTCGCCGTCGAGCAGGGCACCCTCGCAGAGGGCGATGAGGGTGTTGTCCAGGGCCGCCTCCAAGCCGTGGTTCTGCCCGCGCGTCCGCTTGGGTGAATCGCCGTACGGCGACTCGACCTCGATCAGCAGCGGACTAAGGTCGAGGCCGTCGGCCTTCCAGTGCTCGACGGCGGCCCGGGTGTCGAGCGCCCCGACCTGCCCTACCGCCTCCTCGATGCTGCGGAAGCCCAGCTCAGCCAGGATCTCGCGGACCTGCTGGGCGATGAACTCGAAGAACGTCACGACGAATTCGGGCTGCCCGCTGAAGCGCGAGCGCAGGATCGGGTTCTGGGTCGCGACGCCCACCGGGCAGGTGTCGAGGTGGCAGACCCGCATCATGACGCAGCCGGAGACGATGAGCGGAGCGGTCGCGAAGCCGAACTCCTCGGCACCGAGCAATGCGGCGACAACCACGTCGCGGCCGGTCTTCATCGCCCCGTCCACCTGCACGGTGATGCGGTCGCGCAGGCCGTTGAGCAGCAGCGTCTGCTGGGTCTCGGCCAGCCCGATCTCCCAGGGAAGTCCGGCGTGCTTCAACGACGTGAGCGGTGCCGCGCCCGTGCCACCGTCATGTCCGGAGATGAGCACGACGTCGGCGTGGGCCTTCGACACGCCGGCGGCGACGGTCCCGACGCCGGCCTCGGCCACCAGCTTCACATGCACCCGGGCGCTCGGGTTCGCATTCTTCAGGTCGTGGATGAGCTGAGCCAGATCCTCGATCGAGTAGATGTCGTGATGGGGAGGCGGTGAGATCAGGCCGACCCCGGGCGTCGAGTGCCGGGTCCGGGCGATCCACGGATACACCTTGAACCCGGGGAGCTGGCCGCCCTCGCCCGGCTTGGCGCCCTGGGCGACCTTGATCTGGATGTCGTCGGCGTTCACCAGGTAGTGACTGGTGACGCCGAATCTCCCGGAGGCGACCTGCTTCACGGCCGATCTCCGCGAGTCGCCGTTGGGATCGGGGCTGAACCGGACCGCGTCCTCGCCGCCCTCACCGCAGTTGGACTTGCCGCCGATCCGATTCATGGCGATGGCCAGGGTTTCATGGGCCTCGGCCGAGATCGACCCGTAGGACATGGCCCCGGTGGCGAACCGGGTAACGATCGATTCGATCGACTCGACCTCGCTGATCGGAACCGAGGGCCGGTAGCCGGCCTTGAACTCCAGCAATCCGCGAATCGTCCCACCGGTCCGGTTGAGTTCCTCGACCTTGCGCGTGTAGTCACCGAAGACGTCGTAGCGCTTCTGCCGGGTTGCGTGCTGCAGCAGGAAGACGGTCTCGGGATTGAACAGGTGCAACTCCCCCTCCCGCCGCCACTGGTACTCGCCACCGATCTCGAGCTGACGGTGTGCCCGAACCGTCGGCAGCATGGGGTAGGCCCGCGCGTGGCGTACCGCGACCTCCTCGGCCAGCACTTCCAGACCCACGCCGCCGAGCGGTGACCGGGTGCCGTGGAAGTACTCCTCGATGACCTCGGCCGAGAGACCGATCGCTTCAAAGACCTGGGCCCCGGTGTAGGAGGCGAGCGTCGAGATGCCCATCTTCGACATCACCTTCAGCACGCCCTTGGACAATCCCTTTACGTAGTTGGCGATTGCCGTCGGGCTGTCCACCCCGGTGATCGAACCGCGACTGATCAGGTCGTCGATCGTCTCGAAGGCCAGGTACGGGTTGACCGCAGAGGCACCGTAGCCGATCAGCAATGAAACATGGTGCACTTCGCGGGCCTCGCCGGTCTCCAGGATCAGCCCGGCCTGAGTTCGCTGACCGGTTCGCACCAGGTGACGATGCACTGCGGCCGTCATCAGCAGCGACGGGATCGGCGCGTGATCGGCGTCGGTGTCCCGGTCGGAGAGGATGAGCATCCGGGCGCCGCCCCGGATCGCGTCCGAGCATTCCTGACGCACCCGGTCGATCGCCGCCGAGAGTGCCTCGGCGCCGCCGTGCACGCGGTAGCGGCCGTCGATGAGTTGGCACTGGAAGTCCGGTCGTGATCCGTCGGCGTTGATGTGCCAGATCTTGGCCAGCTCGTCGTTGTCCAGCACCGGGCGGGGCAGCACGAGTTGGCGGCAGGACTCCGGACTCGGTTGGAAGAGGTTGCGCTCGGCACCGATTGTGCCCGCGTACGAGGTGACCATCTGCTCGCGGATCGCGTCGAGCGGTGGATTGGTCACCTGGGCGAAGAGCTCGCTGAAGTAGTCGAAGAGCAGCCGAGGATGCTTCGACAGTGCGGCCAGCGGGGTGTCGGTCCCCATCGATCCGATCGGCTCGGCGCCGCTGAGCGCGACCGGGCTGATGAGGATGCGCAACTCCTCCTCGGTGTACCCGAAGATCAGCTGTCGGCGGGTCACCGACTCGTGCGGGTAGTAGACGTGTTCGCGGGCCGGCAGGGCGTCCAGCCGCAGGATCTCGGCGTCCAACCACTCGGCGTAGGGCCGCGCCGCAGAGAGCTCCGCCTTCACCTCGTCGTCGCTCACCAGCTCGCCGCGCGCGGTGTCGGCCAGGAACATCCGCCCCGGCTGCAGGCGCCCCTTCGCGACAATCGTGGCGGGGTCGAGTTCGAGCACCCCGGCCTCGCTGGCCAGCACCACCAGGTCATCCGCAGTCCGCCACCAGCGTCCGGGGCGCAGTCCGTTGCGGTCCAGGACTGCACCGATCATCGACCCGTCGGTGAACGCCACGCAGGCCGGGCCATCCCATGGCTCCATCAACGACGCGTGGAAGCGGTAGAAATCGCGCCGCGACCGCTCCATCGACTGATCGTTCTCCCATGCCTCCGGGATCATCATCAGCACCGCGTGCGGCAGGGATCGCCCGGCCAGGTGCAGCAGTTCCAGAACCTCGTCGAAGGATGCCGAGTCACTCGCGCCGGGACTGCAGATCGGGAATAGCCTCGAAAGCTCACCCGGCAGCAGATCGGACTCAAGTAGCGCTTCGCGAGTCTGCATCCAGTTGCGATTGCCGCGAATCGTGTTGATCTCGCCGTTGTGAGCGACGTAGCGGAACGGGTGGGCCAGCGACCAGGAGGGGAAGGTGTTGGTGGAGAAGCGACTGTGCACCAGGCCGATCGGGCTTGCGAATCGCCGGTCACGCAGATCGGGGAAGAATTCACCGAGCTGGTCGGTGGTGAGCATGCCCTTGTAAACAATGGTGCGACTGGATAGCGAGGGGAGGTACAGCTCCAGGCCGCGGTCCCGGGCGGTGTTCTCGGCCACCTTGCGAAGGCAGAAGGCCCTACGATCCAAGGTGATTCCCGATTCGCCCTGCTGGCCGGCGACGAAGATCTGCCGGAACGCCGGCATCACCGATGATGCTCCGGACCCCAGTGGAGCCGGATTCGTCGGCACTTCGCGCCAGCCGAGGACGTCGAGTCCCTCCTCGCCGGCGATCTGGGTCAGCAGCGCGATCGCGCTCTCGGCCTGGTCGGCGTCGCGGGGCAGGAAGACGAGACCGGGAGCGTAGCTCCCGACCTCGGGCAGGTCGAACTCCACCACCGCGCGCAGGAACTCGTCCGGTACGGCGACAGTGATGCCGGCGCCGTCACCCGAGGAGGGCTCAGCCCCGGCCGCGCCGCGGTGATCGAGATTGTGCAGGGCGGTGAGCGCGTGCTCCACGATCTTGTGCGACGGCACGCCCTTGAGGTCGGCCACGAAGGCAACGCCACAGGAGTCAGTCTCGAAGGCCGGGTCATAGAGACCCTGCTGGGCCGGAACGGCTGAGAAAGGGGTGGGTGGCACCATATCCACTGGCCTCCGGGAGTCGTGCGGGACAGGCAGCGGGACGACGTCGGCCCGGAAGAGCGGTGAGCTGCATACAGATTACCGTTTGCCAGTGCACACGTGCGCGGGTGCGCCTGTGCGGAATATCAAAGATCCCCGTACGAACTAGACCGAAAGCAGGGCCTCTTCGATCGGGCGCCGATTCGCCTCGGCGATCCGATTGCCGTCCGGATCGGTGACGTAGAACGCGTCCACCACCGCTCCGCCGAGGGAGGAGAGACGGGCCGACCGGATGTCGACGCCGAACCGTTCCAGGGTGGACGTGACCCGATACAGCAGTCCGATCGCGTCCCGGGTCCTGATCTCGAGAACGGTTGCGTCGGTGGCGGCATCGTCGAACCAATAGATGCGCGGTGGCTCATCGGCGGAGTCGTCCCGGCGCCGGTAGGCCCGCTCCTTGGCGCTGAGCCGGTCGGCGAGCCCCAGCGTGCCCTCCAACGCCCGGGCCAGATCTCCCCGCACGATGGCGGCCTCCGGAACCGAACCGAAGCGAGGCACGACGACGAAGGTGTTCACCGCCATGCCGTCCTGGGTATGAATCGAGGCCGAACGAACGTCCAGCGAGTGCAGGGCCAGCACACCGGCCGCCTTCGACAGCACGCCGAGTGAGTCCGGAGCGGCGACCAGCACCTCCTCATCCAGCACCTGAACGGCCAGCACACCGGCCGTCGCCAGCTTCGTCCCGCGGTCGTCGAGAACATGCTCCAGTCGCTGGGTCGCGCCACCGAGCATGGCGTGGGTACGGGCCACCAGGTCGTTGACCAGCCCCGACTTCCAGTCGCCCCAGACGGCTGGTCCGGTGGCCAGCGCGTCGGAGATGGTGAGCGCATGCAGCAGATCGAGCAGCTCCCCCGAGCCGGAGACGGCCTCGGCCACCGTTGCGACGGTCACCGGGTCCTCCAGGTCGCGGCGGGTTGCCGTATTCGGTAGCAGCAGGTGATGCCGCACCAGCGCCGTCACCGTCGCCGAGTCTCCGTAGCTCAGCCCCATCCGATTGGCGATCCGCTCGGCGATCACCGCGCCCACCTCGGAGTGATCACCGCCCGGGAAGCCCTTGCCGATGTCGTGCAGTAGTGCGCCGAGAAGCAGCAGGTCGGGCCGCGAAACGCGCTGAGTCAGCATCGAGGCCTGGGACGCGGTCTCGGTGAGGTGGCGATCGACCGTGTACCGGTGCACCGGGTTGTGCTGCGCCCGGAAACGGACGGCATCCCACTCAGGGATGAGGCCGGTCAGCAGTCCCGCCTGGTCGAGCGCCTCCAGCACGGCGACTCCTCGACGGCCGGCGCTGAGGACCGAGACGAAGTCATCCAGCGCGGCCTTCGGCCAGGGGCGCGGGAGCGGAGCGGATTCCGACGCCAGCCGTTCCAATGCAAATGGCGCCAGCGGGAGGTCGTTCTCGGCCGAGGCGCGGGCCGCTCTCAGGATGAGCAGCGGGTCAGCCCAGGGGTCTGCGTCCCGGGCCAGCACGACCTCTCCCCCCTGCGAGACCAGGTCCTTGGCCAGCGGCTCCCGCTCCGGGGCGACGCTGAAGGGTCCGCGCAGCAGCCGGCGAGCCGAGGTCACCAGACTGGGCGGTCGCTGCGCCACCACTCGGCGCCAGGCCCGGTCGAGCGCCCGGTCGATGGTTCGGGCGGATTCGTTGACCATGCGTAGCACCATGTCGGAGTCGTCGCCGCCGAGCGCCTTGGCGATGGTCGGTTGCTCCTGCTGGCGGAGAATGTCGTTGTCCTGCTGGGTCAATCTCTGCAGCTCGCCGCGGACGTCCAGCAGCGTGGACTGCGCGGCTCGCACGTCGGCCGGGTAGTCGACCACTTGAGCCAGGGCCAGGGCGCGCAGCGACTGGGCGTCACGCAGGCCGCCCCGCGAGTCCTTCAGGTTCGGCTCCAGCAGGAACGCGGCGTCACCACTGATCTGCCAGCGCTGCTTGGAGAGCTCATGCAGTTCGTCGGCCCGTTTGTGCACGTTGGCGCGCCAGAACTCAAGTACCCGCTCGCGCAGCGTGCCGGCCAGACCGGGGTCGCCGGCGATGTGTCGCATGTCGAGCAGGCCGAGCAGCGCTTTGAGGTCGTCACGGGCCACGCCGACTGCCTGGTCGACGGTGCGCACTGAGTGGTCGAGGCTGACGCCGCTGTCCCAGATCGGGTACCAGATGCCGTCGGCCAAGGCGGCCACGTCGGCGAGCTTCCCCTCGTAGAGGAGCACCAGGTCGAGGTCGGAGTACGGAGCCAGGTCGCGCCGGCCCAGCCCGCCCACCGCGACCAGCGCGACGTTCGACTTGCTCGCCAGCGGAGCGCAGAGCTCGGCCAGCCAGTGGTCGTAGCCCGAGGTCAGTGCGTCCCGGAGGGGCTCACCGACAAGTCCGGGCTGGCGTAGAACGCCAGCCCGGACTCCACTCAGACCATTATCGGAGTGAGACGATGTCACCGTTATTAGAGAGCGTCGCCGTCACGTTCACCGGTGCGGACTCGGATGATGGTCTCCACTGAGGAGACCCACACCTTGCCATCACCGATCTTGCCGGTACGAGCCGCCTGCACGATAGCGTCGACGACCTTTTCGGAGTCGGCGTCTTCGACGAGCACCTCGACGCTCACCTTGGGCACCAGGTCCACGGTGTACTCCGCGCCCCGGTAGACCTCGGTGTGCCCACGCTGGCGACCGAATCCCTGTACTTCCTTGACGGTCAGGCCCTGCACGCCCAGAACTTCCAGCGCCGCCTTCACGTCATCGAGCTTGAACGGCTTGATGACCGCGGTTACCAACTTCATGCTCACACGCTCTCTTTCGTTGCCGTCGTCGTGCTGCTGCTCAGGCCGCCACCGGTGACCACAGAGAAGTTGTACGCCGTCTCTGCGTGCTCATTCTCGTCGAGGCCCTCGAGTTCGACCTCCTCGGACACGCGGAAGCCGATCGTCATATCGATGATCTTGCCAAGGATGAACGCGACAACAAAGGAGAAGACCAGTACCGCACCAGCGGCCAGAGCCTGCTTACCGAGCAGCGAGAGGCCGCCACCGTAGAAGAGACCGCGCTGCGTTCCGTAGCCGTGGTCGTAGCCGAGGAAGCCGATGAGAAGCGTGCCGGTGATTCCACCGACGAGGTGGACACCGACCACATCGAGTGCATCGTCGAAACCGAACTTGAATTTCAGGCTGACAGCGAGGGCACAGATGATGCCGGCGATGAAGCCGATGATGATGCCACCCATCGGGCTGACGAAGGCACAGGCCGGGGTGATGGCAACCAGGCCGGCGACGGCACCGGAGGCGGCACCGATCGTGGTCGGCTTGCCATCACGCAACTGCTCGACGAGCAGCCAACCCAGGGTGGCGGCCGCGGTGGCCACCGTCGTGTTGGTGAAGGCGAGGCCGGCGATCTGGTCGGCACCACCCTCAGAACCGGCGTTGAAACCGAACCAGCCGAACCACAGCAGACCGGCGCCGAGCATGACGAACGGCACGTTGTGCGGCTTCATCGGATCCTTGCGCCAGCCCTTGCGCTTGCCCAGAACGAAGATCAGGGCGAGCGCGGCGGCACCGGCGTTGATGTGCACCGCGGTACCACCGGCGAAGTCCTCAGCGTGCAGCTTGTTGAGGATCCAGCCGGTACCGAAGACCCAGTTGGCGACCGGGAAGTAGACGATCGTGACCCAGAGGCCGACGAAGAGCGTCCAGGCCCAGAACTTCGGGCGGTCGGCGATGGCACCGGAGATCAGCGCCGGCGTGATGATGGCGAACATGAGCTGGAACATCGCGAAGACGAGGACGGGGACGCTCGATGTGAGAACGCCGTCCGGGATCTTGTCGCCGATGGTCCCGCCGAGACCGCCGAAGGTCCAGACGCTGTTGAGTACCTGCGGGTTACCGAGGCCGACGAACTGACTCGTCCAGCCCCAGAGACCATTCGCCTTCGAGGTGCCGAAGGCGATGGAGAACCCGTAGAAGGTCCAGAGGACTGAGACGACGGCCATACAGATGAAGTTCATCATCAGCATGTTCAGCACGTTCTTGACGCGCACCATGCCGCCGTAGAAGAAGGCAAGGCCGGGGGTCATCAGCAACACCAGCGCAGCGGATGTAAGCATCCACGCCGTGTTGCCGGTATCGACGGCGAATACCGGCGCGTCAGCCGCTAGTAACAATTGCGACACAGGGGCTCTCCCTTGGGTCCGTTGAAGAATGGATTGACGCGCAGAAGTGCGCGCTTGCCAAAGGGTCTTGCTCGCCTGTTAAGGAACGCGCACCGCTACGTTTCGTCCGTGTAACCGAGTGCCCGGGTGGCGTACGACACTGTTCACAAATAACGCATATCGCCGCTTTGGCTTCAGTGTGTAGCCGAGAGGTTCATCTGTGTCGTCAAGCCCGTAGTTCCGGCGCTCGGCGGGTGCGTGACCATACCGGCGAGTCGGGATTTGAATTCGAAGCTAAAGGGTTTCGCCAAGTAGAGCGTCGACGAACTGTTCGGGGTCGAATGGGGCCAGGTCGTCCGGCCCCTCCCCTAGCCCGATCAACTTGACCGGCACCCCCAGGGCCCGCTGCACGCTGATCACAATTCCGCCCTTGGCCGTGCCGTCCAGCTTGGTCAGCACGATCCCGGTGACATCGACGACCTCGGTGAAGACCTTCGCCTGAGTGAGCCCGTTCTGCCCGGTGGTGGCGTCAAGGACGAGCAGGGTCTCGTCCACCGGCGCCTGCCGCTCCAGGACCCGCTTGAGCTTGCCGAGCTCGTCCATCAGCCCGACCTTGGTATGCAGCCGGCCAGCGGTGTCGATCAGCACGGTGTCGACCCTCGCCTCGGTGCCCTGCTTCAGCGCGTCGAAGGCGACACTGGCCGGGTCGGCCGCCTCGGGGCCACGTACTGTGCGGGCGCCGACGCGGTCCCCCCAGGTCGCCAACTGCTCGCTGGCCGCGGCGCGGAAAGTGTCGGCGGCGCCCAGCAGGACCGAACGGCCATCGGCCACCAGCACGCGTGCCAACTTTCCGCAGGTCGTCGTCTTCCCGGTGCCGTTGACCCCCACTACCATCAGCACCGCCGGACGATCGGCGTGTGGAGTCGTCTTCAAAGACCGATCAAGCTCCGGCTGCAGCGCAGTCACCAGTTCCTCGGCCAGCAGCGCCCTGAGCTCACCCTGGCTACGCGTGCCGAGCACCTTGGTGCGGGTCTTGAGATGATCGACGATCTCCGTGGTCGCCGCCACGCCCACGTCGGCCATCAGCAGCGACTCTTCTATCTCATCCCACGCGTCGTCGTCGAGATTCTCCCGAGAGAGTACCGAGAGCAGACCCCGCCCGAGCGAGCTCTGCGACCGGGCCAGACGAGAACGGAGCCGAAGCAGGCGCCCACCGGTCTCCTCCGGGACATCGAGCTCGGGCGCGGCGGTAACCGGCGGTACGGCGGGGACGGGAGTGGCCGGCGGTGCGGTAGGAACATCGAGGTCCGGCAGATTGGCGATCGTGGTGATCGACCGTTTCGGAGCATCCCTCGGCTCCTCGGCGTCGTCACCGACCCCTGGTCGGTAGTCGACCCCCGGCGCCGGCGGCGGTACCGCCGACCCGCGTCGTCCGCGGACTGCGAGAAACGTCGCCACCGCCACCACGGCGAGCAGGACGATGGCCAGAGAGATCCACAGGTAGGTCACGGCGACCATTCTTCCAGTCGCCGTGACCGTCCCTTGCCGCTAGTACATTTCGGCGCGCTCGACTCGACCCTGCGGTACGAGCCGCGCCGCTCGCTCAGGTGTGCGTGAGGAGGGCGCCACCGGCCGAGTAGACCGGCCACGGCACGTTCCAGTCGCCGTAGCCGTCACCGATCTTCATCGCCGGGCCGTTGGCGTTCGGGTACTGAATCGGGTCGCCCTGCTGCAGGAAGCTATAGAGCTTCTTGGCGTTGTCGGTCGAGAGGTTGGTGCATCCGTTGGAGGTGCTGCGCTTGCCGAGGTTCTTGGTGTTCCACGGAGCCGCATGCAGATACTCGCCGCCGTAGGTGAGTCGCTGAGTCCATTTGACGCAGCACTCGTCGTAGCCGGGGCCGGTCATGCGGACCACGGCGCCCTTCTCCATGATCACCTTCGTGCCGTTCTGCGTGGGTGTCTTCTCCGAGCCGAGCGAGACCGGGAAGGTGCCCCATCGCGCCCCGTTGAGAGTGACCGTCATCTGCAGGCTGACGGCGTCCACGACGCCGATGCGCGCATCGCTGGTTGCCATCGAGAGGCTGAAGTTGTCGTCGAAGTAGAGCCCGGCACCGGCGCTCACGTCCTTGGTATTCGCCGTCATGACGATCCTGGCGTTGGCCGGCCAGTAGGTCTTCGGACGGTAGTGCGCCTCCATCACGGTGCCGGGGAAGGACGAGGAGTCCTCGAAGTACCAGGCGCCGTTGGCCGGCTGCCCGTTCACGGTGACCGTGGTGGCTTTCAGGAAGTCGGTCGACGTCTTGGGGGCGACGTTGAACTTGAGGATGATCGGCATGCCGACACCCCAGACCGATCCATCGGACTCGACCGAGGAGATGTGCACCGGCTTGCCGGCCGGGGTCGGCGTTGCCGTCGGGGCCGGAGTCGGGGTGGCGCTCGCCGCAGAGGTGGAGGCCGAGTCGGTGGTACCGGTCGTCTGCGCCGCGGCGTTGTTGTCCGACTTCGATGAAGTGCAGCCGGTGGCCAGGAGAGCCACAGCGGCGGCGATCGAAACCGAGATGAGCAGGCGGCGCCGGTGGCGCAGTCGAAGAGAAGTCACAGCACCACCCTAAGCGAAAGACCTATGAGCTTGCTGAAATCGCTACCGGCTGTGACGCAGATCCGGTCAGATCGGCGTTAGGAGGCGCCGACGCTCACCCGGTCCGAGTCATGCAGACGTTGGCTGATCACCTGGGTGATTCCGTCGCCGCGCATGGTGACTCCGTAGAGAGCATCCGCCACCTCCATCGTGCGCTTCTGATGCGTGATGATGATGATCTGGCTGCTGGCCCGCAGCTCGCCGATGAGGGCGATCAGGCGACCGAGGTTCACGTCGTCCAGGGCCGCCTCGATCTCGTCCATGACATAGAACGGACTAGGACGGGCCCGGAAGATCGCTACCAGCAGCGCCACCGCGGTCAGCGACCGCTCACCACCGGAGAGCAGCGACAGGCGCTTCACCTTCTTGCCGGGCGGGCGCGCTTCGATGTCGATGCCGGTGAGCAGCATGTCGTCGGGCTCGGTGAGGATCAGTCGCCCCTCCCCACCGGGGAAGAGCGTTGCGAAGACGACCTCGAACTCGCGGGCGACGTCGTGGTAGGCGCTGGTGAAGACCTCCAGAATGCGGTCGTCCACCTCCTTCACCACGGTTAGCAGATCCCGACGGGTCGCCTTCAGGTCCTCGAGCTGGGTCGCCAGGAACTGGTGGCGCTCCTCGAGCGCGGCGAACTCCTCCAGCGCCAGCGGGTTCACCTTGCCGAGTAGGGCCAGCTCCCGATCGGCCCGAGCCGCCCGCTTCTCCTGGGTTGGCCGGTGGAACGGCGACGGCTGGGGTGCGGCGACCTCCTCGCCCCGCTCGGCGGCCAACTCGTACTCAGCCATCTCCAGCGAGCTCGGCGGCGTCGGCTGATCCGGCCCGTACTCAGCGATCAGGTCGTGCACCTCGACGCCGTACTCCTCGACGGCACGGGTCTCCAGTTGCTCGATGCGCAGACGCTGCTCAGCGCGGGCGATCTCGTCCCGGTGCACCGCGTTGGTGAGCTGATTCAGCTGCTCGTCGAGCTGGCGGCTGCGACCGCGCAGGGCGAGCAACTCGCCCTCGCGTACGACTCGGGCCTGCTGTACCTCGTCGCGCTCGCGCTGGGCCTGAGCGACCGAGCTAACAACTTTAGCCAGGGCCTGCTCCGCGCCCTCGTGGACGGCCCGCGCGATGACCGCGCCGCGAGCCCGGGCCACTCTTGCTTCCTGCTGCCGGATCCGCGCAGCGCGCTCCACTTCGGCCGCCCGCATCAACTGGTCGGCGCGGCCGCTCAGCGCGCGTACCCGCTCCTCGCCGGTGCGCACGCTCAGCCGGGCCTCCATCTCGCGCTGACGGGCGGCGGCGACGGCGCCGCGCAACTGGTCGCGGGTGTCGGTACCGAGGTCGTCGGAGTCGTCAGGGACGTGCTCAGCTGCCTCCAGCCGCTCCTCGAGTTCGGAGAGACCGGCGAGGTCGCGGTCGCGGGCCTGCTCGGCCTCGTAACGCGCGTGGTCCAGCCGCTCAGCCTCGGCGATGGCCGACCGTTCGCGCTGTCCGAGTTCCGCCAGCGTCTCGGCCACCGCAGACAGCCGGGCATCCGATTCGTTCAGGGCGGCCAGCGCCGTCTGCACCGCGCTCCGCGCCCGGTCGAGTTCGGCCCGGGCGTCGTTCAGTTCGGCGCCGAAGCGCAGGTGGGCCGCGGTCGCCTCTTCTGCTTTCTGGGCCGCCTCGTCAACGGCGGCCTGAATCTCGATGGCGCTCGGCGCCGAGGCCGAGCCGCCGATCGCGAAGGTCGTCCCGAGCACATCTCCAGCCGTCGTCACGGCACGGACGGCCGGTGCCGCCGCGACCAATCGCTGAGCCATCTGCAGATCCGGCACGACGGCCACTAGCTGCAGCGCCTCGGCCACCGCCGCACGCAGTGCCTCGGGCGCCCGGACCACATCACTGGCCCAGACGGCACCGTCGGGCAGGGCCGGCCAGCCCGACCGGTCGATCGCGGTGGTCGAGCTCGGCACTGAGCTGGGTAGGGGGCCACCGATCAGCAGACCGGCTCGACCGGCGTCGGTGCTCTTCAGCAGCTCCAGTGCGGAGGTGGCGTCGTGCCCGGAGCTCACGGCCACGGCGTCCGCGACGACTCCGAGCGCGGCCGCCAGCGCCGCTTCGTGGCCGTGCTCGACGCTCAGCAGGGCGGCGACCGATCCGAGTACTCCGGGCAGCTCGGATCCAGCGGCCAGTAGTGCCCCGGCGCCATCCTTGCGATTGAGGCCAAGAGCCAGCGCGTCCCGGCGGGTGGTCCAGGTTGAGGACTCCCGTTCAGCGGTTCGGAATGCCTCGGTCAGCTCGGTGACGCGGGCGTCGATCTTCTCGAACGCAGCGACCGCGCTCTCGTGCTGCTCGTCCAGGTCGACCTCACCCTCATCGAGCGCACCGACCTCGCCGTGCACCTGATGCAGCTGGGTCTGGGCCTGCTCCGCTCGCTCGCGGGCCTGACCGGCGGCGAGGTTGAGGCGTTCGATCTCCTGGGCCGCGGCCGTGGAACGGGCCCGCAATGCATTGACCTGACCGGTGAGGCGGGCCAGTCCTTCGCGTCGATCGGCGACGGCGCGAGCGGCGACGACGAGCGCCTGCTCCGCGGCGGAGAGCTGCCGCTCCTGCTCCTGACGATCTGTCACCTCGGCGGCGAGGGCGGCCCGGGCGGCGTCCAGCTCGGACTGCAGGCCCGACTCCTCGTCGCGGACACGAGCGGCGTCAGCCTCCATCGCCTCCGGGTCGCGGCCCCGACGATCCTGATCGGGCTCCGCTCCGAGGTGCCGGGCTCGTTCGGCCGCGAGCGACGCGGTGCCCCGGAAGCGCTCCTCCAGCGCCGAGAGCCGGTACCAGGTCTCCTGCGTACGGGTGACCAGGGGCGCGTCGGCGGCCAGCGCCGACTCCAGCTCGGTTTCGCGGCCCCGGAGTTGGGCCAGGTCGGTCTCGACCTGACCCCGGTGGGCCCGGATCGATTCCTCGTCGGCCACCTCCCGGTCCAGTTCGACGCGCAGGGTGGCCAGATCGTCGGCCAGCAGGCGCAGCCGCGAATCCCGCAGCTCGGCCTGGACCCCGGCGGCGCGGCGGGCGATCTCGGCCTGCTTTCCCAGCGGCTTCAACTGCCGGCGCAACTCGCTGGTGAGATCTCCCAGTCGGGTGAGGTTGGCCTGCATCGCGTCCAGCTTGCGGATGGCCTTCTCTTTGCGCTTGCGGTGCTTGAGTACCCCGGCGGCCTCTTCGATGAAGCCGCGGCGGTCTTCGGGCCGGGCCTGCAGCACCGCGTCGAGCTGCCCCTGGCCGACGATGACGTGCATCTCACGCCCGATGCCGGAGTCGGAGAGCAGTTCCTGGATGTCGAGCAGGCGGGCCGATTCCCCGTTGATCTCGTACTCGCTGGCACCGTCGCGGAACATCCGCCGGGTAATCGAGACTTCGGTGTAGTCGATCGGCAGCTTGCCGTCGGCGTTGTCGATGGTGAGCGTGACCTCAGCGCGCCCGAGCGGCGCACGACCGGCGGTGCCGGCGAAGATGACGTCCTCCATCTTGCCGCCGCGTAGCGCCTTGGCGCCCTGCTCGCCGAGTACCCACGCGATCGCGTCGACGACGTTGCTCTTACCTGAGCCGTTGGGTCCGACGACGGCGGTGATGCCCGGCTCGAAACGCAGCGTGGTGGCCGATGCGAAGGACTTGAAGCCCCGCAGTGTCAGCGACTTGAGGTGCACGAATCTCCTGAATCAGCGTGACGCGAATAACAGCCCCACCCGGGGACCGGGTCAATCTATCGCGTCAACGTTCAGGCAAGAACAGGCTCGGCCGCTTCGGTGAAACGGTGCAGCTCAAGATCCATCGACGAGTCGATTCCTTCGGCCAGCTGGGCCCGTAGCTCGGCGACCTCAGCTTCAAGGGCCTGAACCCGACGTCGCAGTTGCGCGGCCTCCAGAACGAGCAACTGCTCTGATCCGCTGCCGACGTATCCCAACAATGCGCGCGCCATGTGACTGCCTTCCAACTTCACGGGTGGCTCGGGTGAACACCGGCCACATCTGTCTCTGACTACCGATCTTGTTCACGACACAGGACCCCATCACGGCCCAGAGGAACGGGCACCCACGACGAGGAAGTGAGTTCGTGTGACGCAACGAGAAGGGGCGCGACGCAGATTTCTCGCGCGCAGCTGTCCCGTACGTCTGTCAATGGTCCCACTCGCACATCATCTGGTCAACAACCGCCGCCGGCACTAGGTGTTGTGCCTCCAGCGATTATCAGCCGTCCACAGGCCCTCAGCCGCGGGCCGGTCCCGGCACGCGTCTGGGCGTCCGCTGACAGGCCGGGCAGAAGAAACTGGAGCGGTTCATGAACGACACCCGCCGGATCGCGGTCCCACAGCGCCGGCACGGCTCATCCTCGCGACCGTAGGCGTTCAGCGTGCGATCGAAGTAGCCACTCTCTCCGTTGACGTTCACGTAGAGGGAGTCGAACGAAGTTCCGCCGGCCACGAGCGACTCGTTGAGCACGTCCCGTACGTCGCTCAGCAGCCGTTGAAACTGCGGGGCGTTCAACCGGGAGGTGAGCTGCTCCGGGTGCAGACGAGAACGCCAGAGCGACTCGTCGGCGTAGATGTTCCCGACGCCGGAGAGGATGCTCTGGTCGAGCAGGGTGCGCTTGATGGCGCTGCTGCGGGCACGCATCCGCCGGCGCAGCGCCGCCTCATCCAGGGCCGGGTCAAGCGGATCCCGAGCGATGTGGGAGATCTGGCCCGGCACCGTGTCGCCGGCCAGATCGACCGCCGGCCGCAGCTCGTCCAACATGAGGCCGCCGAAGGTCCGCTGATCGACGAAGCGCAGCTGCGATCCGGAGTCGGTGAAGCGCACTCGAACATGCAGGTGCCGCTCGTCCGGGGCTTCGGGTGGCTGGATGAGCAGTTGACCACTCATACCGAGATGGCCGACCACGCAGAGATCGGAGTCGGCCAGCTCCAGCCAGAGGTACTTGCCGCGCCGGCGCACTCGCGCCACCGTCCGGCCGGCCAGACGAGAGGAGAAATCGACTGCGCCGGGAAGATGACGGCGCACTGCGCGAGGGTGGGAGACCTCGACACTCTCGATCGTGCGACCGACGATCCAGCGTTCAAGTCCGGCTCTAACGGTCTCAACTTCGGGGAGTTCAGGCATCGGCGACGTGGGTCAGCGCGTTCAGATCAGTGACATCGGATCAGCGACATCGGATCAGCGGCGTAGAACTAAGGCTGCGCAACCGTGTCGGCGGCGGTGACGTTCCGCTCGGCCAGCACGCGCCAGGCGGCCTCAGCCGCGGCCTGCTCGGCCTCCTTCTTGTTACGCCCCTGGCAGGCGTCGAAGAGCTCTCCCTGGACGCTGGCCTGCGCGGTGAAGGTCTTGAGGTGATCGGGACCAGCGGAGGAGATCACGTATTCGGGAACACCGATCGACAGCTGCGCGGTCAACTCCTGCAGGCTGGTCTTCCAGTCCAGACCGGCGCCGTGATTGGCCGCCTCGCTGACGATCTGGTCGAAGAGCATGTGAATAACCCGTTCGGCCTCGGTGAGCCCGTGCTCGAGGTAGATCGCACCCAGGATCGCCTCCAGGGTGTCAGCCAGGATGCTCGTCTTGTCCCGGCCACCCGTCGCCTCTTCCCCGCGTCCCAGCCGCACGAAGGAGCCGAGGCCTTCGTCGCCGATGCCGCGGGCCACGCCGGCCAGCGCACGCATGTTCACGACGGAGGAGCGCAGCTTGGCCAGCTTCCCCTCCGGCAGATCGGGATGGGTGCGGTACAGCGTCTCGGTGATCACGACGCCGAGGACGGAGTCGCCGAGAAATTCGAGTCGTTCGTTATGTGGCAGCGCGCCGTTCTCGTACGAGTACGAGCGGTGCGTCAGGGCGCGCCGAAGCAGCTCGGGGTCCAAAGTAACCCCGAGCTCTGCCGCCAGTTCGGACTGGTCGACCGGTTCAGAACCCGTGACGCCCATATACCGAACGAGCCTTAAACCGCGAGGACCTGGCGCCCGTCGTACTGGCCGCAGTTGGCACAGGCGGTGTGCGGGAGCTTCTGCTCACCACACGCACGGTTCGGGCAGGTCACCAGCGTCACGGCAGTGGTCTTCCACTGCGAACGCCGGGCACGGGTGTTGCTGCGCGACATTTTGCGCTTGGGTACGGCCACGTCGATACTCCTGATTCGTTTGCACGGGTGGCGCGTCGCTCGATCTGCGATCTGGTTGAGCGACGTGCCTACTGCTGGGTGTCCGACTCCGACACGGCTGGAGCTGAACGGTCTTGCGACGAGCGCTCCTCGGTAGCGAACGCGGCAAGTGCCGCCCACCGAGGATCGACCGTGTCGTGCGTGTGATCAGCCGGCAGATCGTCCAGGGCAACCCCACAGGTGGGGCAGAGCCCGGCACAGTCCGGCCGACAGAGCGGGGTCATGGGCAGGCCCAGTACCACCACGTCACGCACTACCGGTTCGAGGTCGAGTAGATCGTCGACGATCCGGTAGACCTCGTCTTCCTCGCTGGTGTCATCCGTGGTGCTCTCCGGATAGGCGAACATCTCACAGATCTCAGCGGCGAGCTCATCGTCGATCGCCTCCAGGCAACGGCCACACTCGCCCTGCAACGGAGCGGACACCGTGCCGGTAATCAGCACACCTTCGGTGACCGACTGCATCTGCAGATCGAGCGTGAGTGTTGCACCTTCAGCGACCCCGACGAGGTCCAGAGCCAGCCCCGCAGGCGCGGGAACACGACGCTGAAGCGGGAGCATGGCCCCGGGGCGGCGGCCAAGATCTCGGGTATCGAGAACCAGCGGTGCGCGGGGGTCGAGGTGCTTCGGTGTCGTTTTCTCAGGCATGCGTTTACTGGCCCGGTCGAATTGAGGCCGAGAGTCAGCTTAACCCACCACAGACGCTGGCTGCTAATCGGCCACTGAGCGGCTACTTCTCGGTCGCCGGCTCCGCCCGGCCGGGGAGGTCATCCGCCGATGCTGTCGCATCTGCCGCCGGCTGGGTGACCGGGGCGTCCGACTCCGCTGGTGCATCGGCTGTGCTCGGGGCCACGGTCGGGGCCACGGTCGGGGCGGCTGGATCCGCCACCGAGGCCGGCTCAGAACCGACCGGAGGAGGGGTATCACGACGGGCGGCCAGGGCGCGGCGCCCCTGTTCGGCGGTGACTGCGGCCTTGCGCAGCACCTCGATCAGGTCTACCAGCGTTCGATCCGCGTAGCCGTCGCTCTCCAGGCGCATGGTGCGGGAGGCCCGTTCGGCGTCACTGCGAATGTCAGAGGCCTCGACCTGGGCCTGCCGACGCACGGCCTTGGCCTCGGCCGTGGTCTCGGCTCGCAACTGCTCGGCCTGCTCGGCGGCGGCGTGATGAACCGAGGTGGCCGACACCAGCCGGCCGTGCTCAGCCCGGCCACTCTCCACGAGTTCGTAGGCCTGCTGCTGGGCGATGGTCAGCAGTTGCTCAGCCTGGGTCCGGGCGTCGGCCACTATCTGATCGGCGGCGCGTTCGGCCGCCTCCCGGCTGTCACGCACGAGTTGCTCGCTCTGACTCCGCGCGAGTGCTTCCGTCTCGGTCGCCGAACGGAGCAGATCATCGCGCTGAGCCACTACCCGCCTGGCCTCGGCCATCTCTGGCGGCATTACGTCGCGCAGATCGTCGAGAATGTCCAGGACGTGCTCGCGCCCGATGACGCAGGAGGAGGACATCGGGACCGCCCGTGCGGTCTCCACGATCTCGACCAGCTCGGTGAGCAGCTCGTCCGCCCGGCGCAGCGCCTGATCACTCATCGGTCGCTCGCTGGTGGTGCTTCGCTCGTTCGGCCAAGCGCTGCAGCACATGGGGCGGGACCAGCGCGCTGACGTCGCCGCTCCAGTTCGCGATCTCCTTGACCAGGCTGGAGGCCAGGAAGCTGTACTCGGGATTGGTCGGCATGAAGAGTGTGTCGACGCCGGCCATGTTCCGATTCATCTGGGCCATCTGCAGCTCGTAGTCGAAGTCGCTGACCGCCCGCAGACCCTTGACGATCACCGGGATGTCGTGCGCTCGGCAGTAGTCGACGACCAGGCCTTGAAAGGCTTCGATCCGGACGTTCGGGTAGGCGACAGTTGCCTCGGTGAGCATGTCGATGCGTTCGTCCACCGAGAACATCGACGACTTCGACTGGTTGACGAAGACGGCGACGACCAGCTCATCGTAGAGAGCGGCTGATCGGCCGATGATGTCCAGGTGACCGTTGGTCACGGGGTCGAAGGACCCCGGACAGATTGCGCGTCGAACCAAGGCTGATTCAGTCATCGCTGCTGACCGTACCAAAGCGCCGCCTCGCCATAGCGCTTCGCTTTGATCTGCTCCAGTGCCGGTGGCCACACCAGTGCCGGGCCACGGGCGGAACGCTCGACCACGACGATGGCATCGGGGCTTAGCCAACCGGGACGACAGAGGGCGGCCAGCACCGGATCCAGGTCGCCCCGGGGCATCGCGTAGGGCGGATCGGCCACCACCAGATCGAACCCGGAGCGCGGCTGCTGCTCCGGGCCAGGCGAGATCGAGCTGCTGAGATAGAGCTCGACCGGCTGCTCCACTACCTCGGCGCCGGGCAGTCCGACGGCCGCCACGTTGGCCCGCAGAACCTGTGCGGCCGCGCGGGTGCGCTCTACCATCGTCGCCTGAGCAGCTCCCCGCGACAGCGCCTCCAGCCCGATGGCCCCGC